>JAYUKI010000883.1:0-11093 GCA_043764595.1 Myxococcales bacterium | reverse complement strand
TGAAAGCCAGCACCGCCGAGCGCGTCCGCGTGAACGCCGTGGTCACCGGTGTGGTCGAAAAACACGAGACCTTCGGGCTCTTCGTGCAGATCGACGGCATCACGGGCCGTGGCGGACGCGGCCTCGTCCCGAACGTGGAAACCGGCCTCCCGCGCGGCGCCGATCTCCGCAAGGCCTTCCCCGAAGGCACCAAGGTCCAAGCCAAGGTCCTCGAGACCGGCGACGGCAAAGTGCGTCTCTCTTTCCGCGCCGCCAAAGACGCCGAAGAGCGCGCCCAATTCGAAGAAGCCCGCGCCGCCTCGAAGGCCCCCGCTTCGCTCGGAACGTTCGCCGACCTTCTCAAGAAGGCCATGAACCCGAAGAAGAAGTGATCGCGTAAGCGGCCTCTTTTTCTCGAGGAATGCGCGCGTCGTGGCCCAAAACCACGACGCGCTTTTGTTTGGCCCTTCACGGCGTTTGCGCATGTCCGATCTCTTCGTTCCCGTCTGTTCCATTGCTCCCACGAAGCGCCGTCGCTTCTTGTGGGCCGCGTGGTGGAGTGGACCTCCCTCGCGCGATCCGTTCCGCAAACCGGACGCCTCGAGCGGTGGCGCACGCACGCGCGAAGAGGCCCTCGCCGAGGCCGAAAAAGCGGCCGGCGCGAAGCTCGTCGAGATCGAAGCCGTGTGGGCCAAAGCCTGGACGCGCGTGCTTCGTGGAGAGCCTGCGTTCTTCGAGAAGACCGAGCCTACTCGCGCCAACGAAGCGCACGAAGAGACCAAACCAAGCCCCAAGGCCAAGCCCGAGGGACCACGCTCGGTGTGGGAAGTGCTCGACCTTCCACCTTCGGCGAGCGCCGAAGAAGTGAAGCGCGCCTACCGAAAGAAGGCCTTGGAGACGCACCCCGATCGCGGTGGCAACGAAGCGGCGTTCCGTGAAGTGCAGCGCGCCTACGAGCTCGCGTTCGAGCGCAAAACGAAAGCCGAAGCCCGCCCGCGCCGACGCTGACACCACGCCCCTCCGGTCGCCGAGGGGCCTTCTTTTCCGCCCCGCAAGAAATTTGCAGCATGCATGGATGCGTGCGCAAAATCGCATTCGAAAAGCGTCTTCCGTCGCGTGCCGGAGAAGCAAATCCAAAGTAGGGTCCGGCGTAAGGAATGAGCCTACCTCGTCACGAGCTCGAGCTTCAGCCGGGTAGCCGTCTTTTGGACCGCTACACCGTGCACGATCGTTTCGACAGCGGTGGCATGGCCTCCATCTACCGCGCGTGGGACGAGCGACTCGAGCGCATCGTGTGCGTGAAGGTTCTTCGAACCACGTTGTCCGAAGGCTCGGGCTCCACCAGTGGTCGCGCGCTCTTTCGTGCAACCTACACTCACTTCTTGAAAGAGGCCTTGGCCCTTTCGAAGCTCCAACACGCCAATACGCTTCGCATCTACGACTTCGGCTACTTCGGCGATCCGAGCCTCCCACTCGAAGAACGCTCGCCTTTTCACGTGGCCGAGTTTCTTTCCGGCGGAAACCTGGATTCCCTCGTTCGCGCCAAAGGGCCACTCACCGAGCCCGAAGCCGCGGACATCGTGGAGACCATCGCCGGCGCCCTGGCGGAGGCCCACGGCTACGGCATTCTTCATCGCGACATCAAGCCGTCGAACATTCTCTTCGGCGACGTCTCGGGCTCCCGTGTCCCGAAGCTCGCCGATTTCGGGATCGCGCGCTCGTCGGCGCCCGTCGGGCAACCGAACGATACCTTTGCACACCTCACGCTTTGCTCACCGCGCTGGGCCGCCCCCGAGCAGCTCGGGAGTGGCGTCGAAGGTCCCACGACCGACGTCTACGCGCTCGGCTTGGTGCTTCATTTCATGCTCACGGGCTCGCCTGCGTTTGCCACCTCGCAGGTGCGGGACACCTTCGCGGGACGCATGGCGGACGACGACTACGTCACGTACGTCCTCCAAGCGTCGCGCCTGTCGAAGCCCATGGAAGACGTGCTCTTGGCGTGCCTTCGGTTGAACCCGGCGGCGCGTTTTCCCGATGCCACCTCGTTCGCACGGGCCGTGCGCGCAGCCGTTTCGCGTGTGCCTTCTGCGGCCGACTCTGCGCCCATGCGCAGCCAAGGGCACCCGTCGCGGGGTGGGGCTCCGCCCTCGGGAAGCGGCATCGTTCCCTCGGCTCCGTCGTCGCACTCGCGCGCCGTCGAGGCTCGTGTGCGCGTCGTCGAAACGAACGAGCGCGCGGATCTCACGTTCATGACGGCGCGCGGAGAGAGCCGACTTCGCCTCTCGTTCCAGCCCACGTCCGACAAGGTCAACGTGAAGAGCCTCTCGGGGTTCATCAAACGCGACGATGCTCGGCCCTCTGCCGCGGTGCTCGTGGGCGAGGACGCGCGCATCGAAGTGGTCGCCGCGGACCGCACCGTGCGCCTCACGACGAACCTGGTGTTCGGCACGAAGACCCCCGAAGGGACCCTCTTTGTCGTCGATGGTCAACCGGTTCTGGTACCGTTCGCGAGGGCCACTCAGGCCGTCGCTTTGTTCGTCGCGGACACTCGCGAAGTCGTGATCGTGGCACGAACGTGACCGCCGAAGCTGGGGGCACGAGCGTGCGAGGGAGCCGAACCGTGGAGCAAAGCCGGAACGATGCAGATCTCGTGGACCTCGACTTCGAGGTCGACGGTGACGCCGATGCCCAGAAGACGAGCATGGTCGCGATGCCCGACGAGCTCCTCACCGGAGAACGCGCGGCCTCGGCAGGTGCTCCCGTAAGCTTCATCTCCACGTCGACCCCCACCGCGTTCACGCCCCACGACGCCTCGGCTTCGGGGCGGGGCTCCCAACCCGATGGCCCCGCAAAACCCCGACCCTCGAGTGGCGCGCTTCCTCCCATGGTGACCCCGCCTCGGAGTGCGATGATTGGCACTCCCGCGCCACCTTCGGGACCGCCGTCACCGGCCGAGCTCCGCTCTGCGCTTCCGGCCATGCGTGCGCCTTCGGGGACGCTTCCCGTGATGCCCGGTCAAGCTCCTCCAATGCCTGGTCAAGCGGCGCAAGGCCTTCCGCCCGCCGTTTCGCCTGCAAGGCCATCGGTCACCCCGCCCAAGCCCGTTCTTCCGTCCCTCGTGACCACGGCTCCCACTGGCGTGCTCGGTCCGAAACCGGCGCCTCCGGTGCCCCACGCCCCCGCGCCACCCGCCACGACGCCCACGCTCGACGCCCCTCCGCGTTCGTCGGCGCCGCCTTCGCCCTCGGTGCCTCCCCAAGGCCCTTCGTATCCTCCCCAAGCCCCGCAGCAAGGAGGTCCCAATTACGGCCAAGGCCCACTTGGGGCTCAGCCCTCCACGCTGCACGGATTTGCGGCCCAAGGACCCCAGCAAGGCCCGCCGCACGGAAATTACCTTCCCACGCCACCGCCGGGCCAGGTCGGGTTGCCTTCCGTCACAGGTGCGTACACGCCCGCACCGGCGCCGGTGCAGCGCGCCCATAGCCCATTTCACGTCGTTCGCTCGCGCGCCTATTCGTTCATGCTCGACGCGCGCCAAATGCCGATTGAGCTTGGCTCCGGTCGCTTCGCAAAAGCCTACTTGGGCGAAGAGCGCTGGCTCGAGTCCAAAACCGATTATCGGCGCGAGATCGTCATCAAGATTCTCCAAAAGGGAGTCAGCGACGAAGATCACATGCGCTTCCAAATGGAAAAAGAGCTCCTCGAGCGCGTGCAAGGGCACCCGAACGTGGTCGAGCTCTTGGCCTCCGGCGAAGGGGACGAGTCGTTCGTGCCGCCCTCCATTCGGGACAAAGTCGATCCCGAGTTCATGATCTTGGAGCGCCTCGAAATGTCGCTCGAGGAGCGCCTCAAGGGCTCCCGCTCGAGGGGCCAAAAAGACGACCTTTTGGCGGCCACCATGACCGAGCGCGTCTTTCGCGTGCTCGACTACGTGCTGCCCATTGCTTCGGCCATCGAGTACGCCCACCTCGTCCGCAACATTTGCCACCGCGACCTGAAGCCGGCGAACGTCCTCATCAAGCTCCCGGACCCGAACCTCCAAGGCTCGGCGCTCCAAGTTCGTTTGGCCGACTTCAACGTGGCGAAGCTTAACGACGAAGAAGTGAACTTCGGCATGACGCAAATGCGCACGGCCGTACCAGGCACGCTCTTTTTCCAGAGCCCCGAACAAGAGACGAACATCATCGAGCTCTTGGTGAACGTGCAAAACGGCTCACCCGAAGTGGAGTTCTTCGAGGACTTCTACATTCAGATTGCCAAGAACGACTCGTTCTCGCTCTTCAATCGCGGCGAGCAATACCCCATCGTTTACGCGGATCGCCAAAGGAAGCGCCTCGTTTTGTCACGCCCCTACACGGACGTGACCGAAGCGAACGTGCGCGCGCGCATCCAGAAAGCCGTGGGACGCCCGGCGGACATCTATTCGCTCGGCGCGATGCTCTATTATTTGATCTCCGGGGCCTACGCGAATCCGAAGACTCTCTACGACGCGTTCCACAATTTCATCGAGTACGAAAAGGCCGAAGAGACGAACACGATCGAGGGGTATCTCCAGCACGAGTTCGGCGTCATCCAGTCGATGCGTACGCCGAAACAAGACGGCACCGAAGTGGCCCCCGCCGACCGCTTTTTTTCGTACAAACATTACCTCGACGGCAACGGCGATCTCATCGACGGGAACATCATGCTGGTCATTGCCAAGTGCATGATCCGCAACAAGCCCGACAGCTACTGCCAACCGCACGAGCTCGACACCCGAGGAATCAGCGACCTCGTGGCCGACCTCATCGGTCTCTACGCCACCTACGGAATGCACTCTGCGGCACGCCCCTCGACCCTGGTGGCCCGAGGAAAGGTGCGTCGAAACCTCATGAAGATGCGGCTCGACCGGGTCAGCGAACGCTTCCACCGCATGTGGCTCGCCATTCGTCGGATCTTCGCGCGGAAGAAGTAGCCTCATCACGTCGCCGAGCCGACCGCGGTCTTCAGAGGTCTTGGTCGGTGCAGCTCCAGAGCCTCGCGTCGTCGAACTGGACGACCGAGGCCGCGGGCTTCGACACGACTCGCCTCGCCGTGAGGAAGAAGCTGGGCATTTCGGGGGACGTGAACCGCGTCGGAAACGATCTCACGAACATGTCGTCGAGCGTGATTTGCGCGATCAATTGGACGCCGCCGTCGGTCTTGCGGCGATCGAGGACGATCTGCAGCTCGTGCCAGTCGCCGACTTTGATGTTCACCCAACGCTGGGTGGTATTGCCCGGGACGATGGCCGAAATGGTGCGTTCGGGCGCGGAGGTCGCGTCGTTCGCCGGGGCCTCCACCACGATTCGGAAGTTCGGGCCGTTGATGGCTTCGAGGACGTTCACCGCCGTGGGAGACTGTTCGACGCGGAAAAAGAAGCGCATCACAGTGCGGTCGGTGAGCGGAAGCTGATAGCCAAGTTGGGCATAACCCAGCGTGTCCGCCGCTATGGAAAGCTCGGCCGCGCCGCCCACTCCGCCGCGGCCCGGTGCAATGCGCTGACCGGATCCCGACGTAAAATCGGGAGACCAAAGATTGAGGCCTACCCCTTCGTCGTCGAAGTCGTCCGAAAAAATGGGAGTCCCGCACGCCGCATCGAAGGGTTGTGGCACGAAGCCGTCCTCCGCATCGGCGTGGGTATCGGGGCCGGCGTCGCGTGGGGGGACGGACGTGTCCGGCGGGGGAACGAAGGTGTCGGTCGGAGGAACACTCGCGTCCTCTGGGCCGACCAGACCGTCGGTCGAATAACATGCCACCGCGGCGAGCGGAGGTACTGCCAAGAGCAGCACCACCACGACTCGTGCACGCGAGGCGGACATGTTCCCCACTTGGATGGACCCGGTTACCATGATGGCGCCTCCCGCGGCGACGTCAATCATTGTCGCTCAGGATGTAGGGCAAGGTGCGCCCGCGCGTCTGGCTCTCAGTGAACGCAGTCGGGGTTGTACCGCTTCACGCCTTGTTCGTCGTAGGTGAACGGCTGGCAGGGCGTGGTCGGAACGACCCGCGGTTGAGCCGAGGAGAGAGGGGGCGCGGCGTCTACGCCAGAAGAAGCGAGAGTGGCTGCGTCTTCGAGGAGGGAAGCATCCGCGAACGCCGAGGGGAGCGAACCCGAGGACATGGTAGTCGCCGAACCCAGGCCGAGGGTGCCGGAGTCGATCCGGAGGTCGGCTTTGGGTTTGGTCGAGCCCGCGAGCCACAAGAAGAACGCACCGAGACAGAGAAAAATGGCCACGAGGACCGACGTTTTCTGGTTCGAGCTAGGCCCTCGTGAGGGCGGCGCGGGCGCCTCCCTTTCCTTGTCCGCGCTCCTTCGTCGTGGGGTCTCCTTCGCGACCAGGATGGGCGACATCATGACGCCCGAGCTCGAGCCGCCGATGGCCACTTCGATCGCGTCGGGCCGTGAAGCAGAGAGCGCCCGCATGACCTGCGACGGGCGGGTCTCTCCGGATGCGTTCGCCGACTCGCGCTCCACGCTCGCGACCACTTCCGCGCGAACCTTGAGCTCGGATCCGGCGATCGACTCGATCCAGTCGGCGACCTCTGCGGCGGTGGCCGTCGGGACCCGGTCCGCGAGCTCGCGCGCCATGTCTTTGGCCGTGGCGTACCGATCCTCCGGGTTCATTGCCGTGGCCCGAAGGATGATCTTTTCGATTTCCGGGAGGTACTTTTCTTGAAGCTCGTCGAGCTTTCGGCCCGAAGCGGCTAGGGCTTCTCGCGGGGTCGGGTACGTGCCGTCCATGATGGCGATGGCGATTTGGGCCGTGCTCTCGCCGTCGCGCAGACGCATGCCCGTCGAGAGCTCCCAAAGAATGACGCCCACCGCGAAGATGTCGATCGCGCGCGTCAGCTCTGCCCCGGTCACCTGCTCGGGGGCCATGTAGCGGAGCTTGCCTTTGACCTGTCCGTCTTGTGTGATTTGGATGCGCGCTGCAGCTTTGGCGACGCCGAAATCGATGACGCGGGGATTGCCGTCGGCGCCGAGCAAAATGTTCTGCGGCGACATGTCCCGATGCACGATGGCGAGGGGCTCGCCGCGCTCGTTGCGTGCTTCGTGTGCGGCATGCAAGCCCGAGAGGGCGCCGACCAAGATGGCCGACAATATGCGTAAGGGGATGAGCTCGTTCTTGGACGCGAGGATGCGCGCGAGGCTCGCGACGGACTCGCCCGGCACGTAGTCCATCACGAGGAACACCTCGCCGGACTCGGCTACGACGTCGAGGGTGGATACGACGTTCGGATGGGAGATGCGACCCGCGAGGCGTGCCTCGTCGAGCAGCATCGCGACGAAATCGGGATCGTGGGCGAACCCTTCGTGGAGGCGCTTGATCGCGACGGTGCGAGAGAATCCGACCGGCCCCAGCAACGTTCCGACGTGGATGGTCGCCATGCCACCACGCGCGATGGCTTCGTGGATGGCGTAGCGGCCCACCGTGCGGCTCGGAGGCTTGGGGACTAGGTTCGGCTCTCCCATTCGGTGTTCCCCCCAAGCGGAGGGGTCAGAAGGAACCCTCGAGTGCGGCAAAGGCTCCGCCGCGAACGGGGGCGATCGACGGAGCGAGAGTAGCACGCTCTCGGGTACGCGATCGTGGACGCCCGGTCGCAAAGAGCACTGCGCCCGTGACGACCAACACCGCTCCGAGCCCAGTCAACACGTAGGCCGTGGTGCGTTTTCCGGTCAGCGCGTCGACCTCGGATTGGGCACATGAGCTCGTCCGCCCGCAGCCTTCACGCAGGTCTGCGATCGATGAGTTGTACCCTGCACCGATCGCCGCGCCAGTGACGAGGCCGAAGACCCCGAGCCCGGCCACGCCAAGGCTCGAGTAGCGCTGAGGACCGAAGAACGGAGGCGGGGGTGGTGGCGGAAGCGGGAGAACCTTGACGACCGGAGGCGGAGGAAACGGAAGTGGGGGCTCGATTTTCGATGGTGGAGCGACGGGCGGCTCGCTGAGCACGACCTCGATGCTGCGTTGCTTCGCCCCTTGTGCGACGAGCACTTGGATCTCCTTCTTGAGATCGCCGCGGGTGGCCAAAACGGTGTGTTTTCCAGGGTTCAGTGGGAAAGGACGACCCAGAAGGTCGCTGGAAAGGGGAGCACCGTCGACGAGGATTTTCGCATCGAACAAGTCCGCGCCGTTCCCATCCCGAACCGAGACTACGACCGTGGGCGTGACGTCCACGATCTCCCCGAGCCACTTGATGCAGTCTTCGCGCACGATGGTCGGGCATGCGGCGACCTGGCAGGCGAGGAACTGCTCGCGGGCCTCGAGGAGGTGCCCGGCGTTTCGAAGCTGTTGCCCCTGCTCGGCGGCGACGAGGCAGGCCTTCTGTTTTGCGGCTGCGGCAGAAGGCGCAGCAAAGGCCTCGCGCGCGACCGATGGCATCATCACGGCGCCAAGCATGGCCGCGAAGAACACCAATGGAGCCAAGCCCGGCCGTGCGCGCATTGCGCCTGTACCGTAACGGTTGCCGCGCCCCCATATCAAGCGGCGCAGCGCATCATCGCCCACGTCAGGGCGGTGATTTCCGGCCGATCCTGCATGCGCGTCCAGGTTCAAGCTTCTTACTGGTAATACCAGTTGACCATGAAACCTCCCGAGCTAGGGTGAGGTCGTGTTCAAGCGCGTTGCACGTCGCCTCCTGCCCGAAGAAGTGTTCGATCAGATTCGCGACCGCATTCTTCGCGGGGAAATGGAACCCGGAGAGCCCCTTCCGGCCGAGCGGTCACTCGCCGAGCTGCTCGGGGTGAATCGGAACGCCGTCCGGGAGGGGCTGAAGCGCCTTCAGCAGGCGGGCCTCGTGGCCATCCATCAAGGGGGCACCACCCGCGTCCTCGACTTCAAGCGCACCGCGGGGCTCGAGCTTCTTGGTTCGCTCGTCGTCGGTCGCGACGGCACGATCGACACGGGCATCGTGCGAGGCATCCTCGAGCTTCGCACCGAGCTCGGGCCCGTCATTGGGCGCCTTGCCGCTCGACGCGCCAGCCGCGTCCACGTGAAGAGCATGCACGAGGTCGTGGCGCGCATGCGGGAAACCAAAGACGACGAAGCCCTGGCCCGGCTCGCACTCGACTTCTGGGCAGTCGTCGTCTCGAGCACGGAAAACCTGGCCCTCGAGCTCGCGTTCAACTCGCTCGCGGCTTCGTATGGCGGCATTCTCGCGCAGCTCCGGCACGTCATGGCGGACGAGACCCGTGCCACGGACGACTACGCCGCGCTGGTCGATTCGACCGAAGCCCACGATGCCGAAAACGCGGCCGACCGCGCGCGCCGGATCGTGTCCCGTGGCGAAGCTTCGATTGGCAAAATCGTCAAAGCCGTGGATGCCGTTCAGCGCGCCATATCGCCCGAAACCCCTGCGCGGAAAAGCGAAGAACCGTCTCGCACGAACCGAAAGAAGGAATCCCCATGAGCACTCCTCGGTCGCCAAAAACCCTGCGAGAAATCGCTAGCTCGTTCTTCTCGTTCGGCAGTCCGCGCTTGCTGGGGGCGCAGGTCGTCGCGGCCTTGCTCGTGCGGCCGTTCCTCGGGCCTCCCGGCCTTGGTGACGCCATTGCTGCAGCGGGGGTCTTGGCCTATTGGCCCATTCAAGAGTGGGCGCTTCACAAGTGGCTTTTGCACGCGCCTCCCGTGCGCATCGGCCGCTTCTCGTTCCAGCTCGCCGCCACGAAGACGCACGGCTACCACCACGAGCACCCGCTCGAGCCGAAGGCCACGCTCTTGCCCACGTGGACCATTGCCGTGCTCGTGCCGATTCACATGGCGGCGTGGGCACTGCTGGCGCCGAGTGCGTCGGTGGCGTGCACGGGCATCGTGTGCCTCGGGGCGGCTGCGCTCTCGTACGAGTGGATCCATTTCTTTTCACACACGGCCTACAAGCCGACGACCGCGTGGTTTCGTGAAGTGAAGCGCAGGCACCTCGCGCATCACTTCCGGGATTCGGCGCGGTACTTTGCGTTCGCCGTGCCCGCCGTGGACGACTGGTTCGGGACGGGCGATCGTCCGACCGACCACGCGACCGACGAGACCACGCACGCGCCGCATTGACCGACGTTCGAAACGCGAACGCCGCTCCCGCGCCGTGAAGGGCGAGGGGCGGCGTGCGCGCAGTAAGCGAAGCAAGGAAAGCTAGGAGGAGAGCCTTCGACAGCGGGATTGGGCAAACCCGCCGGCGGGAGGAGGCACTTGAGCTCTTAGCGGGTTTCGTGCCAGCTTCGATGCCAAGCAATATCGGGCACTTGGCGCCAACGTCAGTCGGATCCCGGTCGGATCGCCGTGGACCCATGGCACAGCGATGGCACAAGTTTCGTCGTGGAGCACGGAGGGGCTTGCGAGTTGGCGAGCCGTGCATGACATTCCGGTCGCCATGACGACCCATGCCTTTCAAGCCGACGTCAGCCGCCTCCTCGAGCTGGTGGTTCACTCCCTCTACTCGAACAAGGAGATCTTCCTCCGCGAGCTCATCTCGAACTCGGCGGACGCTCTCGACAAGCTGCGCTTCCGCGCGGTGACCGAGCCGAGCCTCGTGGGGGACGTTCCG
Source organism: Myxococcales bacterium (assembly GCA_043764595.1). Classification (GTDB taxonomy): domain Bacteria; phylum Myxococcota_A; class Polyangia; order Polyangiales; family Polyangiaceae; genus JAAFHV01. The sequence continues at coordinate 554 of JAYUKI010000883.1, read as the reverse complement.
TACGGCATCACGCTTCGTCCGGACGCCGAAAAGAAGACCCTCGCGATCGAGGACACCGGCTGCGGCATGTCCGAAAAAGAGCTCGTCGACATGCTCGGTACGGTCGCCCACTCGGGCACGCGCGAGCTCTACGAGAAGCTCTCGAAGGCCGGCGAAGCGAAGGACCTCTCGCTCATCGGGCAGTTCGGCGTGGGCTTCTACAGCGCGTTCCTGGTGGCCGATCGCGTGGACGTGATCTCGCGCGCGGCCGGGCAGGAAAAAGCCTTCAAGTGGTCGTCGGACGCGAAGTCCGAGTTCTCGGTGGAGGAGCTTGCCGAGGGGCGCTCCACGCACGGAACCACGGTGATTTTGCACCTGAAGCCCGAGCACGCGGAGTTCCTCGAGACCTGGCGCATTCGGAACTTGGTCGAGCGCTATTCGGACTACGTGCCGCACCCGGTGTCCCTCGTCACGAAGGACAAGGACGGAAGCGAAGAGACGAAGTCGGTGAACCGTGGCACGGCCTTGTGGCAGCGCCCGAAGAGCGAAATCACCGACGAACAATACGACGAGCT
>JAYUKI010000882.1:0-11095 GCA_043764595.1 Myxococcales bacterium | reverse complement strand
TTTACCAAAGCCCTGATCCCCACGGTCAAAGAAGTCCCCTCCGACGCCACCAACGTGAGCCACGTCATGCTCCTGCGCGGCGGCTATGTCCGTCGGGTGGGTGCCGGCATGTACGACTTTTTGCCTCTTGGCTTGCGCGTCCTTCGCAAGGTCGAGTCGATCGTTCGCGAAGAAATGGATCGCGCAGGCGCCCTCGAGATCTTGATGCCCGCGCTCTTGCCGGCCGAGTACTTCCGCGAGACGGGCCGCTTCGATCGCTTCGGCGACACGCTCTTTCGTCTGAAGGACCGCAAGGGCGCCGACTTCCACCTCGGACCCACCCACGAAGAAATCGTGACGGACATCGCGCGCCGCGAAATCAAGAGCTGGCGCGACATGCCGAAGAATCTCTATCAAATCCAGACGAAGTTCCGCGACGAGCCCCGTCCGCGCGGTGGCCTCCTTCGTTGCCGCGAGTTCATCATGAAGGACGCGTACTCGTTCGACGCGACCGAAGAGGGCGCCAAGGCGAGCTACGAGGCCATGCGTCTCGCGTACACCCGCGCGTTCGATCGCATGGGCCTCACGTACCGTCTCGTTGCGGCCGACTCGGGCGCAATGGGCGGGTCTACCAGCGCCGAGCTCCAGGTCCTCGCGGACAGCGGCGAAGACGCCATCGTGGCGTGCCAAAAGTGCGAATACGCCGCCAACGTCGAAGCCGCCACGGTGATGGCCAAAGCCTCGGAGGCTGCGGCGGACCCACACGGCGAGCGCACGAAGGTGCACACGCCCAAGGTGGGCTCGATCGAGGACGTCTCGGCGTTCTTGAAGCTCCCGAAGGACAAGTTCCTGAAGTCGCTCGTCTACTTGGCTGGCGAAGTGGCGGTCATGGCCGTGGTGCGTGGCGACCACGAAGTGAACGAGATCCGACTCGCGCGCGCCCTGGGCGTCGACGAAGTGTTCCTCGCGAACGAAGCCGACGTGAAGAAGGCCACCGGAGCCCCCGTAGGTTTCGCCGGGCCCGCGGGCTTCGCGGGCAAAATCGTGGTCGATCGTGCGGCTTCGTTCGTGGTGAATGGCGTCACCGGAGCGAACGAGCGCGATCAGCACTTCACGAACGTGAACATGGGCCGGGACTTCACGGGAGACGTGGCGGACATTCGGCTCGCGCAAGAAGGCGACGACTGCCCGAGCTGCGGCGCCGAGGGCTCGCTGAAGGCCTACAAGGGAATCGAAGGTGGCCACATCTTCATTCTTGGCACCCACTATTCGCAGCAAATGGGCGCCACGTTCTTGGACGAAGCGCAGGCCAAAAAGCCGATTGTCATGGGCTGCTACGGAATTGGCATTTCGCGCCTGGTGGCCACTTCGATCGAGCAGCGCAACGACGAAAACGGCATTCTCTGGCCCATGAGCCTCGCCCCCTACCACGTGCATCTCGTCACTTTGGGCAAGGAGCCCGAAGTGGCCGCCGAGGGAAAGAAGCTCTACGACGCGCTGTGGGCGGCGGGCGTCGAGGTCCTTTGGGACGACCGTGACGAGCGTCCCGGAGTGAAGTTCAAGGACGCCGACTTGTTGGGCATGCCTTTGCGCGTCACGATTGGCGCGAAGGGCCTTGCGGCCCGCCAAATCGAGGTGAAGGCCCGCACCGAGAAGGACCCGAAGAAGTCCGAGCTCGTTGGGCTCGACGAGGCCGCGACGGTGCTCACCGCGAGGGTGAAGACGGCCTTGGGGAAGTGAGCCGGGGGGCGCCTTTTGGGGCGCTTTTCGCAGGTTAGGCGTTCGTTGCGGTGCAATCCGCAGCAGGCGAGCACTCCAAAATACCTCCCCAAGGGGCGGGCTCACACGACGTCGGCACCGTTGTTCACGGAGCTGGGGCTCTTTGGGCAGGAAACGGCCTCGGGTGCGGCTAGGCTTTCGTCATGGGCGCCTTCTTCACCAACGTGCAGCTCCGTGCGACGTCTGCCGCGGACCTTGCTCGTGTCGTCTCGTTTCTTTCTTCGTGGTTCGCCAGCGAGGGACTCCGCGCCGTCGAGGATGATGCGCCGGCCGACCGAACGGTGCTTCTTGCGACCTCGGGCGATTGGACCGCGGTCTACGACGAAGCCACCGACACCGGCGCTGCGGAGCTTCGAACGGTTGCAGCGAGGCTCTCGTTGGAGCTCGGCGCTGCAGCGCTCGCGGTGCAGGTGCACGACAGCGACGTGTTGGACCTCGAGCTCTTCGACCACGGAGCGAGCACGGATCGCTACTGCAGTGCTCCCGAGTATTTCGAGCGGTTGGACGACGTCGGGCTCCAGGCGGTGCGTGGGCGTCCAGAAGCGTGGCGCGACCTTCTCGTGCCCAATCACGACGAACCCGAGCTGGCTCGCATTTTCGCCGAGAAGCTTCTCTTTGCAGAGCACACGCTTCACGAAGTCGCCGACTGCATCGGTCTCGAACGAGCGCTTGCGAGCACGGGCTTTCGCTACACGGCAGAGGGCCATGGCCCGAAGGTCGCCGCCACATTGCGCTTTCGCCTGGCCGAGCGCCCCGGCTACGAAGCGCGCGCCGAAGGTCTTCCGCGGCTCGCGGCGCGGTATGGAATGGATCGTCTCGGGGCGCGTCCGCCAACCGTGCTCGACCTCATGATGGGCTCGCCGGCTCAACTCGCCGCGGCGTCGCAAAACCTGGGTGGCAAGTCCACGGGCCTCGAGGTTCACGTCGTGGGCGACGCGCTCGATCGTGGGCTTGTCGCCGTCACGAGCATGAACGTCGTGCTCGGATCTCCTCGAGAGCGTAACTTCGCCGAGGGCACGCCCGAAGAACGGCGGGAGGGCGAACGCATACGCTACGTCGGTGCGTTTCCAGAGGCGCGTATCCCACCGGGATTCGTGGGGGATCTCGATACTTTGATGCGCGAGCGTCCGGACAAGATGATCGAGATCATGCACGCCGCGAACGTGCACGCGAACGTGCATTTGGAGGCCCGCGCCGAAGGCGAGGGAAGGGTTCGTGTCACCCTCGTCCCACACGCAAACCCGGACTCCGCGTACTCCGAAGACCTCGTCGTTCGGGTGGCCCATGCCGCGCCACGCCCGTTGCGCGCGGCCCCCGATCTCTATCCCCATCAGCTCGTTCCCCTCAATGGGCGCGGGAAGCTCTTCCTCTTGGTCTCGTTCGACGCGACCCGGGAAGACGCGGCGAAGTTCGCCGTGGGCGCGGCGTCCGAGTGGGCCGCGGTCCTGGGCGATCCCTCCGCCCTTCACGTGACCGTGTTTCATCGCGAACCGAAGCTCGCTCCGACGAGCACGCACGGGTTCGATTGGGCGTCTCTCGAGTCCACATTTCGAGACACCCAAGTGCTCGTGCTCGCCACCGAACCGGTCGGATCGGAATCGGGAAGTGGGCTGTCGTTCGGCACGCGCATTCTGGCTCCCGCGGAAGGCGACGCGTCCCTTCGTCCGACGCTGGGGCTCTGGATCGACGTGGCGGAGCCCGACGAAGGTCGGCGGTACGAAGCAATCCTCGAGGGGATTGCCGAACGCGCCATGACCGAGGCGCATGGCCTCCAAGCGCTCGTCGGTCGTTGGGGCTGGGTACCCACCACGAACCTCGAGACGACACCCTACGAAGAAGCGTGTGGAATACACGGAGGGACGCTGACGAAGGCTTGGCTAACGCGTTTCGTTCGTGGTGTCGCTCCGGGAAGCCTCTGGCTGGGGAGTGAGCTCGTCTCGCGGGTCGACCGAGCTGCCGTGGCCGCGCTTCAGGCGACCAAGGTCGGCGATGGGGACGCGGTTCGCATCTCGATTGCGGACGAAGTCGTTGCCATTCGCGCCGTGGAGGAGGCCATCGCGCCACTCCTGCCGTCGCGAGACGATTGGATGGCGGCCTTCGCGTCGAAGCGTGGGTGAGCTTCGCACGCTTTCAAGATCCCGCCTTTCGGGGGTATTCAGTCGCCGTCCCCTCCGGGTCCGCTACGCTTCGACGATGGCCTCGGAACTGCACGTCGGGACGATGTTCGGGGAATGGCGTGTCGAAGCCTACCTTGGGACCAGCTGCCTAGGGTCGACCTACCTCGTGCGCCGTTTTGGCGCGCGGAACGTCCTTCGGATTCTGGGTCCAACCCATGCCAAGGGAGCCCGGGTTCGAGAGCGCTTCTTGGCGCTCAAAGAGGTTTCGGAACGCGTTGCACACGCCGCGGTAATCCAAGTCCACGAGACGGGCGAGTGGCGGGGAGACCTCTTCGCTCGCTTCGAGCGCGTCGAAGGAACGACGCTGGAGAACGCACGGAACGATGGGCCGGAGTGGTCTCGGCAGGGCGTTCCTTCGATTGGCCTCCGTCGGACGGCCATGGCCGCCGAGCGCGCTCTTGGGTGGATGGCGGAAGCGCTGGATTGTGTCGCGAGTGGGCACGAACATGGGGTGCTTCACCGCGATCTTCGACTCGAGACGCTCTTCGTGGCCGAATCGGGCTCGGTGAAGATTGGCAACTATGGAGTGGCTCAAGTCGTCGATGCGACGGACGAACGGAGCGCGATCGGCACCACGTTGGGCTCGCCGGCGTTCATGGCACCCGAGCAAGCGATGGGGCTGACGGACCAATTGGACGCTCGAGCCGATCTCTTCTCCATTGGGGCCATCCTCTATGCTCTCGTCACTGGGGGACGGCTTCACGCCCGCAAGAGCGAGCAGGAAGCGCTGGTAGCTGCTGCCACGACTCCTGTCGGGCGGGTCTCCGAGCTTGGACACCGGCTGCCCGAAGGGGTCTTGGACCTGATCGACAAGGCGCTTCAGTGGGACAGGCGCAAGCGGTACGGGTCGGCTCGTGAGATGAAGGCGGCGGCGCTCGACGTCCGAGCCACGCTCGTCGGCGATCGTTGAGCGAGGCGGGAAGGGAGCCTGTCGGCCTGTCGCGAGCGCGGGCTACGCGTTCGGATGTGCCGATAGGACCGCCTCGAGCCGATTCAGGTTTTGCTCGTTCGAGGGCTCGATGACGTGCCAAATGCTGGCTGCAACCTTCGGATCCGGAAAGGACTGACTCCAATGGAGACGGGTTCCGCCTTCGGCATCCTCGAGTGTGACGGTGAGCGTGAAGTGCGGCGCACACGTGTGCTGAATGACGACATTCGTTGGCGAAACGTCGAGGAAGACGCATTCGTTGGGATAGCTCACCCCGCCCGGTCCGTGCATGACGAACGTCCATCGGCCCTGCGGCTCGAACTCGAATCGCTCGATGGTGTTCGTGAACCCGTCGGGTCCCCACCATGCGGCAAGCCGATTGGCGTCGGAAAAGGCGGCGAAAACCGCCATTCGAGGGAACGGCAGGAAGCGACTCGTTGCGCAGATGCCGTCCGCGCGGGGGGCTGAGCTCATTTGGGAGTCCGATGAGAGGTGGGGAAGGACGAAGAGCGGACTTCCTGACGCCATACGTTCGACGCAGGAGCGGCGGAGCGAGGGGAACCGCAGGCGCTTCGGCTCCGCTATCCGTGCGTAGCAGATCTCATTCTCGGACGGCACGCCGAAAGAGGCGCGGCGTGGAGGAGCCACCGGGCACAAGGCGCCGTGGTTCGGTTCCCCGTAGTTGGCTCAAAGTGCCCGAAACGGCCGTCGACGAGGTGGCGGGGCTCGCTTGCACTCATGTCCGTTCCGCTCTGGTGCCCGCTTTGCAATGCGCGATCGCGCTCTCGAGCAGCTCGCTATCGACGTCCCACCATTCCTTCAGTTTCTCGAGTGACGCGACCAGTTCCGTCGAGCCTAGATCGCGCGCAGCCTGGACTTCGAGCGAGCCCACCAGGTCGCTCTGAAGAGCGCGAAGGAGAAATGGAAGGACGCGCGGCTCGTGTCGCCGTACGAGCCCGTCGAGTGCCTCGGCCCGAGTGTCCCCGTCCGGATCGGCAGCTCTCGCGAGCAAGGCCTCGCGAAGTCGTGGGGTATCGAGGTCGAGCTGCGAGCCAAGACCAAAGGTCGACCAGTCGCGAACGGAAGCTTCTTCGTCGCGTGACAGGTCGACGAGAGTGTCGATGGCGACGGGGGCCTCAATCCCAAGAAGCGCGATCGCCACCGCCCGTCGAACATTGGAATTCGGATGTCGGGAGAGGGCTGAAATCTCCACGACCGATGGTTCGGCCCCAAGATGTCCGAACGCGACGAGTGCCGAGGCAATCACCGTGGCGTCCGGGTCGGCGAGCAGCGAGACGAGAATGGGAATCGTCTCGTTCCGAAAGGGAAACGGGCGCTCCTCGTACCCCAACTGGCCGAGCACGTCCGCTGCGAGGCGTCTTTCATGCGCGGCCACGCTGGAGGACCAAGCTCGGCATCGCTCGAAAACGGCCTTGCAAGGCTTGCCGTGAAGCTCGGTCACGACACGCCAGTACGATTCCGACTCATCCTCTTGGGGAGCTCGAGCAAGCTCCGCGGCACTCTCGAGCAGCTCTGTTTCAGTCGACATGGATCCCGTTGCCCAACGTAGCAGAGCAACCCGACAAAGAGCCCGCGCACGATCCGACGACAGCCTCACAGATACCTACGCACGCGAGACTTGTACTGCTCGCCTCGATAGTCCGAATCGAGCGTCCCTTCGAATCTCGCGTATGTGGCTCGGAACGAGAAAGCGCGTGCGACTTCAAGTGGTACTTGGTCGGCTCCTGCATCCTGGCTTCGTTGGCCTCGCCAAAAACCGATGCCAGATACGCCTCTTCGCCAAGGATGATGAGGTGGCAAACGACGATGCTGTAGACACCGAGCACGAGCAAAAGCCGGTGGCCGAGCTTCAAAACGGCGGAAAGAGTCAGAAGGTCGAACCCTACGCACATCGGGTTTCTGCTGATTCGGAAGATTTCCGAATCACCAATGGTCCGGCGCAGCTTGCGCATCGCCGGTGAGGTCTCGGGCTCGCCGGCGAGAAGCCGCCGAGCCCGGTAGGCGACGACAGGGTTCTTGTGGGTGAACGGCGAATCGGTCAGCATCTTTGGACTCGGGCCCAGACTGGGCGGCGGGCCAGCTCGCAGAAGGGGCCGGCGTTCACACGGCTGACGCGGACGCGAGTGCGCGTTTGAGTATGCCATGGTCGGCCTTGCCAAAGGCGACGAGGACGACGGTATCCACGGCTTTGTTCGATGCAAGAAACGCTACGCATTCGGATACGGCGATGCGGGCGGCGGCTTCCGGTGGGTAGCCGAAGGCGCCCGTGCTTATGGCTGGAAACGCCACGGAGCGACAGCCGGAGGCTGCGGCAAGGGCCAGGCATGACCGATAACAAGAGCGTAGGAGCTCGGGCTCGCCCCGATCCCCGCCTCGCCAGCGCGGCCCGACCGTGTGAATGACGAACTTCGCGGGAAGGCGGAAGGCCGGGGTGATTCGCGCCTCGCCAGCCGGGCAGCGAATGGCGGGACGCACCTCGGGTACCGCGCGACACGCCTCCAGCAGCTCGGCGCCTGCCGCGGCGTGGATGGCCCCATCGACTCCGCCGCCGCCGAGCATCCACTCATTTGCCGCGTTGACGACGGCGTCTACGGAAAGTCGGGTGATATCTCCCTCGATTACGGACGGAAGCTTCATGGCGTTTCCTGGAATGCAGTGTGAGCAGCACATTGAGGGGAGCGAGTCTCCAACATCATGGCACACGCCGAGCTCCTTCGACGCTCGGCGCAACCTACCTCTCGAGCACCCATCGCTCCGGCGAACACGACGAGCAAGCAGAGCCGGTGCGCGACCGCGCCGTGCCGCGCGTGGATGGGCATAGCCGCGCGTGGATCGGCATAGGCCGCGCGAAGCCGCGTGGAATCGGCTAGAGAACCGAGGATGAAGATCGCCTTCGACAACAGCTACGCCCGCTTGCCCGAACGGATGTTCGCCCGCGTGAAGCCCACCGCGGTGCGAGGTCCGAAGCTCGTGGCGGTCAACCGAGGGCTGGCGGAGACGCTTGGAATCGATCCGAACGCGCTCGCATCGATCGAGGGCGTGGCCGTCTTGGCGGGCAATACGATGGCCGAAGGTTCCGATCCCATCGCGCTCGCTTACGCAGGGCATCAATTTGGCTCGTTCGTGCCTCAGCTTGGAGACGGTCGCGCCATTCTTCTCGGCGAAGTGGTCGGTACCGACGGGAAACGGAGGGACATCCAGCTCAAGGGGGCAGGACGCACGCCGTTTTCGCGCGGAGGCGACGGACGTGCGGCGCTCAGCCCCGTGCTCCGCGAGTACCTCGTGAGCGAGGCCATGGCGGCGCTTGGAATTCCGACTACGCGTGCGCTGGGGGCGGTTCTCACCGGAGAGCCCGTTCACCGCGAGCGTGTGCTTCCGGGAGCCGTCATTGCGCGCGTGGCCTCGAGCCACTTGAGGGTCGGGACCTTCGAGTATTTCGCGGTTCGCAACGACAAAGACGCGCTGGAGCTCCTCGTTCGTCACGCCCTCGAGCGGCACCACCCGGATGCCATCGACTCGGAAAATGGGGCCCTCGTCCTTTTGGAGCGTGTCCTCGAGGCGCAGGCGGACCTCGTCGCAAAGTGGATAGGCGTCGGGTTCGTTCACGGGGTGATGAATACGGACAACTCGTCGATCTCCGGCGAAACACTGGACTACGGCCCGTGCGCATTTCTCGACACGTACCATCCCGCCAAAGTCTTTAGCTCCATCGACCGTGGCGGGCGCTACGCGTTCATGAACCAGCCCAACATGGCCTTGTGGAACTTGACGCGTCTCGCCGAAGCGCTGTTGCCGCTGTTCTCGGAGGACGAAGACAAGGCCGTGCGGATGGCCCAGGAAACGCTGGAGAGATTCTCGTCGCGCTTCGACATGGCTCACGCACGCGTGCTGCGGGCCAAGCTCGGGTTCTCGCAGGAAGGCGCGGACGACATCGTGCTCGCGCGGGATCTGCTGGAGCGCATGGCGGAAAACGAAGTGGATCACACCCTGTTCTTTCGTCGCCTGTCCGAAGCCGCCCACTCGGTCGACGCCGACGCCGGTGTAGCTTCGTTGTTCCAGGATCCGAGCGCGTTCCACACGTGGGCGGAGAGCTGGCGAAAGCGCCTCGCGGAAGAGACCACCTCGAACGAGGCACGCGCGAGCGCGATGCGTCTCGTGAATCCGGCCTTCATTCCGCGCAACCATCGCGTGGAGGAGGTGATCGAAGCCGCGACGGAACGAAATGACTTTGGGCCGTTCGAGACTCTGCAGTCCGTGCTCGCGAAACCCTTCGAGGACCAAACCGAATACGCTCGGTTCATGGAGGCCCCAGGTTCGTCCCAGTCGACGTACCGAACGTTCTGCGGGACTTGAGCGTTTCGCGATGCTTCACGTGCTCTCACGTGGGCTACTGCCTGCCATGAGAGCGTCGAGACGAGACCTCATCGTTTTGCTTCTCGTGGGTGCTTTCAGCCTCGCAACCGAGGCGTGCGCGACGCGCAGTGTGGACGAGCCCGGCCACGCCGCCTTGGGGGGCCCTGCCCGCCTTTTGGACGCGAGCCCACGCACGGTGGCACGGGAAGTCGAGACCGAAATCTCGGTCGATGGGGGCGAGCCAGATGGCTCCGAGTGGTCTCCCGCGCCTCCGCGCCTCCTCGAGCTTGGCCTTCGTATCGACAAGGTCCACAAGGCGTCTCGTCTGTCGTGGCGTCAGGTGCAGACGTTGAACTGGCAGGCCGTCGCGGACGGACTCCCCTCGCTCCCGCGGGAGCGTCCACTCTCCTCGGGCAAATGTCCGAAGGGAATGGTGGAGATCCACGGCAGTCTTCTCCTCGACGCAAAAGGGAAGCTCGACACCGACGGTGTCCTCGACCTCCAAGATTCTGCGTGCGAGAGCTGGGGCGTGCCTCGCCGCATCTGCGAGCGTTTCTCGGAGCAAAAGTGGAAGGCGCTTGCCGCGACACTTCCACGAAAGGCGTTTCGCTTCTGTGTGGACCGCTACGAATACCCAAATCGCCATGGCGAGTTTCCGCTCGTCGTGACGACCTTCTCGGAGTCTTCGAAGTACTGCGAGAAGGAGGGAAAGCGGCTCTGCACGGAGAGCGAGTGGACTCTGGCGTGCGAGGGCGAAGAAGGGCGGCCCTATCCTTACGGTTATGCGAGGGACGCGACGGCCTGCCCGATCGATAGGCCACGCGTCGAACCGCCGGAGGACACCTTCGTTCCTCGGACCACTGGGCATACCGCCCGCGGAATCGACACTATGTGGAGCGGAGAGCGCTCGGGGGCGTTCGCGCGCTGCGTGAGCCCCTTTGGCGTGTCGGATATGACTGGAAACGTGGACGAGTGGACGCGCTCGGATCGGTCCTGGGGATACAAGATGATCCTCAAAGGAGGGCACTGGAGCTACGTGCGCGGGCGTTGCCGTCCGCAGACCCGAGGTCACGGCCCGCTCTACGTCAATGCGGAGACCGGATTTCGCTGCTGCCGCGACTGAGCCTGGATTTCGGGAGTGTGGCAGCAAGGCGCGAAGGAGCTCGAGCCGGATGGATGAGCATCGGCGGGTCGGCTCGAATTCGGGTGCTTCGGGCGAATCGTCCGGAGTACCCTCCAAGTCGATGACGTATCGCGACGACCAAGGGGCGCTGCACGGACGAGTCGACGCCCTCGAATCGGAGCTCGATGCCGCGAATCGACGGATAGCCGAGCTAAGCGGTGGCGCTTCGACTTCGATCATGGGCGATGGCGAGAAGCTCGGTCCGCTCTCCAATCTCGGGACCCCGACGTCCCTCCGCATCGAGCAGGTCCTCGACGGTGAGCTCACCGTCGAAGGATACGAGGCCATATCTTCCGTCATTCGCGAACGACTCGGCCTCGACACGACCCAGGTTGGCGGCCGGATGGAGACACTCGAACGTGCTCGGTCCTCTGCCGGGCGGGTCCTAGTCGCGGTGAAGGAGGGCAAGACCCACGTCGTGGTCGAGCGCGACTGGTCCGAACGCGCAATGGGCACGTGGGTGCTCACCGCCATGGTCGCGCTGTTCGGTGGGGTCGTCGTCGCGGCGCTGATGCACGACCTCTTTCGCCTATCCGACGCCATGTCCTTCGTGCATGTCCTTTGGAGCGCACCGCTCGTCGCCTTCGTCGCGGCGTCCCTCCTCCGCCCCTACGCGCGGAAGAAGGTCGAAGCCGAGCTCGCCTCCCGACGTGGCACTTTCGCGGCCATCGTGGC
>JAYUKI010000881.1:0-11121 GCA_043764595.1 Myxococcales bacterium | reverse complement strand
TTGTTGGTGGCGGGCGCGGTGAAGCGCGAGTTCGGATGGGCGGCCTTCTCGGTCGACTTCGACGTCCAGGGCTGGCCTTTCCAATCGGTGAGCTCGGGCGGAATCGGCCCGTCTTTGGCTTCCCACCAAACGTCGCCGTCCGGGGTCTTTGCAACGTTGGTGAAGAGCGTGTCGCGCGAGATGGTGCGCATCGCGTTCGGGTTCGACTCGTTGCTCGTCCCCGGCGCGACTCCGAAGTAGCCAGCCTCGGGGTTCACGGCGTAGAGGCGTCCATCCTCTCCCACGTGCATCCACGCGATGTCGTCACCGACCGTCCAGATTTTCCAGCCCTTGAAGCGCTTCGGCGGAATCATCATGGCGAAGTTCGTCTTGCCGCAGGCGCTCGGGAACGCGGCCGCGACGTACGTCATCTCGCCTTCGGGGCTCTCGAGGCCGAGGATGAGCATGTGCTCGGCGAGCCAACCCTCTTTTTTGCCGAGGTAGCTGCCGACGCGAAGCGCGAGGCACTTCTTCCCGAGCAAGACGTTTCCGCCGTATCCCGAGCCCACGCTCCAAATGGTGTTGTCCTGCGGGAAGTGGCAGATGAACCGGCGCTCCGGGTTCACGTCGAGCGTGGAATGCAAGCCGCGGTTGAAGTCGTTCGACTCCCCGAGCATCTCGAGGGCACCGTTGCCCATGCGCGTCATGATGCGCATGTTGAGTGCAACATACACGCTGTCGGTGAGCTCGACGCCAATCTTGCTGAATGGCGAGCCGATGGGACCCATCACGTACGGGACGACGTACATGGTGCGCCCCTTCATCGCGCCCTCGAAGAGCTTCCCGAGCTTCTCGTAGCCCTCTTTCGGAGCCATCCAGTTGTTCGTCGGGCCCGCTTCCTCTTTCGTGGGCGTGCAGATGAACGTGAGGTGCTCGACGCGGGCGACGTCGTTCGGGTTCGAACGGTGCAAGTAGCAGCCGGGCAGCTTCTCCTGGTTCAGTGTCTCCAAGATCCCTTCCTTGACGGCGAGATCCGTGAAGAGCTTCTTCTCCTCCTCCGAGCCGTCGCACCACACGATGTGATCGGGCTTCGTCATGTGGGCCATTTCGGCGACCCACGAAAGGAGGTGTTGGTTCTTGGTGTTCGTGGTGTGGGGAGAGGGGGTCATGGGCAGGCTTCCGGAATATCGCAGATCGGCCCTCTGCGCACTCGAGCCTTCGCCCTCGTTTGCGGAATTCGACATCGTTCTCGCCCCGCATGACAGACCGCGTCCGAGGGTGCATGCTTCATAGAGCAAATGACTCGTATCGCCCCTCGTTCCACGCAAATGCTGCGCAATTCGTCTTCGCAAATCGCAACTCTTGCCTGCGGTACGACGACGCTTCTTCTCGCCGCGTCGCTGGTCGGGTGCACGGGGCCCACTCCGCAACCAAAGAGCCAGGTGCTCGCGGCGGCGCCGCCGCGGGACGACGGCGGCGCAGCGAAGGGCGGCGACGGCGGAAGCGAGCATGCGGCCGCCCTCGAAGAGCTAAAGACCGCTCCGGTCCTTACCATCCAGCGAGACCGACAAAACTCCGTGCGCATTCCTCTGCCGGACGCTCGGTCGTGGGTGCGGGTGAAGTTCTGGTCCGTGCCAAGCTTGGTCGGCTTTCGCTATGGCAAGCAGCATCACGCGGTGGTCGGCGCGTTCGTCACGCACGTCGACGACAACACGGTTCCAGGGGCGTGCACGAAGTCGTTCGAGACTTGGGCGAATCCTTGGATCGAGGCCTTCGAGGTGGAGCTCGAGCGCGAGCCTCCGGTTGCCGTCGGTTGGCGTCCTTTGCCCACGTCCACTGCCGCGCCGGCCATCGTCGAAATGGAATCCGTGTTCGCGAAGACCGCGACACTCCTCGCGCGAGACAACTACGCCGGGGTCTACGCGGCGTATCCCGCGTGGGGGAAGAGCTCGTGTCTCATCGTCGGAATGGCCGCCCCTTCGCGGGGCGAGGATGCGCGTGCCAAAGCGGTCCGTGACAGGTTCGTCCACGAGGTGTTGCCGAAGGTGGAAATCGTGTCCGAAGCCGAGCCAAAAGAACGCTACTGACGTTTCCGACGCCCAGAACGTCAAGGACGAGACCCGCGCCGTCGAGCTCTGGAAGAAGGCATGCGACGCGGACGTGATGACCGCCTGCAACGCCTACGGGGACGCCCGCATGAGCAGGTCCGGAACGTTCCCGAGCGACGCTGCCGCTGCGGAAACGGCCTACAAAAAGGCCTGCGACGGAGGCAACGCGGAGGCGTGTTACACCCGCGGGGATCAGCTCGTCATGGGCCAGCGCGGAACCACGAAGGACCCTGTGGCCGGATTCGCGCTTCTCACCCGCGCGTGCAAGCTCGGCGAAAGCTACGCGTGCCGCGACATGGGCGAGTACCTCTTTCAAGGGAAATACGGCGTTCCGAACATGCCAGCGAATGCCGACAAGCTCCTCGGAATGTTCTGTTCGCAAGGCGACATGAAAGCGTGCGACGACCTCGGTCTCCATTTGCTCGGCCTTTTCGACGACGACGACAAGCCGGAGCGACCGAACACCGACGTGCCGAACTCGAAAGCGCGCGGGCGTGGGTTGCTCGAGAAGGTGTGCCGCTCTACGTCGTCGAAGGCCTCGCGCGCGTGCACCGTCCTCGGCCGAGTGCTGGTGGAGGACAACGATCCGAAGGGTCGTGCGCTCCACACCGAACGCTGTGCGACGCCCAACGCCGGGTCCGCGTGTGCGTTTCTTGGCCGAGCGCTCATGGATGGCAAGGGCGGTCCTGCCGACAAGGCCAAGGGCGTGGATCTGCTTTTGAAATCGAACGACGACGATGCGATGACGCTCGCCGCGCTCGCGATTCAGAAGGGGGATGGCGTCAAGAAGGACCCAGTGAAGGCCAAGGCCATTCTCGAGAAGCTCTGCAAAGAGGAACGCCACAAGCCCGCGTGCGACGCCGGTGGGCTTCTGCGTCGGGCACGGCCGCGAAGACGGGGCCCGCCGGAACGAAAGCCCCGCCAGCGGCTCCCAAGAAGAAGTAAGTCGTAGCGTCCGCGAAAATCGAGCTCGCCCGTGCACATCGCACGGCGCGGGCTCGTTTACTTCGAAGCCACACACACGTCGATGGCGGTGAAGTAGTCGGTCATGAGGTCCTGGTTGAGCTGGTGGCCGAGACCTGGATAAGTCTTGAGCGTCGCGTCGCCGCCTTCTCGAACGAAGGTCTCCACGGTGGCCGTTCCCCACTTCGAGGCAATGACGGTGTCGGCTTCGCCATGGAAAGCGCGCGTCTTGGCCGCCTTTTGTTTTGGACCTGGCAAGAGCGGTCCCGGAAGCGAGCCTGCGATGGGAAGGGCGCACACAAGCTCCGAGGCATACTTCGAAGCAAACGCGTACGACAGGATGCCGCCCTGCGAGAAGCCGGTCACCAGGTAGCGCTTGCCTCCTACGGCCGCGGCGATGGATTTGTGGAGGCGCTCCGCCGCTGCACCGACGCTCGCGCCGAGCTCGGCGTCGGTCATGCCTTCCCGAAGCTCGAACCACGAGAAGCCGTCGCCGAACGCCGTGTACCCTTTCGGGGCGAGGACGTGCACCTTGCCCGCGTAGCGCTTGTAGAGTGCACTGAATGCGGCGGGCGAGTCGCCACGTCCGTGGATCGCCACCACGATGGGGGCGTTGTCGGGCGCATCGTTCGTGTAGCTCTCGAAGAGCTCGGTGCCCTCCACCGTGAACGTCCTCGACTCGGGCCGAGGCGGTTTTTTCGCTTCGTCCGCCTCGCCAGGCGCTTGGGTGCGGCACCCGCCTACGAATGGCACGCAGAGCGCGAGTGCGGCGCCTGCGCATGCCAGCAGCGCGAAGGAAAGGGATCGAGCGGACCTGGTTCGCATGGGACGAGGATAGCCGCTCTTGCCCTCAGCGGCGCGAGGCATCGGAGGTGGTGAGGCATGCGTCGAGGGCCGCGTAGACGTCCGAACGCACCTCTGGCGTGGTGCGATGGGCGAGGCCCGGAAATACGACGAGCTTCGCGTCCCCACCGGCCGCGACGAAGCTCGCGATGGTGTCGCGGTCCCACGCGACGTCGACGCGCGAGTCGGCGTCTCCGTGGAAAGCGCGGACTACGGGAAGTGTCGCCCCGCTTCGAGGGTGAGGAGGGCGAAGAGGCTCGGGCAAGGCTCCGGCGATCGGAATCGCGCACGCGAGCTCGTCCGGGTACTTCGCGGCGAACGCATACGCCAAGAATCCACCCTGCGAGAATCCTACGACGGCGTACTTTCGGGGCCCAGCGATGGCTCGGATGCGCGTGTGGAGGGCGTCACGGGCCTCGTCGAGGCTCTTGGCGACGTCGTTGTCGGTCATTCCGGGACCTAGCGAAAACCACGTGTAGCCCTCGCCGGAAGGAGTCGGCGCGCGCGGAAAGTAGAACCGCGCCCGCGTGCCATACGCGTGGAACATGTCGGAGAAGCTCTCGGGCGTGTCGCCGCGTCCGTGGAGGCCGAAAACGAGCGGCGCGTCGTTCGCGGGGCTCGCGTGGGTCGCCGCCCCATTGTCGAGCACCCGCATGCCGGCCTCGGGAAGGTCCGTGAGGAATGCACGCTTTTCTTTCGTGGTGCCGTCTCCGCCGCAGGACGGGCTTCCACACCCTAGGAAGGCGAGAGCACCCATCAGGTGGAGCGAGTGGGCCAGGCTTGCGGCCGCTCGAGGCCTCATCGTTTCGGATGGGCCTCGAAGAACTTGAGGACCTCTTCGCCCCAAGTGAACGCGTTCGGACCTTTGCATGGAACGGCGTATTGTGGCGAAAAAGGCGGCATTTTGCTGCCCGGAAAGCAGTGCCCACGCGAGCTACCGAAGGGACCCGTGGGCTCGGTCTCGTAGCCGTGCTCGAAGACCTCGAGCGTCGGGCCTCCGGACTTGGTCCAGCGTCGATGGGTGTAGTTTGCATCGGACGAGACGGTCGTTGGAGGGCTCTGTGCGAGGCCGTAGTCCGCGACGAGGCCGTCGCGGATGCTCGTCATCGTTGCAAACGGTACGGGCGCGTCGGTGCGGCCGATCATGAAGAGCACGTCCGCCTTTCGTGTCGGCGAGCGACCGCCAGAGAAGCAGGTCACCTCGCCGTTCCCATTGCCCGCCGCTGCAGGAGCGAACGAGGCAAAAAGGTCCGAGGCGTCGCAGACGAGGCGCCAAATGACGAAGCCGCCTCGGGAAAATCCGGTCGCGTGGATTCGCTTGTCGTCGACACGAAAGACCTGGGCAAAGAGCCTCGTGATCGCCACGAGCTTCGCGTCCTCGGCGCGGGTCCAGGTTCCGCCAGGCTGGCCACCTCCGTAAGGAGGGCCATTGGGCGAGAGCACCACGTAACCCTTCTGTTTTCCGAGTGCGTGGAGGTTCGTGTTCGCATCGACGAGCTTGCCGGTGCCGGTGTCCCCGTGAAGCTGAAGAACGAGGCCGCACCCGGGCGCCATGCACGCTTCCGGAATCGTGGCGTCCACCGAAAGGCCCTCGCACGTGTAGACCCGCTCGCCCGCGCTCACATTCTGGATGCATCCGCTCGGCACTGGAGGCGGAGGTTTGGCCGCGTCGGCGCCCGCGTCGCTTGCGGGAGGAGCCGCTGCATCGCCTCCCGGAACGCTCGTGGTGGTGCTCGAGGCCGAAGCGGTAGGCGAGCCCGTTGGCAAGGGGGGAAGGTCGTCGGTCTTTGAAGAACAAGCGACGAGAACTGCCCCGACGAGTACCGACCCGAAGGCCAAGGAGACGCGCATGGGCCTATCGTACCCGAGCCTCCGAATTGTGCCGTGAGGTGTTTCGATCGGTCCTTTGGAGGCTCCTCGAGGTCTCGGCGGTTCGGGGGTGTGCCTGCACCGTCGAACCGGCGTCCCACGAAGCGAGGCTGGTCCTTCTTGGGTTCCCGAGAGAGGAAACAGCTAGGCCTTCGCGACGCGCTCGGCGAGAGCGTTTGCGAACCCCATCGTGCTCGCCGTGCCGCCGAGGTCCGGCGTGCGAGGGCCACCCTCTTGGAAGTGCTCCACGATGCACTTCTCGATCTTGGCGCCGGCTTCTGTTTCGCCGAGATGAAAGAGCATCATCATGGCGCTCTGGATGAGGGCGGTGGGGTTCGCGAGGCCCTTGCCGGCGATGTCGGGGGCGGTCCCGTGCACGGCCTCGAAGATCGCGTAATCCTTGCCAATATTGCTTCCGGGCACGATGCCGAGGCCGCCCACGAGACCGGCTCCGAGGTCGCTCAAGATGTCGCCGTAGAGGTTCTCGGTCACGATGACGTCGAGCACGTTGGCGTTTCGGACCATTTGCATGGCGCACGCGTCGACGATGACCTCGACCGGCTCGAGCTTCGGGTACTCGAGCGCGATCCTTCGGAAGCACTCGAGGAGGAGCCCGTCCGAGAGCTTCATGATGTTCGCCTTGTGTACGACCGAGACCCGCTTGCGGTTCATGCGCGTCGCGTACTCGAACGCGTACTCGCAGATGCGCAGGCAGCTCCGCTCGGTGATGAGCTTGATGCTCTGGGCGATGCCCGGCATGATCATGAGCTCGAGGCCCGCGTAGAGGTCCTCGGTGTTCTCGCGGACGATGACGATGTCGGTGCCCTCGAACCGTGGCTCGAGCCCGGGCAAGCTGCGGATGGGGCGTACGTTCGCGTAGAGGTCGAGCTCTTGGCGGAGCGTCACGTTGACCGAGCGAAAGCCCTTTCCGATGGGCGTACCGATCGGGCCCTTCAGGCCGACCTTGTTTCGCTTCACCGACTCGACCACTTCGGGAGGGAGGGTCGTGCCGCGAAGCTCGGCGACGGTGGCACCGGCATTGTGGGTTTCCCACTCGATCTTGACGCCCGTCGCTTCGAGAACCCTGCGGGTCGCGTCCGAGACCTCGGGACCGATGCCATCTCCTGGGATGAGCGTGATCGTGTGTGCCATTTCGGCGGAAGCTATCGCGAGTCGAAGCGATGCGAAACGAAGAACCGCGCGCGAGGAAGGGCGCGCGGAGGACGAGCCCACGAAAGAACCTTCCGCTGCCCGGGACACTCCGTCGGGCTCTCCGAACCGCGAAGTTGCTCCTGCGAATCCACGAGCTTCGTGTGGCTGCGGAACTTCAGCGCAAGGCGCCGGTGCTGCACTAGCTTGTGCGCCCATGACGCCTCGAACGTTGGTCGTGCGTGCAAATGGCCTCGAGCATCGTGTGATCGAGTGGGGCGATGCGGACGCGAAACGCACGGTCGTGCTGCTTCACGGCTTCATGGACGCTCCAGGCACCTTCGGCGACGTCGTGCCTGCGCTCGTCCGCGTGGGGTTCCGAGTGCTCGCCCCGCACCAGCGTGGCTTCGGCCGGGCTCCTCGGGTCCCCGAGGGGGCGTATTATCACTTCCCCGACTACGTCTTCGACTTGGCCGAGGTCATCGATGCCTGCGTGAAGGACGCCACGTTCTCGCTCGTCGGTCACTCGATGGGCGGCACCGTGGCCACGCTCTTTGCGGGCGCGTTTCCCGAGCGCATCGAAAAACTCGCCTTGCTCGAAGGAACCGGCCCGCTCGACAACCCGGCAGGGGTCGCGCCGATCCGCATGCGCAAGTGGATCGAGGACGTTCGAGCTCTTCGGAAGAAAGAGCAAAAACCCTTGCGATCACGGGAGGATGCGCTCGCGCGGCTGTCGCAGAACCACGGAAGCGTCCCGGTCGAAGTCTTGCGGCGTCGTGTGGACGATCTCGTCGGCGAAGGTCCGACCGGCGAGCTCGCGTGGCTCTTCGATCCGCTCCATCGCACACTTTCCCCATCGCCGTTTTTCGTTGCATCCTACAAAGAATTCGCGAAGCGCGTGGCCTGCCCGGTGCTCGTCGTCGACGGCGGCCCCGCGGGGTATCAGCCGCCCGACGAAGCCGAACGTCTCGCATGTTTTGCCGACGTCAAAAGGCAGAGCCTCACCGCCGCTGGGCACATGATGCACTGGACGGAGCCCGATGCCGTGGCTCGGCTTCTGGTGGAGTTCCTGTAGAAGGGCGGACGGTGCTTGGGACCCGCTCAGAAACATGCCCATCTCGGCGGTCCCGCGCGCCGGATGCGCTGTGGCCCCTCGAAATAGAGCAGTATTCGTCGTCGACGCCCGGTCCTCGCCGATATGGGCAAGCTACTTCTGAGCGGGCCCTTAGCGGTAGCTTTTCACGAGCTCGGTGAGCTTCTTGCCCTCGCCGCCGGCGAGGATTCCCACGGCGAGCACGTTGAGGCGTTCGGGCTTCGCGAGCTCCGCGACGAGATCGCGAATGGCTTCTTTCGTGACCGCGTGGTTCTTCGCGAGGCGCTCCTCGACGGTTTCGAAACGCTCGAAGAGGTGACCACCGGCGTAGAAGCTGCCGAGGTCCTCGGGGGAGTCGAGCATGGCTTCGACGTCCCACGAGTTGCGTTTGCGGGCCTTGTCGAGCTCGGCGTCCGTGGGGCCGTGCTCGGCGAGCTCGCGTACGAGGTCGAGCATTTCCTTCGCGACCTGCGTGGTGCGCGAATGGAGCGTTCCGGCCGCGAAGTCGATGACGCCGTCGTCCTCGTAGCCGTCGAACGAGGCGCCGACGTCGTAGCAGAGGCCTTGGGAGTCGCAGATGCGATGGTAGAGCCGCGTGGACATGCCATCGTCCAAGACGCGCATCAGCATGTCGGTGGTGGGCCGATGCACGCTGGCTTCGGAGTAGGCGCGGAGGGAGAGTCGGAGCTCCGTTTGGCTCGACATGTTCTCGACGAGCTTGATTCGAGGCTTCTTCTGCGTGTGGACGAACGGCTCGGCCACGACGCGCTCGCCCACCGGTAGGGTCGAGAAATGCGCTTCTGCGACGCGACGTGCCTCTTCGGAGGTCACGTTGCCGGAGAACGCGAGCACCGTGTTGGCGACGTTGTAGTGCCGCGCGTGGTGCGTCTTCAGCATTTCCTCGTCGAACGAACGGACCCGGTCCGCGTCGCCCGTGATGGTGAACCCGAGGGGGTGCGATGGGTAAAGGAGCGCGCGGCAAAGGTTGTCCGCGTCGACCTGGCGGCCTTCGTCGTCGAGGTCCTCGAGGATTTCCTCGCAGACGATCCCCTTCTCCATTTCGATATCGAAAAAGCCGGGATCGGTGAGCACTTCGCCAAACAGGCGGCAGGCCGCCTCGACGCTCTCTCGCGGAAGCGTGACCGAGAAGATCCCGAAGTCCGAGTGGGTCGCCGCGTAGAGATACCCACCGAGGCGCTCGAACGCGAGGTTCACTTCGTGTGCGCTGCGGAGACGCGACGTCCCCCGGTAGAGCATGTGCTCGAGGAAGTGCGACAGGCCGTTCGTGGCGACCGTCTCGAATCGCGAGCCGACGCGGACGTAGAGTCCCACGTGCGCGCGATGCAGCGCAGGCTGCGGCACGACGATGGTGCGTAGCCCGTTGGAGAGCGTGAACGAATCGAAGGCGATTTTCGGAAGCTTCTTCGCCACGATCACATGCCGTCGTCGTCGTCGGTGGGCGCCGCGCCGGCGTCGCCTTTGCGCTTCTGGCCGACGAGAAGATCCATGTTCGTCTTGATGGTGTCCTTCGACGCCTCACGCAGGCGCTTCACGTAGACCGCGAGGGCTTCGGCCTGCTTGGCGGCGAGGAGCATCGACATGTACGTGTCGCGGTCCTTGTCGAAGTCCACGCGAGTGGCGGGCTTCTGCTCGCGGATGAGCACGATCATGAAGCCGTCTTCGACACGGAGGGGCTCGGGCATGATGGCGCCGGGCTTCGCGCCAAAGGCGAACTCGCGAACCTTCGAGTCGGCGTCCTCCGCGATGCCGGGGATGGGCGGTGCTTGACGGTTCACCGCCGAGCCAGTGAGCGGCTGCGGTCGGTCCTGGTCGGTGTCGGCCACGAAGACCTTCGCCGGGGGCGCGCCTGCGTCGCCCGAGGCCGCACCGTCGGCTCCTGCGTCTTTCGAGGCGGTGGCCGCGGGGGCAGGCGGGGCAGGCGGGGGAGCCTTCACGAGGGGAGCGATGGCCGCCTTGGCCGCATCCTCGGGAGACTTGCCGGCCTTGATGTCGGCAAGAATTTTGGACGCGAGGTCCTTCGACGCCTCCAGCGATTTCGCCTTGAGATACGCCTTCTTGCGCTTTGCTTTGGCGTCGTCGTCTTTCTTGATCACGTGGTACCCGAACTGGGTCTCCACGATGGGGCTCATCTCGCCGGGCTTCAGGGCGTCTGCGGCCTTCTTGAAAGGCTCGACGAATCCGTCGGTCTTGGTGCCGAGCTCGCCGCCCCGCACGGCGGAGCCGGTGTCCGCCGAGACTTCGCGGGCCACGTCGGCGAAGGCTTCGCCCTTTTTGATCCGCTCGATGGCCTTCTCGAGCTTGGCCTTGGCGGCGGCCTTTTCATCGTCTTTGGCGGCCTTGTCGACCTTCACGAGCACATGGCGGAGGGTGCCGCCCTCTACCGTGGCGGCGTTCGTCGCGTCTTTCGCCCACTCTTCGACTTGGGCGTCGGTCGCGGATACCGCGTACTTTTCCATGTAGGTTGCACGCACGGGGATGTAGTTGAGCGCCGAGGTGCTCTTTTCGTCCACGTAGCGGTCCCACGCCTCCGACTCGGAGATGCGCACGGGGCCACGGACGAGGTCGCGCATGCGGGCCGCGAGAAGCTCACGCTGCTGCCACTCGCGGAAATCCCCCGGGGATCGGCCGGTCATGGTTTTCACGGTGCGCTCGTAGATTTTTGAGTCGAACGCCTTGGTCTTCGGATCGCGGAACGCGCCATAGAGCATGGGGTTCACACGGCCGTCGCGGATGCCGAGCGTGTACGCGAGCTGCGGGTTGTCCGAGGGAACGCTGACGAGGATGAAGCCCCCGAAGATCGAGTCGGTGACTTCTTCGTCGCTGACGCTTAGGCCAAGGCGAGTGGCCTCACCAGCGAGAAGCTCGCGTTCGATGAGGCCGTCCATCGAGATTTTCCCGAGGCCCATGCCTTCGGCGCGCGCGGTGAGAAGCTCACCCGAGCCGCCGCGTGGAATCAGCAAACGGTAGGCCGCACGCTGGGTGCGTGGGTCGATGCAAGCGCCGTGCACTTCGGCCACGCACTCCTGCTTGATGGACCCGAGCTTTTGTCCCGCGTTCGGACGGAAGCCGATCACGAATACGAGGATGGTCGCGACG
>JAYUKI010000880.1:0-11126 GCA_043764595.1 Myxococcales bacterium | reverse complement strand
TTCTGTCGCTGCGGCCGTCGCCCATGGTTGCCCGTGACGAAGAGCGTCGCGAGCTCCTCGATATCGTCGGAAGCGTGTGCTCGGGCAGTGGTCCGCCGCAACGTCTCGTCGTTCTGATCGGCGAGGCGGGGGTCGGCAAGAGCCGTCTCGCGGAGTGGGTCTGCGAGCAGGTCCACGAGCGTGGATTCATGTGGCCGCTGCGCGCCCGCTACGGCCGCACGCCGTCGCCGCTCGACGGCCTTACCGGCGCCATCAATCACTACTTTGCGCTTCAAGACGCCGAACGCGACGTCGTCGAGCAGACCCTCATCGACCGCTGGGAAGTCGACAAAGACGACGAAGACGAGCTGTCCTGGGTGGCCGCCACCGCTGAATGGCTTCGCCCCACGCCGCCCGGAGCGATGCTTCCCGTCGGACCGTCAGGCAAGCGGTTCGTCCTCGACACCGCGGAGCTCCGCTGGGTGGTCGTTCGTCGAGTGCTCGAGCGAATCGGCCAAGAGCGACCCATTCTCATTTGGTTCGACGACCTCCACCTCACCTCGCAAAACACGTTCGACATGCTCTCTCGCCTCCGCAAAGAGGCGCCGAAGCTACGGCTCGTGATGCTCGCGACCGCCCGAAGCGAGTCCCTCGAGACCGACCTCGACACCGCCCTGCGGATGGAGGCGATGCGCGCCGAGTGGCGTGGAAAGGTGATCGACCTGCGGCCTCTTGGTGCGGACGAAACGCGCTACCTCCTCAAGGCCACCTTGCCTCTCGCCGACGAGGCCATTGTCACGGCCACGATGCAGAGCCGGGGTAACCCGCTGTTCGCGCTCCAGCTCGTGCATGCGTGGGCGGGTGGGGGTTACCTCACCCTGGAGAGCGGCCGCTATCGGGTTCCCGACGACGCCCTTCGCGGACGCGCCATCACGACGTCGGAGCTCTGGGACGAGCGTCTTCGCGGTGTGCCGACCGATCTTCGTCTCGCAGCCTATGCCGCCGCTGCGCTCGGCGACGACATCCGCGGTGGTGTCCTGAAAGCCCTCGTGGGCGCACTCGGGATGGATCCGCGCGACGCGCTCGTTGCGCTCACACGTGCCCAGATTCTGCTGGCCAGTGGCAACGACCAATTCCGCTGGGCCCACGCGCTCCTGCAGGAGCACCTCCTCGGCCGCCTCGTAGAGCGAAACGACTCGCCCGCGATTTTCCGGCTCGCCGCGAACGCGCTCGCGAAACACCCCGAAGTTGGCTCACGTCGGATCATGAAGCACCGTGTGCGGAATTTGCTCCGCGCGGGGGACGACGACGTCGCCGCCCAGCTCATGTTCCGCTTCATCGAAGGAGCGTGGTCTCGCGGCCGCGACACGACCGCCACGCTGAAGGATCTCCACCTCCTCGACGGTCGAGTGACCGGCGCTGCTGCGGCCGAATATGCCTACTGGCGTGCCGAATCGTTGCGACATATCGGCCGCCTCGAGGAGGCTCGCGAGCAAGCCGAGACGGCGCGCCGGGCGTTCGAGCAGGCGGGCGACAAGGCGCGCGAGGCCCATGCGCTGCGCTTGCTCGGACATCTCGCGTCGGACCAAGGCGCTCCCGCGCAAGGGCGGATGCAAGTGGCCCTCGCCCTCAGCCGCTTCGAGGAGCTGAACGACGCGCGCGGCCATGCGCAAGCCCTCGTAGTCCTTGGTGAAATCGACTATCTCTTGGGCGAGCACGCCCGGGCCCGTTCGGTCCTCGGCGAGGCCAGCGAACGCTCGGAGGCCGTTGGCGACTCGCTCGGTCGCGCCCAGTGCCTCATCCTGCTCGCGATGATCGAGACGGCCGTCGGCGGCTTCCGTCGTGCGAGCGCCCTGCTGATCGAAGCGCGCAATGCTTTCGATGCCATGGGCTACCGTCTCGGACTGGCCCAGTGCGACGTGGTGCTCGGCCACGCCGACCACCGGGCCGGAGAGAACGACGCCGCCCGCTCACGAAGCCTCGCTGCCCGCGCAGCCTTTCGGGAGCTCCAGAACCCTCGGGGGGAGGCCGCGTGCGAGAGGCTGCTCGCCATGATTGGGATCGACACGGACCAATTCGAGGCCGCAAAGAAACATGCCGCCGTCGCGGCGAAAATTTTCGAACGACTCCAAGATCCTTGGGGCGACCTCGAAGCGCGCCTCCTGCTCGCCCAGGTGGCGCTCGCAGAGGGTAGCCAAGAAGCCGAAATGCTCATTCGGGAGTGCGAAAAAATCGTACTCGACGAAGCCGAGCCTCGTCAGCATCGCCACCTCACGCTTGCCTGGCTCGCTCAGCGCGAGGGTCGTTTCGGCGATGCCGCGAACGAGCTCGATCGTGCCCGCGCGGCCTTCGGAGACAAGACTCGCTGTGGCGATCACACTCCGCAGCTTCTCCTACGCTTCGCAAAGATGCGCTGGGATGCCACGGTCACGGCCAAGATCCACGCGTGGATTCGTCTCATCGATACGGCAAATCCAGACGATGGCTCGGCCCACATGCCGAGCCTCCCGCGGTGAGTGGAACCGCCAAACGCCACGACGCAAAACTGGGGATTGCCCGCGGAAAGGACCTTGTGTAGGTTCCCCCGCATGTCCACCGCGCAAGATCCCCCCGTCCGCAACAAGCAAAAGAAGCGCCGCACCAAGAAGCTCGCCGCGTGGCGTGCCAAAAAGGCCGACGCTCAGACCACCGCAGCAGCCAAGTAGTCACCTCACCGAGGTGCGCAAAAGCCACTCGCGCAGGGCTTTGGCCCGCACGCTGCCCCGACCGGACGCTTCGGCGCCGAGAGTTGGGGCTTCGTCATTTTTGCGACCTTTGCGAATGCCGTTTCCGCTTCGTGAAGCACTTACCGAACGGACCGAGACCGTTCGGCATTGCCTGAGAAACACTGGTCAATCAGTCTTCCGAGTCCAACGCTCCGTGGACTTCGCTCCGAAGCGTTGCGAGCTCCTCATGCAACTGAAGCGCGGTGGCCAAGTCGGCCTCGAGCTCTTCTTCGTGCTCGTTGCTCTCCAGGTCCGAAATCGACAGCGCATAGGCCACCCGGTAGGCGGCTCGTCGGGCGTGGTCGCTCGTGAGGGTCTTCGCGAGGTTCGCCAGCCGACCCGAGGTTTCCACGCCGGCCGTCGCGGCCTCGTAGCGGTCGAGCAATGCGTCGAGAGGCGCGACCTTCCCGTCGGCGGAGGTGAGAAAGGTCTTTGCGGCTCCGCCTTCGTCCGACGTGCGCTCGGCGAGGGTATGGGCGAGCCTTCGGAACGACCGAAGCTCGTCGCGTGAAAGGCTGCCGTTCGCTACCCCGGTGAGGTAGGCAATCTCGAGGATCGCGTCGGATTCTTTCGAGGTGAAGGATTCGGGGCCCAGGACTTTTGAGACGTCGAAGCTCATCGAGCGTAACGCTAGCCGTTCGGGGCCGACTTGTCTGCGCTTCTGCCGCAATGGAGAGGGGCATCGACCGCGGCCGGTTTTCTTTTCGCGAAGGGCCGGTCCGTGTCTAAAGTGCGGCCATGCGAGCGCTTTCTCGTGGATGGTTGCTGTGCGCCGTGGCCCTCGTCTCCTTGTCGGGGTGCGACGATCCGAAAAAGGACACGCCCAAGCCGGCGCCGTCCGCCGCGGTGACGGCCGCGGCTTCGACGCCTCAGGTCGCCTCTGCGGTCCCCTCCGCGTCCGTCGAGGCCCCCAAAGCGAAGGCCCCGATCGTGTGCGGTACGGGACCCGAGCTCGACACGAAGGACGCAGGGCTCGCCGAAGAGATTCGTCGCAAGCTTGGCAAGAAACCAGGCGAGCCGGTGAAAAACTCGGAGCTTGCCACGATCCGATCCTTGAACCTCATCAAAGCGGCCTCGAGCTCTCTCGACCCTTGCGTGTTTCAGAAGACCACCGCCCTGAAGGACCTCTTTCTCGGCCCTGGCGAGCTCGATGACTTGTCGCCCATCGCGAACCTTACGCGCATGGAAACGCTTCGTGCCTCCATCAACCACGTGAGCGACCTGAAGCCACTCGAGAAGCTCGTGCTCCTCGATCGGCTCGACCTCGGCCGCACCCACATTCGCGACATCAAGCCGCTCGAGAACCTCGTCAACCTCACCGAGCTCGAAATCGACGACACACAGGTGAGCGACCTCTCGCCACTGTCCAAGCTGAAGAAGCTCGAGCGCCTCAGCATCCGCCGCACGCTCGTTACGGATGTTTCTCCGCTCAAAGACCTTCAGAAGCTCAAGTACCTCTACACCGAGGGAGCTGCCGTCTCCGACATCTCGCCGCTCCAGCCGCTCACGGCGCGAGGGCTCAAGATCGTGTCGAAGTAGCTAGTGCCTCGATTCTGTTGATTTGAGGGGTCGTTCGCGGCCGCCTCATCCTGGATCGCGGCGTTGCTCGTCGGTTGCATAGAAGACTATGCGCCCTCCTCGCGCCTTGCGATCCAGGCGATCCGACCACGCTTACCCCTCAAATCAACGGATCGAGGCACTCGCCACAAATGGCAAACGACCGGGACATCTTCTCGACGTCCCGGTCGCCTGAAGCTTCCTACCGTCCGCGCGTTTGCGTCAGGGCTCTTCGGCCAACACCCACTTGCGAATCCCCTCGACCACGGGGTGGTTCGCGGGAACTCCCTTGAGCGGGTGAACCGCAACGCCTTTGCCTTGCGGGTTCGTGATGAGCAGGCTCTGCTCTCGGTTCCCGAAATCAATCCAGCGACGGGCTTGGGCGCATGCGATCTTGTCGTCCACGCCGAGCGAACGAAGGTCCATGGCCTGAGTGGCCACCACCTCTTGGGGCGTCGCCGAGGCATCCGGCGCGTCTTCGCCACCGGTGTGGCAGCTCACGCATGCCGCGGGAAGCGTTCCGCCATCTGGCGAAGCGGCGTCGGCTTGAGGGTCTGGAATGGTGTCGATGAACGTCTTGAACGCGGGAACCGCCGAGCTGCGGAAAAGCTCGAGTGCCGTGCAGTCGCGGTTCGGCGCCTTGCCCGGGGAAGTCGATACTTTCGTAAAAACCAGCTTGAACGCCGTGTCCGGTGTGACGTTGAGCAATACGAGCTCGGGGGCGAAGAAGTCTTTTCGCGTGCCGGCAGGGACGTCCAACTTGCCCTCGAAGCCCGCGTTCTTCGGATCGACCTTCACCCGCGCCGCTTTAGGGATCTGCACGAAAAACGGCGACTCCACCGAGAGGTTCGTCGTGGGCGCGGCGACGAGGTGCATTCCGGTCAGCGTGAGAATACCGCCGGAAAGATTCGCAGTGATTTCCAGCGTCGCGCCAGCGAGCGCAGGATCCACGTCTTTGAGGTCGATGACGTTGCCACCGGCCTGCAGTGTGAACCGCTTGGTGGAGGGAAGTTTCTGGGTGCCGATCTCGGCCAGGACCCACTCGCGAACCTTCGCTTTGAGGTCCGGAGTGGCGTCGAGGGAGGGGCCGTCGTGGGCCGCTTGGGTGAGGATCGTGCTGTCGTCCGCGTCTTTTGTGATCGGCAATATGCCGCGAAAGCCCTTCATCGAAGCGTAGCGATCCGGTTCGGCGAGCCACTTGGGAGCGTCGTTGTAGACGCCCTTGATGTGGCAAACACCGTCCTTCGCCCCGCATCGGTTCACGAGGCTTGGCTCGATCTGGCGGAAGAGCGCCTCGGCGTTCTGCGCGGCCGAGTCGGCGGATCCGTCTCCGCCATCGTCGCTCGAGCCGCAGCCGGTACCCGAAATCGCGCCAAGCACCATGCCTGCGCTCGCGAGCGGAATCACTATGGAAAAGGCCGCGCGGACGAACGTCATGGGGACCAAGCTCCTGCTGGGCGCGGAGGCCGAAGATTCGGTCTGTCGCGCAAGGTTTCCCAATTCTTTCGCGTCTTTCGGCGCCTGGCAAGCCCGACCATCGCCTAGGGCACGTGGGTGGGGTGTTCTCACTGCTTGACCCCGGCCCCGAAGTCGACGAGGTCCAGGCAATCGCTTTTTACGTCGACCGCGATGGCGTCGGCACGCGTCAAAATGGGGCCAGAAGCCGTCCCGTTGAAATAGCCATCGTAGTCGCCGGGATCGTTTACTGCGCCGTTCCCGCCGGCATCCGCTTGGATTCGAACGATGTACTTGCTCGAGATGAGGCTGCCGATGCGGTACGTGAACCGATCCGACGTGGCGCCTGCCGCGAACGCCTGCTGACGGGGATCGCCACCTACCGCGGCGACGATGGAAACGACGACGAGACGTTGGGCGGGCAGCGGGGCAGGGAAGGTGATGGTCCCCCGAATCGCCAGGTTTCCGCCGAAGGCGCCGTCGAGCGAAAAGCTCGCCTGCGGAAGACAAGACACTCCGGCCTCTTGGCTCGCGTCGGAGGTCGTTCCCCCATCCGTCGCGCCGGCGTCTTTCGTGGAGGTTCCGCCGCCGAGTGTCGGAGGGATCGGGGTTGTGATCGCCGATGGAATATCGCGCTCGTTCGACGAGCACGCCGCGGCAGAACAAAGGACCAACGCAGACACGAGGCGGACAAAGAAAGGGCGCATCGACGCAAAGTCTTACGGGCCTTCCCGCAAAGGACAAGGAAAGTGACGAAGTTCGTGCTCGAAATGAGGCGGCCATGGCGGTCTCGCCATGGACTTGGCCCCGGAACGGCGCGTCGGCCTACGATCCTCTCCATGAGCCCCACCCTCGAGAATCGACGCCGTGCGAGCCGAAAGAGTGTCGTCCTGCCGTGCCAAATCGTTCGTGACGCGGACACTCAGGTCTTCGCCGAGCAGACGAGCGACCTCAGCGAGAGCGGGATGCTGGTCCATTCCGACGCCGAGGTCTCCCTGGGAGACACGCTGACCGTCTCGTTTCAGACCACTGCCATGGGCATTTGGGTCGATGCGCGCGGCACCGTGGTGCGCATGGTGAAAGGGCGCCGCAAAGAAGACTCCGGCGTGGGCTTCGGAGTCCGCTTCGACGCCATCGACCCGGTAAAGCGACTCGTCGTCCGCGGCGCTCTCCGTCGCGCGCTGCCGCCGCTCCCGAAGCGACCGCGCACCGCTAGCCTGGCGTAATCGGCTCTGCGGGCGACTTGGGTCCTGTGCCAGGTGCCAGTTGCCGAAGGCCTCGAAGACCCGCGTTGACGGGGTGTCGTCCGCTAGCCTATCTGGTTCAAATCGCCTGCGAATCCGCAATGCGGGCGAGAAAGAACCATGGGAGAGCTTTTCAATCGCGCGCTTGCTCGCTTCGTCCGCTTTTCCGAGCGCCGATTCTACGTCGTCCTCGTCGTGGCGGCGGCCTTCGCGGCCGGCTGCCTTTGGTACGCGAAGACCACGCTGCAAGTACGTTCGGACTTCACCGAGCTTCTTCCAAAGGACAGCCCTGGCCTCAAGGCCTACGAGCATCAACTGGGTCGCGTTGGCGGTGGAGCGTCGTTCATTTTCGTCGTCGAGTCGCCGGACCGAACGTCGAACGAGCGCTTCATCGACGACGTCTCGGTGCGCCTCGATGGCGAGCTGAAGAAGCACAAGGCATGCATGGCCGCATGCCAAGCCGACGAGGGCTGCAAGCGCGCGTGTGGGGTGAACCTCGTCCAGTACTTCGAGAACGGGACCAAAGAGGTCCAAACGTTCTATCGGAGCCACAAGTGGCTCTTCGCGTCGAAGAAAGATCTCGAAGAAGCCGACAGCACGCTCGATCGCCAAGTGTGGCTTCGCACGGGCATCGGCGAGAACCTCATCGACGAAGATGTGCCTGACGCTGCCAGCCCAGTGGTCGATGCGGGGCCAAAGCCGTCCGTAAAGACTCCACTCAAGGCTGCTGCAGGCGCGTCGTCCGATGCGGGAACCGCGCACGCCGCGGTGCCGCCCGCGGACGGCGGTGCAGCAACCGACGCTGGCGTCAAAGACCCGACAAAGGAAAAAAAA
The DNA here is from genome assembly GCA_043764595.1 of Myxococcales bacterium. Taxonomy (GTDB): domain Bacteria; phylum Myxococcota_A; class Polyangia; order Polyangiales; family Polyangiaceae; genus JAAFHV01. Next base: position 3,292 of record JAYUKI010000880.1, on the reverse strand, counting down.
TCGGCGCTCGGGCTCGACGAATACAAAGAGCGCTGGGACGACGCCGCAAAGAAGCACGACGATTTCCCTTCCGGATACTTCGCGAGCGCCGACGGAAAAACCCTCGTCCTCCGCATCATCACGAGCGCACAGGGCATGGGCGAAACGAGCGGGGACGCCTTCAGCGTCCAGATGAAGAAGCTCGTCGACGACCTGCGCGCGGCGGACGAAAAGGCTGCGGTGAAGCGCTACCACCCGCAGATGTTGGTCGGCTTCGCCGGCGACATCCCGAACGCGAAAGCCGAAAAAGAGTCCATCGTCGACGAGGCGATCTGGGCCACCATCGTCGCGCTCGTTTGTGTGGCGCTCGGCATCGTCGTCTACTTCCGCTCGGTCGCCGCGCTCCTCATCGTGCTCTTGCCCGTCGCCGTCGGAATCGGTGCCGCGTACGCCTTTGCCACCGTCCACTTCGGCTACGTGAACACCGCGGGCGCGTTCTTGGGCGCCATCATCGTCGGCAACGGCATCAACTACCCGATCGTTCTCTTGGCCCGGTACCGCGAGTTCAAGAAGCGGATGCCTCCCTCCGAAGCGCGGCTCGAGTCGGTCAAGAATGCGTTCCGCGCCGAGCTCGTTGGAGCGAGCGTCGCAGGCATCGCCTACGGCTCGCTGACCATCACTGCGTTTCGCGGATTCAGTCAGTTCGGCATGATCGGCATCTTGGGCATGTTCCTCGTGTGGGCCTCGATCGTCCCAATCGTGCCCGCGATGGTCGTCGCCATCGAAAAGGTCCATCCACGCTTTCTCGCCCCCCCGCTCGACGTTGCGCTCACCGAAGGAGAGATCGCGAGCCTCCCCGCAAAAACGAACGGTCTGGTGGTCCGTGGCTTGGCCTGGATAACTGGCAAGTTTCCGAAAACATTGGTTTTTCTGTTTGTCGGACTGACGCTGGCAGCCACGTTCAAGCTGCCCAAGTATTTGTCCGATCCGTGGGAATACAACTTCCACAACCTCGGCTCACGTGGCTCGAAGGCGGTCGGCGGCGGCGGGGCGGGAGAGTGGAGCACGAAGGCCGACCACGTCTTCCAGGGCAAGACGGACATCTCGGGGGCGCGCATCATGGCGGACACTCCCGAACAAGTGCCCGAGGTGAAAGCGAAGATCCTCGCGAACGATGCGGCCGACGCCAAGGGGGCCCTCATTTCGAGCATCGTGACCATCGACGACTTCTTGCCCGGCACCCTGGCGGAGCAAAAAGAGAAGCTCGACATCCTCGAGCGCATGCACGAGCACCTCACTCCGAAGGTCATGGAGAGCCTCTCCCCGGACGAGCGAAAGCGGGTCGAGGACATGATGCCGCCAGAGGACCTCGCGGTCGTCGAACGCAAAGACGTTCCGCCGCTTCTCCGCCGCCGGTTCGAGGAATGGAACGGCACCGTGGGCACGCTCTTTTACATTCAGTACAAGCCCAATACTTCGTGGAGCGATGGGCACACCGTGCTCCGCATCGCGACGGCATCGGACAACATCAGGCTGGACAGCGGTGTGGTCGTACAAACGGCTTCGCGGCCCACGATCTACGCGGAAATGATTCGCTCGCTCGAACACGACGGTCCGCTCGCCACCGTGGCTTCGTTTCTCGCGGTCATCGTCGTCGTATTCCTTGCGACACACCAACTGCGCGGTGCCGTCGCGGTGCTTTTGTCGCTCCTCATGGGCGTGCTCTGCACGATCGGCATGGCGGCGCACCTCGACGTAAAGCTGAACTTCCTGAACTTCGTGGCCCTGCCCATTACCTTCGGCATTGGCTGCGAGTACCCGTTCAATATCTTCGATCGCACGCGACTCCTCGGCGGAGACGTCGAGAAAGCCGTGCTTCGCTCGGGTGGCGCGGTCGTCTTGTGCAGCTACACCACCATCATTGGCTACGGTTCGCTGCTCGTGTCGGACAACCAAGCCCTTCAGTCGTTCGGCTACTTGGCCGTCGCGGGTGAGGTCGCGTGCATCGTCATGGCGATGCTCTTTTTGCCTTCGCTTCTCCACCTGATCCTTCCGAACAAGGGCCGGGCGGCGAAGGTCGAACCCTGAAGCGTTCCCGTGTGGGCAAGGCGCCCTGGCAGGGGCCCTGCCCGACGGTCCATCAGACCGCGGCCTCTTCCGGGCGTGCGTGAACGTGCTCGTCCGAGACGTTCTCGGCGAACGCAATCGACTCGAGCAAGGCCGGATCGACCGACGGGCGACGAAGGGTGCGCTCGAGCCACTTGGCCGCCTTGTTGGTGCCGAGGCGAACACGGTGCTCGAGCGTGCTGCCAAGCGATGACGCGAGCTTCCATGTGACCATGTCCGCGTCCGTGGTTCGTCCGCGCTGCCCGCCGCTCGCGAGGTCTCGTACCGCGCTTCCGCGCAACGTTTCACCGTTCCGCGCCGCGCAGAAGGCGACCTCCGCGAGGGTTGCGGGGGAGACTCCATCGGGGCGCGGCACGGCTACGAGCTCGAACGTCACCTCTCCTCCATCGGGGCGCACGTAGCGGACCGCTCCACCGGCGTGGAACGCTTTGATCCCGAGCCGCGTGCCAATCCAACCCACGAGCAGCGCGGCCTCGGAGCCGATGGTCGCGCCAGGCTCCGACGCTTGCGCGATGACCACGCGATCGACGTAGTCGGCAAAGGGCGTGTGCTCGGCTTGATCGAAGAACCGCGCGAAGAGCTCCTGCCAAGGCTGCAGCCGAGTCCAAGCAAGGTCGGCGATGTGCGTCGCGGGGTGCGTCTTCGCGTAGGTCGAGAGACCGACCAGGTTCGTGACCGACGTGAACTCCGAGTCGATGAGGACACGGTCGGCGCGCTCGGCGATCTGCTCGAAGATTGCGTCGTGCGGATGTAGGCGGCCCAACCATACCAGGATGACGGGTACCTCCGAAGCCAGCAAGGCCTCGAGAATACTGGGAATTCGGAGGCACGTCTGCCCACGGGCAGTGAGTGAAACGCGCTCGGTGAAGGCGTCTTTTTCGACCTGTACGGCCGTGGCGTGTCCCTCGAGCCCTCCGTCCCGCGAGCCGGGATCGAGCCCCACGACGATGGCCCTCGCGAGGAGCGACGCTGCGACGTCGTCGACGACCTGGGTGTAGCGCGCCGCGACCTCTATCGACTCGGCAACGATCACTAGGTTCATCGAGAGGACCCGCGTTGCGGCGCCACGGCTCTCTCCGATCGCGCGGAGCTCGCGCTCGATTTGAGAGATGACTTTGCCAGCGACGGTCATGGCTTTCTCCATCGGCGTCCGTCGCGGGCAAGGAGGTCGTCGGCTTGGTCCGGG
>JAYUKI010000879.1:0-3208 GCA_043764595.1 Myxococcales bacterium | reverse complement strand
TCCTGCGACAGGCGAGGAGCGCCAGCGCGAGAGACACGGCATTGCCGATGATGACCTTTTGCCCACCCGACAGGCGCGCGGCTTCCACCGAAGCTCCGCTCTCGTTGTCGGTCACGTTGACCTCGCAGCCCTCAGCCGCTTTGCCATTGGCCAGTTGCCGCTCCATCTCGATGGACACCGTCCAGCGCGAGCCGGAGGATGCGCGGAGAAGCTCGTTCACTGTCGCGGTGAGCTCGGGCCCAGCGGCGTCGATTTCGAGCGCCTGAAGCCCGTCGCGCCCAAGGTCGTCGCCAAGGCGGCGCCATTCCGAGACCTCGGCCGCGGCCGCCTGGACTTCGAGCTCAATGGCTCGCATGGCCTCCTCGTCGCGCTCGGCCGTGGCTAGCGCGAACTTGCGAGTCGCGTGCTCGGCAGTCGCTCCGTTGAAGTCGGACTCGACCTTGTCGAGCGCTACCTGAGCTTCGTCGAGACGCTTGCGAATCGCGGGCTCGTCCGAGCTTCCCACCGCGGGGAGGGCCCCAATGCGAGCGGTGAGCGCGGCAATGTCGGCAGCGAGGGTCGCCTCCTGCGTGGAGAGCTCCACGATGCGCTCTTCGGCGGCGAGGAGCTTCGGGTGAAGCGCGACGGTCGATTCGAGGCTGGCGGCCTCCTTGGAAAGGCGCGAGAGCGCTTCGCGAACCGCCGCCATGTCGTTCGGGTCGCGTCGCTCGACCTCTCGCCGCGCAGCGCACGCCTCGGCCTGGGCCGTCTCGGCGAGCGTGAGCGCGGCTTCAGCCTCGACGATCGCAGCGTCGAGCTCGGGAGCCTTGGCGGCGATGGCTGCCGCCGACTCGGCAGCCGAAAGCGACAACTGCGCGAGCCCGAGCAATGCACGTTCGGCGCGGATCTGAACGTCAACCTGGGCGGGCTTAGCCTCGAGTGCCGGCAGGTTTTGCTGCGCTTCGGAGAGCGCAGCCTGGCGCTTGTCGTCGTCGCTGAGGACCATGTCAGCGGCATGGTCTGCGCCGGCGTAGGCGACAGATGCGACGAGCTTGACGCCAGTTCGGAGCGCCACGATCCGACCGTTGACGCCCGTGTCGAGGATGGCGCGAGTCTCGCGAACCTCTTGCTCGGCTGCGGCGCGGAGGGTGTGGAGTCCCTCCTCGCGAAGTCGGTGCGCTTCCACCGTTGCCCAACGGTCTTCAACTTCTTTGGCGAGTTCGATCGCTCCATTGATCTGGCTTCGAGCCGACTTGGCCTTTGCGAGCGCAGCGGTAGCCTGAATGGCTCGCGTGTTCGCGGCGCTCTCGGCAGCAACCGCAGTCACCACGGCTTGCGTGTGCACGGCGCGTTCGGCTTCGAGCTTCGCTTCCTGGGCTCGCACAACTGCCTGAGCCGCGCGGATTTCCTCGACCCTGGCAATGGCACCCTCGATGCGAGCCCGGTCGCCCACGAGGCGCTGGTTGTTCGCAATGCGGGTTCGCGTCGCCTCCAGTGAGTCCTGAGCCGCGAACAGGCGCCCGTCGAGGTCGGCACGTTCGGCCTCGACGCGCCGAGCTTCCGCAGCCCGCTCGAGCTCGCTGGTCGAGAGCAGCTTCAGGTCTTCGAGCGCCGAAGCCACCTGAAGCCGCGCAGCGTTGCGCGAGGCAACGAGGGCCGAGGCCTCGTCGAGCAACATCTTTGCCGCAGCTACAGAGACAATCCGGCCCGCGAGCGAGGCACGCTTGCCTTCGGCGGTTGCCAGGACTCCGTTTGCCTCGGAGGCTCGCTCACGAGCTTCCTTCGACATGGCCTCCAGGCGCTCAATGCCAAGAGCACGAAGTAGGACACCCTTGCGGTCGCCGGAGGTCATCTCCAGAAAGCCTCCGCTGCCCTGGACGCCGAAGGTCGACGCGTAGAGCACTTCCGACGTCGGCAGGTGCGAGGCGGCCCAAGCGTCGAAGGATCGGAGCTTGGTGTCGTTCAGGCACGTGGCGCCCGATGCGTCGAACACGAAAGACTCGCCCTTGCCGGACTCCGAGTCGATGACGTGCCGAAGCGTGTGGCTTGCGCCGTTGGTGAACCCAACTTCCAGTGTAGATTTGCGCCCTCGAGCGAGGTCGCCCAGGCTTCCTCTCGTCGGCGTCGCACGGTAGAGACCCGCCGCGAGGAGCTCGCAGAGCGTGGTCTTGCCTGCGCCGTTCGGGCCGGTGATGGCCACCACGGTGCCCGGGATCGCCGCAAGGTCGAGGTCGACGCTGGCGAATGGGTGGATGTCGCGAATCCTGATCGAGTCGAACTTCATGGTGCCCCGTTCCTTCGAGCCACGCCCAAGAGTCGAACCTGGCCTTCCGCGCGCATGCGGCTGCACCCAATGTGCTTCGTGGTATCCCTGCCTGGAGACTCACCAGCGCTGCCAGGCAGACAGCGTCGACGCGGGGAGGAGTGACCCGCGGTCCGGTGAGGTAAGTGCGTCGCCCAGGTGAATTAGTAACTCGGGTGAACCTTGCGCGCAAACGGAAACGACGTGCGGATCGCCGTTTACCGTTTTCCTCGGGAAACAGCGCGGAAAGCGCGGCGCTCTCCACGGCCTCCCGTGTGCTCTGCGTCGCCGCTCGCGCAGAGGTCGTCGACCACCATCGGGAGGCGGTCTCCGAGCGCCATGGGCTCGCCCCATGTGTTGTTTGGGTGCTTCGTGCAGAGCTTCGAGATTGCGGCGATCGTGAGGTCGCCGCCATGGGTCTCCATCAGGTCGTGGATGTACGCCCGCTCGGCCAGCGTTGCGCTCACTTGCGCACCGCCCGGGATGGCTCGACCGCGATCCGTCCGTTGCGTTTCATGTGTCCGACGCAATGCCACATCATGGCCAGTGCGTCCGTTCCGAGGGCGTTTCCTTGGACATCCAGCTCACCCATGGCTCAAGCTCCCAAGCTTCGCGATGATTCGATCCCTTGCGCCATCCGAAGGAGCATTCCCGCGGAGCTTCCAGAGCACCTCGAGCTTCTCCGCGATCGTGCCAGCCTTGGTCACCTCGGGAGCTCGAGCCCGTGTGACGGCGTCGACGACAGCCTCGACCTTCACGGACAGGGCGCCATCTGCGAGCATGTGGTCTCGTGCCTTCGACGCAGCGCGCTTGGCGTCTCCTGCTTGCGACGCGGCAACGGTGTACCGAAGGCGGACCTCAGCGCCTTTGATGCGCTCGAGTGAAGCCGTGCTTCGACCGTCGAGGACGAGCTCCATCGCGCCCTCC
>JAYUKI010000878.1:0-11132 GCA_043764595.1 Myxococcales bacterium | reverse complement strand
TGGAGCGCGAGGTCTACGCCGCTCGCGCCAAGCTCCGGGCTCGAACGGCGCTTCGAACGACGAGCATCGGTGGCCTAGGCAGCTTGGTGGGGACCCTCGTTGGCTCGGTCGCGTACGCCATCACCGACAAGCCTGGATTCCTCATTGGAGCCACCATTCTGGGCTTCATTTTCGGCGCCATCGGAGGTGCTCGGTCGACCCCTCCGGACGACAAGTTCCCCGACGCCCCGCCTCCCCGCATGTATTAGCGAGCCTCGCCACGAGGCCCACCAAGTCTGCATTCCCTCGGGGTGACGAACGCGCCCGGAGGCCCTAGGTTACCGTGGTGAGCACGCTCGATCGAATCCTCGAAACACTCGCCGTGCGGCACTCCGCGGAGACGCATGTGGCCGAGGACGACTCGCCTCGGGCCGCTGTCGCCGTGATCCTGCGCGAGCACGAAGGGCGCACGGAGCTCTTTTTTATCCAGCGGGCCGAGCATCCGCACGATCCGTGGTCGGGACACATCGCATTTCCTGGCGGTCGAATGGACCCGGTGGATCCCAACCTCCTGGCCACGGTGATTCGCGAGACCCACGAAGAAGTGGGCATTTCACTCGATCCCGAATCGCTCGTCGCGAGGCTCCCGGACGTTCGTGCCCCAGCCCGGGAGAGCCGAAACGCGCTCGTCGTTACTCCGTACGTGTTCGCCCTTCGAAACGACGTCGAGCTGCACCTCGATCCGAGCGAAGTGGCCGACACCTTGTGGGTGCCCCTGCCCTGGCTCCTAGCCAAAGAGGGCCATGGAACGCACTCCTTCGAGTGGCACGGAAAGGTCCACGAGATGCCCTGCTACAGGCTCGATCCGGGTCAGCGAGTGCTCTGGGGAATGACCTATTGGATGCTCGCGTCCATGCTCGAAGGCCTGGAATAGCGACAAGCTCGCGCGGCCTTTCAGTTGGTGTCAGAGACTGAACTGGTTGCCGACCTTTAGCGCCTTGCCTCCGTCGCTCACGAACGGCGGGATTCGTACTTTCGAGAACGCTGCTTCGATACAGGCGGCCGCGGAGCTCCCTTCGGCAGGTCCCGAGTCCACATGCGCATTGCGAACGAGGCCCGTAGGTAGAAACTCCAGCAGGATGTGGCTGTTCCCCGCTCCGCCGAGTGGCGCGCAGGCCGACAGATCCACTCCGCCCAATGCAGACGCCGTTGCGCCTCGGTTGAAGATCCAGCCTGCCTGGCCGCTTGCCGTTCCCTTTACCGTCGTGCGCACCTCGACTGTGCCCTGCCAGGAATCGAACGGCGCGACCGTCACCGCCTTCACCGCCTGCATCATGCAAGCGCGAAGCGGTTCTTCCAAGGTCGCCCCATCGTCCTTGTCGCGTTGAATCGCGAGGGAGTCGATGCGCCCTTCACGATTGAAGGTCGCAACAATCTCGACCGCCCTCTCCTTTCCAGGCTCGAGCGCGCAGGCGTCCAAGTTGGCACTCGCCACAGCGACGCGCGCGATTTCTTCCGCGCTTCGTTTGGTGGGCACTCGCGGCGCCGGCGCCGGAACGCACGCCACGACGAACAGCAGTGGTGCGAGCTGGGCGCTGCGCGAGGCGTTTTGGAAGGCTGCGCGAATGGAGCGTTGCATCGCGCCAAGATAGGCTGGCCAGGATCGCTTTCCCAGGAACCATGTGCACCACCCGCCAAAAGGCTTCGGGCGAGCGCTCGGCGTCGAATCGCAGTCACGCCGTGGTGACCCTTTCCGAATGGAACGCTGCCCTTGGATGCTCCTGTCCACGCTCGAAGCCCTGGCGCGCCGTTCCGGCCGTTTTTTGCCCTTCCGCGAAGGAATCTCGGTTCTACTCGTGGGCTCGGAATCGAGACTCGTTGGAGACCGGCGACGACGGGAAGATTCCAACGGGGCGAAAGTATGAGCTTCGCACCCAGGGCACGGAGGCCTTTCAATGGACAATCGGCAAATCTCGGCGCGCGACGGCAGTTGGTTCCTCTTCGCCGATTGGCAGGGCGTGACGCGAATCGCCTCTCCCGGCGACAAGATCAAAACCGACGCTGGCCTCGATCGCCCGAACGAGACGAAGCCGGTCGTGCTGCGTCCGAACGGCCACGTGTGGCTCGACTCGTCCACCGACGTCGATCCCGTGGCGCTGAAGAAGGTCTCCCCGGTTGACACCGGTCAGCGCCGGAGCGGTCACACTAGCCCTGATCCCCTTGGAGGCCCGGACCTGGTGGTGGCGTACGACGAGGGGTCGGTGAACGTGCATGACGAGGCACTCGCGCTCGTCCCCGAGGGTGCCGCACTGCTGCTGGGTGGCACCCTCCGACGACGCCTTTCCTTCGCGGGTCTTGCGTACAATGTCTTTTTGGACGGCTCGCTCGTCGTTCTTGGGTGCGCCGAGAAACAGCCTTTCGCAGCGCTCGTCACGCGCGAAACGGACGGCCGAGGGCGCGTGGTTTGGTGCCGCCCGGTCGAGCGGTTGCCTTACGGCGACGCCGATGCCTTCCGACGCAAGTCGTCCGTCGTGCTGACCGACCGTGATCTCGTGAACGACGTCGCTTGGCTTTGCGAAGTGCACGACGACGGTTCCGATACGACCGCCCATACGCACGCCGTCGCAGGGCCTTGGGTTCACGACGATCTCGTTTGGTGGCAACCCGATGCGGGAACGGTGTGCTGCGGAGTCGAGCTCGGGCAACCGACCGAAACGTTCGCTCTTCCGGACGAGCACGCCGGACAGGGACGCCTTCTTCGCGTTTCTGGGCGAAGGCTTTTTTTGCCGTGGCACGGCGTCTCATTGCTCGATTTTGCACCGCCAAAAAAGGGCAAACCGGAGCTGTCGCGCAAGCACAAGGCCGCGGACGAGCCCATGTACAAGGCAGCATCGTCGATGCTCCGCCCGATTCGGGAGGCCATGGCGCGCCGCGGGATCGACGTGGCGTGGCGTGGCGTCGTCCGGAGCGGCAAGCGCATCGAGCCGAAGGTGGACCTTCGCGGTCGGGCCGATCTCGTCGCACACCTTCTTGCCTCCGCGCTCCAGAACGGCGGCAAGGCAACCCTCGCGAGCGTCGGCGTGACCAGCGTGTCGGTCCTAGGCGGTGGCAACTACGACGACGTGCTGAAGCCGCTCGTACCCACCACTACGCACGACGTGCGCCAACTGTTTGCCATGTTGGACGCGGCGGGAATCAATCGAGCGAGCGTGTGTGCGCGTTTGCCCTATCTTCCGACGCGAGCCGCGCAAGACAAGGTCGATCTGCCCTGGAACCGCGAAGTCGAAGAGCTCCTCATGGCCATGATCCTCTCGGGCATTCGCGAGGAGGCGGATGACACCGTAGCGCCAGCAACCCCCGAGGCGATGGCCGCGGTCGTCCCACTCCTGCGCGATCATGAACGGATGTGGAAAGCCGGGATATCCAACTCGGCCGCAGCGCAGTTTCTGGCCTTCGCAGGGCATCGGGTGCTCGGGCCCGAGTCCATCGCGCCGCTGATGAGCCTCCTCGAGGCTCTCAACCCGACATTCCCTGGCGAAGTGCAGAAAGCCCTCGGCCTGCCCTTTACGCCCTATGTTTCGCCAGTCGTGCCCGAGCTGCCGCTCGGCGCGGAGGAAGCGAAGATCGTCGTCGCGCTCGAGTCGGTTCTGGTGAAGCTCGGACAGGACCCGAAGAAGTGCCGCGAAGGTCGCGGATGGTACCGGTTCGAGCTCGATGGATTCGCCTTCCAAGCCGGGCTCCACGACGACGTTCGAGTGGTGGGAACACTCTGCAAAACGAACACCGACGTGAACCTGAACAAGCTCATGGCACGAGTCAAAGCAGCCAATGCGTCGAAGCCTTCCGCACGCTTTTTCGAGTCCGATGGCTACCTTCACGTCAAAGCCTCATGCCCAATGGCCGAAGCCATTCCGGAGCGGCTCGAGACTTTGATCCGTCACTGTCGGGAGGCGCTTTCGTCCGACCAGGGCGGATCACTCGCGCGGGAGTACCGGACATTGGAATGACGTGCGTCTCGAGCACCAAGATCCGCGCTGCACGACGCAACGCGTAGGCTGCCGTCCCAGGAAACGCCGGGGGGCGAGTCCACAGGGCTTGCATTGAAAGGGACCTGCGGGTGACCATGAAAGGATGCGCTTGCCCACGCCCGCCACTCTTTCGTGCCTCGTGACCCTCGGGCTCATCGCAGGGTGTGGGGGCACCAGCGTGCCGCCCGCATCCTCTGGTAGCTCCATTTCACGCACGCCGGCGCGCATTCCAGACGACTCGTCGAGCTCTGGCTCGAACAAGCCGACGAGCGAGCCTCCAAAGGTGGGGGGGTTCGCGGCGGCACTCTCGGAGCAAGAGAGCGGGACCACGACGCCCAAGTCGCCTCCACCCGCCCCGCAACCGGCCACGCCTTCGCCCGCCCCAGCCACGCCCGCAGCACCTGCCGCGAACCGCGAGTGGGTCCCAGGGAAGTACATGGGGGAGGCCGTTGGCCTCGTTGCTAGCGCCGCACAGAAGCTCCAGACCGGTTCGCCGTTCGGATTCAGCGTCGAAGGGTCGTCGATTCTCGGGGCCTATGTCCGCGCTGGACAGACCGTGAAGATGCGCCAGACGTTCTCCAAGGACTACGAGTACGTGCTCCTTGGCGGCGGCTCATCGGGCACCCTGGACGTCGATCTGGCCGTGCTCGACGCGAACGGCCTGCCCGTAGCTGCGGACATCAGCAACGATCCGACGCCCGTGGTGAAGTTTCGCCCGAGGGCAACTGGCATGCACGAGATTCGCCTCGTCCTCACGCGCTCGCGCATGGGAGGCAATTTCGTGGCGGTCGCCTCGATGCGGTCGGGGGGCTACAACGTGCCGCGCGACACCATCGTGCAGTCGATCTCCAAGGTCCTCGCCGGCGCCGCTCGCATCTCGCAGTCCCCGCAAATCCAGCAGCGAGGCGGACTCTCGTTCCACGAGTCGAACAATTGGTCCTTTTACGCGACGGTGTTGAAGCCGAAAGAGAAGACGAGCTTCGCGGGCCTGAACCTCGTCAAGAGCCCGACGATCGTCATCGCCGGTGCCGACGCCCACGCGAGCAACATCGACCTCGGCGTCGAGGACCTCACGACCTCCCAGTTCGTAGGCAAAGACGACGGCCCCGACGCGAGCGCCATCGTCGTCCTGAACACAGTCGTCCCGAACCACAGTTACCGTGTTCACCTGACGAACGCGGGCGGCAACGGACCGTCGCTGGTCACGATGCTCGTGCTCGACACCGGCGCGTCGGGAGGCGCCCCGGGGTCGACGGTTTTGTCCGCCCCCGAATAACGAAGCGAGCTTCATTTTCCCCGCAAACGGACATCTGCGCTCGTCCCTTCGGACGCGCGAGGTTGGCCTATCGAGACAGCGCTTTTGCAGCCACCGAAGCGTCGTGCGCGAGCTCGAGGAGCCACCGCTTGTCCTCGGGATCCTTTGTCATGCTCGCCGCCTTCTTGAAGCTGGTCGCGACTACGCCATACAGGGTTTGCGCCCTTCGGCCCTTGGTCTCCGAATTCGTCTGCGCGGCAATCAGCTCGCACGTTTTGGCGAGAGTGGCGTGGGCGCTTTTCTCTTCTGGGACGAGCCTCACTGCCCGGCGCGCATAGTGGAGAGCTCGAGCTTTTTCGCGCCGAAGATGAAGGCGCGCGAGGTGCTCGCACACGACCGCCGCGTCGTCGGGAATGCCCGTTCCGTTCGCGAGCGCAAGGGCGGCTTCCAGGGTCTTCACGGCGCCCTTCGCGTCACGCTTCGCCTGAGCCAAGGCCTCCGCGACGAGGCGCGCCACGTCTTCGCGAGCCCCCATCAGACGAGCCCTGCCGATACCGAAAGACACGAGAGAAGGAGAAACGAGGGATGGGCTTTGGGGGAGCTCGCCATAGGCGACGATCAGCATACGCCGCCATCCGCCCATCGGGAACGACGACTCGCGGCTCGGATGCGCCCTGCTAGGGACGAACCAGACTCGGTGCCGTTCGCCATTTGCCGCCCAACAACCCGGGCGCGTTTGGCCTACGCTCCAACCCATGCGGGGACTCGATGGTCGCACGAATGGGCAAGCCGAAGATCAGGTCCCGCCCGCGGAACGCACGAATGGCGGCATCCGAGGTTTTGCCGTCTTGGCAATCGTGATGTCGGGGTGCGGCCCCGTCGTGTTTCCGTCACCTCCACCGGAGGTGGCTCCGAGTGTGCGTCTTGCGCCTCCTTCACCGTCAGAACCAGACGAACTGGCCATGCAAAAGGCCATTCTCGCAGCGAGCGGCGTCTATACCCACGAGCTCGATCTGGACTCACGCGGACGGATCTCGCACATCCTTCCCGTCATCGACGTGAGCAAACGGCTCTTCTACTCGGCCGCCATCGAGCCAGTCGTGCTTGCGTGGTACGCCACCGTGCTTCCGAGCCTCGGATATGGCCGTCTCGGGCCGAGCGAACCAACGATGCTCGAGGCGCACGATCGCTTCGTCGCGAGGTACGTGCACGCCGAGGGTTGCCCGGGTCTCGTCGCGGCGGTTCGTCTGGATACCTTCGACGTCGGCCCAGAGACCTTCGCGGTCCCGGGAGAGTTCGTATTTGTTTGCCCGAGCGAGCCGAACGCGGAGGAAAAACTCGAAGCGCTCCGTTCGATGCCGTGGCCCATGGAACGCAGACTGCGTGGACCGATGCCCCCCGATCGTTTGGTTCGATGGCTCGCTTCGGAGGGTCATCCTGTCCCCTCGGTGGTCACTCGCAACGCAAGCGGAATTCGTATCGAATACGTCGGGACAGAAAGGCGCCTGGTCGGAAGCCCGGGAGTCTCGGGAAAGGTCATGGCCACGAAGATCGCCGAGCTCGAGGGCTTGCCGAAGCTCGATCGGATGCTCGTCCACCATGCCTCGTACGGCCAGGGTCGCGAATCGAAGGCCGTTGTCGGAGTGACTCTTTACCAAGACGCACCGCCTCGCGACGGCACATGCATCGACCCGGTCGTGAACGTATTCTTCGTCGAGCCCAATGCTGACCTCGACGAGCCAAACGTGGCTCGGCTCGAGAGGATCGAGGTCATCTGCGAGCGAGAGCCTTCCGAAGGCTCGGCGCCGGCCGATTCGAATCGGGTCTTGCCGAAGACCATCGCGACGAGCGCCGATTTCCTTGCCGAATGCCACTTCTCGAATCCGTACTTGGGAGTGTCGGTAGGGCTGATCGTCGATGCGCGCGGAGACGCTTACCTCTTTCGTGATCGAATACGGCACTCTCCTGTCGAGCGAGGTCTGGCCGTGAAAATGCGCTACGGCAAACGCCATGTCGAAACGTTGCCAAGCCGCGACGTCGAGCGCCTCGTTGCGCAGATTTCCCTCGCGGAACGGGAGAAGACCGTCACGACCCAAAGGGTATCGCTAAGCCATCCTGTTTTCGAAAGCTGTTTCGTCTATCGTCGTGGATCGCCACGAGGGGCCCCGCCCATTCGGGTGACTTTGGACTCGGACGATCAGGCGTCGGTGCACCGCGAGGGTCCCGCCTCCGAGGTCGTCCGTTCAATCCTATCGGGCCCGAGAGCGCACATGTTTTCGCGGTAGATCCAACCACGTATGGGCCCAATCCGGTGCGGCCCTAGGATTCGGCACGAGGGACGAAAGGTCCTTCGACCAAAGCTCCATTCGCGACGATCCATCCAAAATGCGCAGGCATTCGTCGCCTGCCACAAGAAGCCTTCCGAAAGGATCCCAGTCGCACCAATCCGCGCCTTCCAGGTAGACGGACTCCTTGCCCCGCGACCATCGGTATCGCGGGCGGCGGTTGTCGAACCCTAGAGCCGAATCGACGAGACCGTCGTCTTCGAGGCGAAGGATCTCGCCCCCGTGGGGCCGAGATTTCTCGAGCACCACCCGACGTCGTTCGTCCCACATGTCGTTTGGACCTCGAGCCGGACAGTCCGCAGCCTCGACCCAACCACGCCTTCGCTCGGCGGCATAGGCTGCGGGAAGTGTCCGCGCGAGGCCAAGATGGAGTTTGGACAGCGGGGTCGCATCGCCATGCATGGCTTGGGGAACGGGCCCCGCTTCGGGCGCTGCGACGAAGTGCTGGCCACGCGTGTACGTGCCGGATTCGGGCCACGCCGCCAGCGCGAAGAGCCACGGGGAGCGGCTGACCGCATGGTACGTCTTGAGTCCCGATTGGCCTAGAAACTCCCCACCTTTGCCCTTCAAAGCGAAGTACGAAAAGAGCCTCCCGTCCGGCGAAAGGTCACACCGCCTCGGGTAGAGCTTTCCTTTGAACGCCGAGCCTTCCGTGACGCTCGGCGTGGCGAGATCCCAGCCTGCGAGAATCCACCACGAGCTCTTGCGGAAGAGGACGATGGCGGTAGGAGCCTGCGTGGCGGGGATCACGTAGAGCCGCTGGCGATGGACGGACTCGGTCACGACGCCGATTGTACCTCGAGTGCACGCCGGCACACGTCGAAGGCCGAGTAACCCGCTAGCGAGCGTTCGACACGGCGCAAGGTCCAGGGCCGAACGGGACAGTCAAGTGGGACGCGCGCAAGCCGCGTCTACGCGGGTGACGAGACCATCTGCATTCGACGTGACGCCCGTGGCTGCTTCGTGCTCGGGCCGGCCAAGAGCAAAAGCTACCTTGCGGACCGGATGGAGGACTGGCGCGATCCCTGCACCAGGGCCGACGATGCGCGCCGCCCTTTGTGTATTCACGCTCTTCGCCTTGTGTGGGTGCCGAGCAATCCTGCCGGTCGGTCGGTCTAGCCGCTTCTGGCCTGGCCATGGACGTGGCGCTCCACGAGGTTCGTTACCCGAAGGACACTCCATTCGGCGTGCACACGGCAAGCTACATAGGGCTTCCTTCGCATCCGACACGGGCCGGCCGCGCAAGCTCGGGCATGCCTTACAACGAGGAAGACGCGGAAGACGCGCTCCATTCCGTGTCGCTCGTGGATTGCGCGAGACTCGGCGCGGCCACGCGTTCGTTCGCGCGACGTTCAACCCCGCAGGTACAGTCGCAGGTCACGATCGACGCTCCCTTCGAGCTGCACGACGACCAGGTCAGCTGCCACGTCGACGCCTTCGATCGTGCCACGGTGTCGAAGTACGAGGGGACACGCAAGTCGCAAGGATATCGTTCACGCTGCCGTAAAGCTGCGCCGACCGACAAGACGCGAGCACGGCCGTGGTGCGACCGTCGCGGACGGACGTCCGGTGCCAGGCGGGACAAGGTAGCCCGAAATTGGGCGGGATTCGCGAGGCACCGCGAGCGGACGGCCCGCACGAAACTCGAGCTCGGCAACCCATTCTAGCGTCCATGCATCTCAACACCGTTCCCACTGACGTTGGAAGAGAGGCGGCCTACTTGTCTCCCCTTCTATCGACATGACGTCAACGGATGCAGAAGAAGGAATGGCCCCCATGTCCGATAGTCATCGTCTCACCGAGTCCGTGGGTCGTGGAAATCCCGATGTTCTCGGAGTCATGGTCGTCGACGGCGACGGCACGGTTCACGCCTCCGAAACCACCTCACCCGAGATGTTACGCGCCGCGGTCGCCATCACCGTGCCGCTTCGCGACTTGCTCGACCGCGCCGCAGCCGAGCTCGGTTGTGGCGAGCTTGCCTCCACGCTCGTCGAGGGACGCGAAGCCTCGTTCGCGGTCGCGGACGTCGATGGGTTCCGCAGCGTCGTGGTGATTGGCACGCGGGAGGCTTCGCTCGGCTCACTTCGCTCGGACAGCCTCTGGCTGGCTGCGCGCCTACGAGAGGGAGCTACCGCATGAACGACCCGACCTCGCTCTGGCCACTCGTGACTCTGGTCTCGAGCGCGGGAACAGCCGCGCTTGCGTTCGCGCTCGGCTCACGACGCGTAAGGCGGGCCGCCTCGCGAGAGCTCGAGCACATCCACGACAAAAACATGGCCGACCGTGCGAGCTACGACGGACGCCTTCGCGACCTCCTTTCCGAGGCCGCCCGTCTCCGCGCACTGTGTCTTGCGCCTCGAGAGCTCGCCGACCGCTCGATCTTCCGCGATCGCATGGCTCCCGCAGAGCACGAGGAGCTGCTCTCTCTCCTGCAGGGGATGGCCTTCGTCGACGACGCCGTCATCGCCGACGGCTCCGGCCTTTCGCTGACTCGCGAAACGAACGTCGAGTCCATACGCCTGGCCGCCTTGACGGTGCCCGTGCAGACCCTGATTCGAGCGCTCGCGGCAGCGGGAGCGGGGGTCGACGAAATTCACTTGGAAACCCTCGACGCGAACCACGTGACGGCGCGTGCCCTCGTCGGGCGAGCGGCTGGCAGCTACTTGCTCGTACGCAGCACGAGCCGCCCCGTGAACCCATTCGCTATGGACGCGGTGGCGCAAGTCGCGGCAGGAGCGGGTTGGGAACCCAACGGGAGACCGCCGGCTCAATGGAGGAACACATCGGATCGCGTGCGCGACGAAGCTGTAGAATCCGAAGTTTTTCGCGATCTCGAGGTCGAGTTCGCTCGCGCAGGCCTCCGTGGGCTCGTGCTCGGGTGCAAGGGGAGGCTCGTCTACTCCGCATCGGTCGATGGACCGAATGAAGGCATCCGCGCCGATGTCTTCGAGGCCTGTGAAGTGTTTCAAACGCACGTCGCGAGAACCCTCCGCTCAATTGGTACGGCCTGCGTGGACGTGACGCTCCAAGGCGGCGGCAAGCTTCGTTGGTCGGCAGTCTCCGACGACGCAGAGCACGGTCTCCTCTTTTTCGCCGATGACGGTGCGACCTCCCCGGCTCTCGTCGAGCGTGTCCGAGGTCGATTGCGTCGTGGAATCGAGAGGTCCCGCTCCGTCTCGAGCTCCCTCACGAGCCCTGCTTCACGCCACGAATTCGGTCAGCGCGCGGGGAGCCTTTGATGAAGCCCTTCGAGCCAAGTGCGACCGTAAGGCGCACGCTTCCCGCTCCCAGCGAGCCTCTGGATGTCGGCGCCGTGCTGGCCGAGCGCGACCGGCTCCGCTTCGAGGTGGCCAGTCTGCACGCCGAGATCAATCGACTCCGACTCGAGCTCACCAAATACGATGGCGCGTCCGTGCCCGCGTTGGTTCCGAGCATGGACGAGCTCGACTTCGACGCCCACCTGCCCCCACCATCCCCGCTCCCGGCGATGGTGATGATCACGGGCGGACTGCAGGCGAATGCGCC
>JAYUKI010000877.1:0-3214 GCA_043764595.1 Myxococcales bacterium | reverse complement strand
CGCGGCGACGACGAATACTGCTGTATTTCGAGGAGCCGCAACGCCGCATCCGGCGCGCGGGACCGGCGAGATGGGCAAGTTATTTCTGAGCGGGCCCTTAGGGGCCCGTTGGCACCAAGAGCTCCGGAAACACGCGCTCGAGGAACTCGTTTCGAAGCACGCGGTTCGGATCCACCACGTCTTTCAGAAGCCGAAAGGCCTCGAGAGCGTCGCCATACATCGTGCGAAGCACGTCCACGTCCGCGCACACGGTCTTTCCGACGTGAACGCGACCTCCGACCGACAGGCAAATTCTCGAGAGATCCCGCAGCGCGGCCATCCGAGGGGGAAGCTCGGAGTCCTTCATGGTCTCGAACGCCACCGTGACGGCGAAGCCATCGAGGCCACGGCTCGCCGAGAGAAGCACGTCGTCCGAAGGCACGAAGAGCACGTCGAAGAGAATGGGCACGAGGCCACGCTCGTCGAAAAAGGCGAGCACACGCTCGAGGAACGTCTCGAGAGAATCTTCGGCGAACGGAATGACGTAGGTCTGCTGGAGAGTGTACGTGCGCAATCCGAGACGCCGCTCGAGCGCGTGAGTGCGCGCGTTTCCGTCCATGAAGAACGTGTAGCCGAAGAGCTCGTCGATGTAGTCTACACCTTCCTGGAACATGAGGAACGTGCCCCACCAGAAGAGCTCGCTGGTCGGCCCCCAACGCGCGACCCACTCGGCGAGAGGTCGGAAGGTGTGGTCGGGCCTGTGCTGGAGCATGGGATTCGTCTCTTCGGTGCGCACGTAGGTCGACTCGAAGGCGAGCCCTTTTGGCCTGTCTCCCGGACACACCACGCCGTAGAACGCCACGGGATTTTCCGGAAACGTCCCGAGCGCGCGCTCCTTATTTTCCCCCACGAGAGCGGAGAACCGCCCGTGGAATCCCCGGGCGATCGTTCGGCATGCGCCTTTGCGTTTTTGGCTCGCTGGCGGCCCGGGCAGCGGAGGCGAAACGCCCTTTCCAGGATCGGCGAAGGTGTCGAAGCTCTCCGACTTTCGCACGCGCGTGCGAACACGAAGGCGTGCCCGCGGGTCGCCTTCGGCCTTGGGTCGCAAGACCGCGTACGTCAGACTGACGATCACGCCCAAGTAGCCGAAGCCGCCAATGGCGCCGCGGAAGAGGGCTCTCTCGAAATCGTCCGTAGAATCGCGGCGGAGCTCGTGGAGGGTTCCGTCCACGGTGAGAAGCGTCAGTTTCTCGATGAACGTCGACTCCTTGCCCAGCGAAGACGTAAAGCGCGACACCCCATCGACCGAGGCCGTTCCGCCGGCCGTAGCGCGACTTGCCGTCACCGTGATGTAGGGAACGAGACCACGTGGCTCGAGCGCGCGGACCATGTCTCCCCACGTGGCTCCGGGACCGACGGTCACCGTGGGACGCTCCGGATGGTCGTCGACCGAAATGGAATTTAGCTCGTCCACGAAGACGACCACGTCTTCGTTGAGCGATTGACCGTCCAAAGAACACCCGCCGGCGCGAAACGTGACTTTCCGCCCCTCTTTGGCGAGCCGTTTCACGAGCGAACGAAGCTCATGGACCGTCTCTGGCGTGTGGATTTGGGCGTGGCAACGCTCGACCTCGCCGTAGCTGCGCACCTCGGCTTCGTCGACGCGCTCGCCAGGCAAACGATCCCGCTCCGCGAGAAGCTCGTCGCGAACGATTTCGACACCTTCGGAGCGAAGCACGCGATCGGACAAGACGCCCCGCTTTCGCTCACGCACACGTCGGAATGCTTTTGTCATGGGTGAAGCCTTTCCCCTCTTCGCCACGATTGTGCAGGCATGCGGAAGACTCTACATTCGCCCAATGGCACTTGGAAGGCGCGAAAAAATCGCGGTGGTGGGAGCGGGTGCGGCGGGGCTCGGCGCGGCGTGGATGCTCTCCCAAAAGCACGACGTCACGATCTACGAAGCGGGGGAGGCTCTGGGTGGCCACGCGTTCGCCCATCCATTTCCGGGGAGCGACAAATTCGTCGACATGGGAGTCATGATCACGCTCCCCTGGGCTTACCCGAACCTCTATTGCATGTTCCAAAGGTACGGAGTCCGCACGAGTGCGGCCGGAGCCACGCTGCTCGTCTCGTTTCCGACCGAAGACGGCACGGCGCGCGAGTCGTGGGGAACGGATTCGTCGCTTCGCCAAGGAGATCTTTTCCTTCGTATGGAGGACCAGGCAAGCCGCTTCGAGCTCATGATGTTCGAGGTCGCAGCGCTGCCACTGGCCATGCAAACGAAGCCCATTTCGTACTTCTTGAATGGGGCCGTTCCTGGTGTTCCACACTCGGGCGGGTATGGCGAGGAGTTCGTTGCCAAAGGCCTCTGCCCGCTCCTGTCCTTGTTTTTGGTCACGCGGGACAGCCTGCTCGACACGCCGGCGTGGTCGCTCTCGATGATGTTCCGCTACGGGACCATTTCGTTCTTCAGCCCGACCACGTGGCGCACGATCGACGGCGGCACGCGCGACTACATTTCGCGCCTCACCCGGAGCTTTCAGGCGCGCCAATTCCTCGGCACCAAGGTTACCTCGGTGGTCCGCGGAAACCAGGGCGTCACCGTCCGCGACGACAAGGGAAACTCGGACCGCTACGACCAAGTCGTCATCGCCACCGACGCAAAAACGGCCCTCGAGATTCTGGAGAGTCCGAGTGCCGACGAAAAGCGACTTCTTGGCACGTTCCGCTACGAACCTGCCGTGGCGTACCTGCACCAGGATCCCCGGGTGCTCGGAGGCGACGATCCGGGAGTCTTCTTCCACTACCGCTCGGAGAACCCGACGCCTGGTCCGACCCTCGACGGCGTGATGACGTACGACATGAAGCGCGCGGCGGGCCTCGACAAGCCTTCCCCCGACTCGCCCGTCCCGGGTCCCGTCTTGGTTTCGGTGCTCTCCAAGGAGGTCGAGGTGCCCTTCGAGGGCGTGGTGAAAGAGCAAAAGTTCTTTCACATGATTCCGGACGAAAAGGCCGTGAATGCCCGACTCGCGCTCCATAAGATCCAGGGCAAAGAGCGCGTTTGGTTCTGCGGCGACTACACCACCTTCGCGAGCCACGAGGACGCGTTCGTCTCGGGTGTGGTCATCGGCGAGGCGCTCGGCGCAAGCTACGTCTTTCGCGAGCACGCGGCCGCCTTCGAGCGGTACCGTCAGAACCGCATGCTCATGCTCCGGTTCGGCACGGGCACACG
>JAYUKI010000876.1:0-3214 GCA_043764595.1 Myxococcales bacterium | reverse complement strand
GTCGCCACCTGGGACTCGAACCGCGTCTTTTCGAGCGTGTCGAGGATGGTGTGCATGCTCACCGAGAGGCTCTTTTTGTCGGTCGCGACGTACGATTCGCCGCCCGTGTCCTTCGCGATCTTGCGGAGCAGCTCGGGGTTCACCGGGAAGTGCGTGCGTACGAAGTGCGGCTGGCCGAAGAGGTCCACGCCGTCTTGGACGTCGACCTCGTCACCGTCGCCGATCTGCACCGTGTAGACCTTCACTCCCTGGGTCTGGGCGAGGTGGGACGCGTACTCTGGCGCGACCGAGCCCGCATTCGAGTCGCCGTCGGTCAGGAGAATGATGGCCTTGGAGCGCGCAGTCGAACGACGAAGCCGCGCGACCGCCGTGCCTACGGCGTCGCCGATGGCCGTTCCGTTGCCGTCGATGAGCTCGAGCTCCATCTTGGACACGAGGCCCGCGAGCAACGTCTTGTCGAGCGTCGGCGGCGACAAGATGAACGCGCTTCGTCCGAACACCACGACGCCGATTCGGTCGGTTTTACGACGCGACACGAAGTCCAAGATGACGTCTTTGGCCGTCTCGAGGCGCGTTTGACGCTTCGCCGTGGCCTTGTCGGTCGTCGTGTTCGGGACGTTCGGCGGCCCATCGCCTTGATCCATGAGCGCACGCATCGACCCCGAGAGGTCGAGCACGAGGACGATGTCGATGCCGCTCTCTTCGGCGTTCTCGCCCCGGAGCACGTTCTGCGGGCGCATGAGCGCGAGAACGCCGAGGAGAAGGGCCGCTCCGCGCAAGACTCCAGGCACGTCACGAAAGCGCGCCCGGGCTCCGCGCGGACCCGTGACGAGCATGGCGACGGTCGGCAGATGGAGCGTGGGCACGCGTCGATCGGCGCCTACCGTGGCCAGGTAGACCACGGGGGGAATCGCGAGCGCGAGCACCCCGAGCCACGGGTGCTCCCACACCACCGAGAGCCACGCCTTTCCGCGAAGCACGATCGGCACGATCAAGGCCAGCGCCGTGACGACGAGCCACGACACGAACACGAGGGCGATGCGCGGTCCGCGTCTCACGAGGGCTCCTCGTCGTCTTGGGTCGCGCTCACGACTTCCTTTTTCGAGCCGGCGTCCGGTGCAGAAGTGTCCGATTCTACTTTGGATTCGGTCGAGGAAGCTGCCGTGGTCGACTCTTCGGGTTGGGCCTTCGTCACGTCGACTCGGTCCTTTGGATGGCTTGCGGGATCGTCCGAGCGCTCGCTCGTGAGCAACTCCGTTGCGAGCTCCTTCGCTCCGACTTCACGTTTCGCTCCGGCTTTGGAGCTGGACCGCGGCATGGTCCGACGGACGTGGGCTTCGGCGGCATCCAGCATGCCGGCGCAGGCCGAAGTCTCGGGCATGTACTTGGCGAACTTCACGAGATCGCATTCCCGGAGCACGTCGAGCACGCGGGTCCTCTCGACGTCCGCCATCGAGCTCTTCCGGAGCTCTTCGGTGATCTCGTCGGTCGTCCGTTCGAGCCCGTCGAAGCCGAGGGTGGTCCCGACGTACTCGCGAAGCGCATCGCTCACGCGGTCGCAGAACTCGCCTTTGCGATCGGTGTCGAGCAAGCCCGCGTGCCGGACCTCGTGAAGGCGCTCGAGGGCCACTTCCCACGCCGGTCGCGGAGGCGGCGGAGGCGGCACGGGCCGCGGGCGGTTCTTCCACTGACGGAAGAGAAGTCCAAACAGCACGCCCAAGACGAGCGCACTGGCCACGACGATGGCGAAGAGCTTGGCCTCGCGCCACTCTTCGCGCTGGACGCGCGGTGGTGGATTCGGACGAGGCTCGGCCTCGGGCTCGTTCGCGATGGGGTCTTCCACCGTGATGGAGTGTGCGTGGGTGCACACCGTCGAGAGATCGCCATTCGCGCGCGCGACCGCGACCGGAAGGGGCGGGAGAACGAGGGCGTTCCGGCCAGGTTTTTCCGGCAAAAGGACGACCGGGATCTCGAGCACCGTGGTCACGATCTCGGGATGGTCCTTGTCCTCCGGAAGCACGGTGACGCGCGCCGAGCCCGTGCCTCCGTCTTGCTCGGGAAATGCAAAACCTGCCGTGCGAAGCTCTTTTTCGGCCTCGCCGCCGTGTTGGAGCTCGAGGCCGTTCGGTAGGACGTGCTCGCCCCGCCCGTGACGAATCGTGAGCGTGAGCGTCGAGATCCACCCGGATGTTCCACGGTGCGGAAGCTCTTCGCTGATGACCGGACGTGCCGCACCTTTGGCAAGATTCTGCACGCAGCCGTGCACCGACTCGGGGGCTTGGGCGTCGAGCGTTGGGACCACGGCCGACGGAGCCGAAGCGCCGGGGGCGGCATCGGGAACGCCCGCGTCGGAGCGTTTTTTCGCCAGCTGCGCGAGCGCCATCGGCGACGCGCACGTGCACGCCACGAAGAGCGCGGAAAACCCGAGCCGCACGCGAAGAGAACGACGCGGACGTGCCATGGAATTCATCGCGTCATCCTCCGAGCGCGCCGCGCAAAGAGGTCACGAAGCGGCCGCACGAACGAGCCTCCCGTGTCGATCTCGACCGAATCGAGACCGAGCTTCCGGAACATGGCGATGCGGGCGGCGCGAAGCTTCAGGTTCGCCTTTTTGTAGTGGGCGCGAACCTCGGGAGCGCTCGTGTCGACGAGGATCGACTCTCCTGTCTCGAGATCCTGGAAGGTGGCGAGCCCCACGTCGGGGAGCTCGTCGTCGCGCATGTCCCGGAGCACCACGGGGACGACGTCGTGCTTTGCCGCGGCGAGAGCCAGCGCACGCTCGTATCCCTCGGCCAAAAAATCGCTCACCACGAACGCGATGCTTCGGCGTCGCGCGACGAGGGTGAGCCCCTCGAGGAGACCCTTCAAGTCGGTGGCCGCGCCGAGCATGGGCGCGCCTTTGGGCGTTCGGGGCGAAGGCGCATCGCCTCCCGCCGGTGCGCGCAAGGTGGGCGTGAACCCGAGGATCTCGCGCACGACGCGCATGACGTGCTTTTCGCCTTTCTTGGGCGGAACCACACGCTCGAGACGGTTCGTTCCGACCACGAGGCCCACGCGATCGTTGTTTCGAATCGCACTGAAGGCCAGCAGTGCAGCAACCTCCGATGCGACACGTGCCTTCTCGGCGCGCCTCGTTCCGAAGCGCTGGCTCTCGGAGAGATCGACCGCGATCATCACGGTCATCTCGCGCTCTTCCACGAACACCTTCACGAAG
>JAYUKI010000875.1:0-11168 GCA_043764595.1 Myxococcales bacterium | reverse complement strand
TACTTTCTACTACATGGGCATCCCTTCGGTCCGAACATCGGACCGCATCGGTGCTCAGTGCAATCGAGGCATCGAAAAATGAAGACTCGCCAACTTAGTGCGTGCTTGGCTCTCGCTTCCGCTCTGGTCTCGGCGCCCTGTTTCGCGCAGACGGCTACGGAGGTTTCGTTCAAGAAAGGGGTCGAGTACTACCGTGAAGCGGACTACCGCTCGTCCCTTGCTGAGTTTCGCAAGGCGTACGCGGCCAGCGGCCGCGACTACCGAGTACTCTACAATATTGCCCAATGCGAGTACCAGCTCACGAACTATGTGGGCGCGCTGGAGAGTTTCGAGCTTTTTCTCTCGGACGGTGGGGCGGCCGTTTCCGCAGACCGAAAGACCGAGATTAACCAGGAGCTTGTCAAGCTGAAGGCGCGAGTGGCTTCCCTGGAGCTCGAGTCTACCCTAATTTAGACGTTGAAATAAGCATCGACGGTGAGGCCTTCACGAAGGCGGGACGAGAGAAGGCGTTGCGAGTCAATCCCGGACGCCACAAGCTGGAATCGCGCGCAGAAGGCTTCGAGCTACGTGTCGAGACGATTGACGTGGTGGGTGGAGACAGCAAGACTCTCGACGTGACGCCCACTCGGAAGGTACAGAGTGTTCCATTGGCGACCGTCGGGCCTGCGCCCCAGACCGCAGAATCGAATTGGCTCGTGCCTGGAATCCTCTGGGGAGGAACCGGTGCGTTGGCGGTTGGTGGGGCGGTGTTTGGCGGGCTCGCCCTGAGCAGCAGCAGCAGCAAATTGGGTGCCGAACGAGATGTGCTCGACGCCAACGCCGCGTCGCTGGCCGACCGCAGCTCTTCCACGAAGACCTTGGCGGTGGTGTCGGACGTTTTGGTGGGTGGTGCCGCCATTGCCGGGATCTTCGCAATCTACTTTACGGTGCGCGCGTCGTCGCAGGGATCGGTTGGTCCCAGCGCCGCTGTCGGCTTCGCGCCGGGCGGCATTCGCATGAGGGGAACATTTTGATGCATTTTCGGAATCCAGCGATCTTCTTGTCCGTCGCGGGGGTCTTTGCCGCCGCCATAGGTGTCTTGAACGCGTGCTCGCTCCTCGTCGACACGCGGGCAACGACCTGTTCGGTCGACTCAGAATGTTCGGCGCTTGCTTTGGGGGCTACTTGCAGCAGCTCAGGGACATGCCTCCTGCCTGGCGACAGTAGCATTTTGGTCAAGGACGGAGCGGCCACGCTCGGAGGCTGCACGACGAACGCCGAATGCATCGGGAAGGCCGGAGGCGAGCCTTCAATTTGCCAGAAGGCGGCACGCAAGTGCGTTCGGCTTACCACGGCGGACTGCCCAATCGTATTCGGAGTGAGCACCAGCGGCGACTTGCTCACCGACCGGCGGGCAGTCGAGTCCGACGACACCCTAGTATTGGGGTCGCTCACTTCCCTTGCGGGCGCGAATCAAGCGAAAGGAGAGGCACGCGTGAGCGGCGTCCAACTCGCCCTTTCCGAGTTCTCTACCCGTGGCGGTGTGCCCTTCGGGGACCGAAACAGGCCCGTGGCATTCGTCTCTTGCAATGACGTCGACCTTACTCAGCCCGACGCGGGGGTCGACAAGGCCGTAGTGCGCGCTACGCGCCACTTGGTCGAAGAGGTCGGCGTGCCCGCCATCATTGGAGCCGGCACGAGCTCGACGACCACGGACGCCATTCGTGGCGCGTGCACGAAGGGAACGCTTCTGATAGCTCCAAGTGCCACTTCCCCAGCGCTCACGACGAATGCGGACAAGTCGGGATTGTTCTTGCGAACGGCGCCTTCCGACGCGCTTCAAGCGATTCCCCTCGCGCAGCTCGCTGGAGACGCGGAGGCCGCACTTTCACCGGGGGCCCATCGGCTCATGCTCCTGACGAAGAATGATTCGTACGGCCAGGGACTGCGGGACCAAATTATCGACAAGCTGCTCTTCAATGGGAAAAAGCTTGGCGATCCGACGAATGCTGCCGTCGCCAAACTTTTCGAGTTTAGTGCGGACCCGAACTTCGACTTTACCCCGTTGGTCAATGCCGCAATCTCGCTGCTCCCGCAGGTGGTCGTCGTGGCGGGAACCAACGAAGCGGTGGATGGTATCGTGGCCAAGGTCGAAGCGGCATGGCCAGTTGGGACACCTCGACCGGTCTACATTGCTTCGGACGGACTCAAGGCCGACAAGCTGCTGAATCTCGTAAAGGCTGACGACAGCTCCGCCATCCCAACAGGCCTTCGGTCACGAGTCCGCGGAACGGCGCCCGGCAGACCGACCTCGGTTACCCAAACGTTTGCACTTCGCTATGCGTCGCGCTTCCCGGCGGCTCCTGGCGCCGCTTCGAGCTTCGGAACAGCTGGCGCATACGACGCCGCCTATCTCTTGTTTTACGGCCTGGCGGCCTCGGGAATCGAGCCAGTATCGGGTCGCACGATTCTGGATGGAATCGCCGGGACGGTGGTCGTCGAGGGTCGCACTCCGATCGAGGTTGGACCCACTGGGATCGACACCGCAAAGCCGCTCCTTCGTTCAAAGTCGCCATTCAAGCTGGTTGGCAGCTCGAGCCCCCTCGACTTCGATGCCGCGGGCGAGTCGCCGTCGGACATTGAGGTTTGGTGCGTTCGCTCGGGCGGTACGTTCTTCTCGACAGAACGGTACTACAGCGCGACATCGAGAACGGTAGTCGGTGCGTTTACTTGTCCGAATTGACGCGCTATTGAGGACGCGTCGCCGCGTCGACGAGCGGCACTGGGGCTGGACGTTCTCAAACCCGTCGAATGGCGCCTCGTGGAACACTCAGCCGTCGGCCGGCGAGGTGCAGCCGGCTTTCAAGGCTTTGAGGTGCCCGTCGGGCTGCGCTTCACCTATTGCGCGCAGCTGTCGAATATTCGACATCGTGGTGAGCTATCGCCATCGCGTCGAACCAGCCGCAGGCGGAAGCGGTGCCTTGGGCCGAGTGCGAGTGTGAATTCGGCCTGAAATGGGCGGATCGGCGGCGCTCGTCACTCGGCGCAGGAATTGCTCTCCCAGGATAACTCGGGACCGCTCTCGGCGACTCGAGCCTACCCCTGAGGCCTTCCCGAAATGATGAAACGCGACCTACTACGCCTTGCGGCCATTGCGAGCGCTGCGATTGTGCTGGTTTTGGGTGTCGCCGGCCTCCGACGAACAGATTCGGTCGCGACGTCAGCAAGCTCCGGTCCGACAGACTCGGGTCCCGACGCAGCCCCGGTCTCGGCAGTTATGGCCGACGCCCTGAAGCCGGTCTTCACCAAACCACAGACCGAGCGCTACGTGGCCCCGTGCGCCGCGGGGCTGCTCGCGTTGGTGGTTGTGCGGGAAGACTACCTCGCGAGCCTTGCCGGTCGAACGCCGTCGGCGACGGTGCGGCCTCGAATCGGCGACGCGGGCCCGGCGCTCCGGGAGGCTGTGCACGCCGAGATTCAGAGTCAGCGGGCGCAGCAAGCGAAGCTTTACGCTGACGAGCAAGCGCGGCGAACCGTGGCAGCCGCCGGAAGCGCATCGGCGCCAGGTGAGGGTTTCGGGGCGAGCTCAGCGGCGCCTCTGAGCCCCCCTGGGCTAGTCCCAGGCGCAGTGATGGTGCCATCCAGTGTCGGCTCAGCGTGGTTCCCACCAAGTACCGGTCCGAGCGATCCGCGGGTCATCTTTCCCGTAAACGGCTCTCCGACGGACGGCGGACCGCCCGCAAGCGACCAACGGCCGGCGATGAAGATGCGTACGGCCGAATCGCGCCTTAAGCCCTACGTTCGGGCGGATGGGAGCCCCGTGGGAGGCACGGTGTCCGTCGCCCACCTCTCGCCTTTGATTCGGCCGTGCGAGCTCATTTTTTCTGGGCGCTCGGAGGGGTTCTTCGCGGCCAACGAGCGCGCCGCTCTAAGCCATGCGCTCGAGACCGGCCGCGCCGTGACCGGCAATCTCGAGGGGCTGTCCACGTATTACGTGACCGGAATGCACACGACGGACAAGGACGGCCAGGCCGCCAAAGTCCACCAGGAAGCGCTGCTCACGAGCTTTCGCTCGCTGGACCAGGATCTCGCCAACGTCCGCGCCCTCGCCGAGCGGATTGCGCAGGACGTGGAGCGCGAGCAGCCGGAGGCCGTCGACGACCCGCGACGAAGCGGACTCGTGGAGTTTGAGGCACTTTACGCGCTAACCCAGGGCCGCGTTGCCCTAATCGCCAACAACCCTGGAGACACGGGCAGTTTACTGCACGCGGAGACGATGAAACTCGCAGTACAGATTCAGCGAGAGCGAAGACCATGACCCGCGCTCCGCTTCGCATCGATACGAATTCTCATCGGGACACGATTGAGCGCCGTTTGCTCCTCGAAAATCAGGGAAGGTCTGTCACTTCATGAGAATCGCTTTGCTGAATCTGCTCCGATGGATGCCCTCGCCCGCCGCGCGAACATTTCGCCAGATGACCACCATGGCCACCGCCTTGTCTGCACTTGGTCTATGGACGCCAGTTATTCCTGAAGCGCATGCGGCTCTCCCACCACTCGCAGGGCCCGGCGAGGTGCCTCAAGCGCCGAAGTACTTAGACCAATGCGGGTCGTTTAGAGCGCAGTCTTATCCGAAATACTACACTGAAGCAGCGTGCAATGCGTTTTCGGGCCCAATTGCATCCGACATTGCTTACGCGGTCGCTTCTGGCTACGTATCGACGCCGGGGTGCACGGATGCCGTGCAGCCGTCGCAGGCAGTCCCCTCGCCATGGCTCGCTACAGGCGTAGCTGGGACTTTGGTTCCTACAAACAGCGGACAGTCTCTCGCCTGCAAGGATCTTTCATGTTCAAGTGGCGCTCCCTCCCGCTACCTCCCCGGAAACGGTAGCCCCCCCGCGCGAAGTCCCGGACAGTGCGGCGGTATTGGAACGTCAAGAAATCTGTCATGGACCAACGACGTCACCGAGACAGTTAGCGGAGGAGTGCACTATCGCCACTACACTCCCGTTCTTGACTGCATCTCCCTCGGTACGATTAGTGCCGGCTTCCGCATAAATCCGGGCTACCGCGACGCGGACGTAGCAACGAGCTTTGAGCGAGTCCTTGTCTACTCCACAGACGGAGGATATGCGGAGGTCAACTTTGAAGACGGAACACGAACCGTCGTCATGCAAAGCAGGGGACGCAACGTTTTCGACGAAGGCACTCTCCCCAATCCACCACCAGCTGAGCGCCCGCTAGTCGTGTTCAACCTCGCAGCGGAGACGGCCACTGTGACGTACGAGGACAATTCCCGCGACACATTCTCGACTCCGTCGACCAGAACGGAACTTCTCTATGAGAATTCATGGCAGGTAGCGAATTCATACTTTGAGAGGACACCGCTGTGCGACGACAATGACCCCCTTACGCCACCCGCCTTGCCCTGCGCACCTGGCAGGAGAGCGGAGTTGGCGCAGGCGAAAAGCGGGATACGAGTATTCAAGCCGAGCACGGACAAAACCCCGGGCCGTCTCCTTCGTCACCAAGACGCTTTCGGAGCAGGGTATGACATCGAATACTCCGCCGATTCTGTCAAGGCAATCGACAGGCTTACGGCCGACACAATTACGGTGAAGTATGGGTCGTTTGATGTCCCTCTGGCTCCTTTGGACTCGCGCGATCGAGGCTTAACCACTACCTTAGACTACGGCTGGGGCTATGCTCGCTATTCCACCAACAACATATACGGTTTGTGGGGAGGAGTCTACACAACCCAAGCCCTTGATGGCGTCGTTGACCTGGGCCGGTGCGAGACGAAAATATATCCGTACTCCAATATTCCGATCTCTTGGCCTGTCTACAATGGGGGTGGTGGACCCTCCGGAGGCGCTTGGGACCTTCGATTGCCGTATCTAAAGACCGAGGTTGTTGCGCGCCCTTTTTCGGTAATGCGTCCGGTCAACATAACTGACTCATCCAATCGAACAATTGTTCTTTTGCGCGACGCGCAAGGGCAATTGTCTGGGGTGACAGATTCCACCGGAGCCACGTCTAGATTTGTATATGAGTCCGAGTCGGCGGAGGTACTAGACATATACAACGATCGTCCCCCCGTCGGCATCAAGTACACGGCGACCTATCTGAAGGAGGTTCATGACCCGTTGGGGAATACGATTTCGCTAGGCAATCGCGCGACCGGGTTAACACGGGTAAATCCGGCGCGAATTGGCAGTGCCCGACTAAGCTATCCTGTTACGGGGGGGGACGTCGATGTAGTGCTAAAAAGCGGGGTGGTCGACGGGCTTTCGTACGGGGAGAGTACGGTGCAGTGGGGGATCTCCGAGGTACCTAGCGTCGCTTGGGGGGCCTCGTTCGATGTCCGGGGTGGGATTGTCGCGCGGAGCGGCCAGGCCTACTCCGCGCTCTTTGATGGCGCCAGGATGCATGTCACGGCGGACCTCAATCCGAGAAACGGATGGGAGCGAGTCGCGGGTGATGTCGATCATTCTCTTGCATACGAAAGTTTAGACAGTGATGGGCGACTGGTTGAGCGCCAGGATGTCTCTGGATCGGGCGTAAAGCTGACCTACGCTCCGAACTCGTCAGTCATTCTATCGGAACTTAGAGTAGGACCAATAGGTGACTCGTATCAGACGACCTTCGCGGATCATGAGCCTGTGTGCCAACAGCCGCGGACCATCGTGGCTGGCTCACTTATCACCACCCGCACGTTCGGCCCGAAGTGCGAGACGTTGTCCGAGACGTCTCCCGACGGGGTAGTGACCAATTACGCTTACGACACTACGGGGCTGCTGACGTCTGTCTCGGTCGCGGGGGTCCAGCAAGCGAGCTACGCGTACAACGCGCTCCGCGAGGTGAGCCGCATCGACTACGCTGGGGGCCTCTTCGAGACCTTCACCTACGACAATCGCCACTTCGTGACGTCGCACACGGACACGAGTGGGGCGACCACGTCGAGCACAATCACGCGCGCGGACGGGCAGCCTGACAAGGTGTGCCTAAACGGAACCGCGTGCACGAGTTTCAAGTACGACGCTATGGGCCATCTGGTGGAGGAGACGTCGCCAACGGGGTTCGTGACGAACTACACGTACGCGCCGTCGCTTTACGCCGGAGGCTACGTGATGCGGTCGGCGGTGACTCAGCCGCATCCGCCCGAGCTCACGAGCGAGATTCGGATGACATTCAACAAATTCGGAGAGCCTGAGAAGCGCACGGAGGCGGGCTCGAAGATCACAACCTTTGCGACTACGTACTATTCGAACGCCATCCTTCAGTCGAGCAAGGCATTTGGGCATTCGGGATCCGGGAGCGTGCTGAGCGATCTTGCCGGGAATCCCCTTGAAGAGCGAAACGAGCTTGGGCAGCTCACGGTCCACACGTACGATGGACTGAAGCGGCCGCTCGCGACGACGAGGGGGTCGCTGCGCTCGGCTGTGTCACGGGACGCGAATGGCCAAGTGGTGGAGAGCTACGCCAACTCGCTCATTCAGAAGTTCGAGCGGGGGCCAGGGAAGACCTGGGTCAAGAAGACAACGACGACGGACCGGGTGGCGGGCTCTACGACGACGGAAGTGGTGCGCGACGCGTTTGGTCGCGTGACGGAGAGCCGCGACCTGACGGTGAACGGGTCGCTCGCGGTGACCACGCAGACATACGACACGCTCGGGCGTCCGCTCGAGACGCGAATGGCGCCTCAGGGGGGCAACTACCTGATTGGGCAGAACATCTACACGAGCGGAGTACCCGGCGTCACCTCGGCGTGCGCGCCGGATCCGTCGAGCGCGGGCCTCACGTGCACCCCGTACACGTACGGACCGTGGGGGATCCTGACCGCGCGCGAGCCCAACGGCAGCTCGAACATGACCTATACCTACGACGCCTTTGGGCGTCTTGCGACCGTGCAAGGGCTCAACAAGAACCTGACCTATACGTACGATGGGTTGTCGCGCGTGACGAAAGTGTCGGAGGGGGCGGCGAGCGAGACGACGGTCTACAACGGCGACGGTACTGTTGCGTCAGTCACGGACCAAGACGGGAACGCCCGTACGTTTGCGTACGACGAGGCGTTCCGGGTCGCCAAGATCAGCTACACGCCTGGCGCGGGTTTCTCGCCAACGCCCGACGACACATTCACATACTTCGACGATGGAACGCTGAAGACCGCGACGAATGCGGCGTCGACGGAATCGTTCGAGTATGACGCGAGCCGGGGCGACTTGGTTGCAAGCACTCAGAATGGGCGTCGGGTTCGGTACGATCGAACGGACTTCGGCGCGGTTCGCAACATCGACTACTTCGGCATGGGTGGCGTGAGCTACGCGCTCGGCGACGGCAAGCAAGTCAACTCGATGACGCTCTGGGGCGGTCAGAAGCTCGATTTTATCCACGACGACGCGGGTCGCTTGACCCGGACTATGCGCCCGAACGGCGTGCAGACGGCGTACACGTATGGGCCTCAAGGATGGGTGATGGCCAATGCAAACTACAAGCTCGGAACCAGCGGTCCTGGCGGCACGGCGCAGGACATCTTCACCCAGCGCATCAGTCGTTTTCTTGACGGGCGCATCTCGAGTATCGCCGACACGAAAGGTGCCTCGAGCTTCAAGTACTCGGCGCAGGGCCGGCTGACGGAGGCAACGATGCCACTCGCGGGCAAGCAGACCTTCGGGTACGACGTAGGCGGCAACCTGACGGGGGTGAATGGGATCCCCACTGCGGAGTATGGCGCCAACGACCGTATTCAGAACACGCTTGGATACGCGAGCTCTCCGAGTGGCGCGCTGTTGACGGCGCCGAGCGCGCTGACAGCGGAGGGTTGGGACTGCCAGAACACGCTGATTGGGGCGAACGGGCGCGTGACCGGGACGTGGACGGGGACATCGGGCTACGCGGCGGGGCAGTCAGGTCAGGGTCAGGCGTGCAAGGTCGGACCCGGGCGGGTAACAGTCGCGGACGCGGGGGTGCTGGACGCGACCACGTCGCTGACCCTCGACATCACGGTAAAGCTCGACACGCTCCCAACGGCGAACCGGATGGTGGTGGGCAAGTGGGGGTCTGGGTCCGCGGACCAGGCGTACAAGATCGACTATATCGCGGCGTCGAAGAAGTTTCAGGGCGTGGTCCGTATTGGCACGACAAACCACACGGTAACGAGCTCGACGGTGGCCGTGGCGGGGACGTGGTACCGATTGCAACTCTCGTACGACGGCACCACGGTGCGGCTCTTCGTGGACGGTGCGCAGCAGGCTACGAAGGCTGCGACGGGGAGCATCAACAGCGGCGCGGCCGTGCTCGCGGTGGGCGGCGCGTCGGCGACGACGACGTTCGCCGGGGCGTTCGACAACCTAAGCGTTTCGTCCGTGGCTCAGCCTGCGCCAGCGGGAAGTTGCACGGCGCAGGCGGTAACGACGACGTGCGCGGGCAAGGCGTGCGGGCCCGCAGTGAACAACTGCGGTACCATCATTCAGTGCCCGGACACGTGCACCGGGAACACCACCTGTGGCGGAGGCACCTCGGGCGACCCCAACGTGTGCGGCGTGAGCGGGTGCGCATCCAACGTCGCGACCCTGTGTGCCGGGAAAGAATGCGGAACGGTCGTGGACAGCTGCGGTCGAACGTTGGACTGCGGCATCTGCGGCGGCGTGCAGAACACATGCGCTGCCGGCGTCCGCGGCGACGGAAGCTCGGCAGGTGCTGGCCAGTGCGGATGCATCGAGGTAGGCAACGCGTGCTCCGGCAAGCAGTGCGGCACCGCGGTGACGAACTGCGGGCGCACCATCCAATGCGCCAACACATGCCAAGAAGGTACGGCGTGCGGCACGGGAGGAGCCGGTCCGAACGCGTGCGGATGTGTCCCCGACAACGTCGCCGCGTGTCTCGGCAAGGCCTGCGGGCCGGTCACCAACAACTGTTTGCAGCAAGTCACGTGCCCGTCGACCTGTGCGGCGGGCACCGCGTGCGGCGCGCAAGGCGCCGCGCCGACCGCATGCGGCAACTTGCCGCCGATCGCTGGTACGTTTGCTCAGGGAACGTCCTGGGGTTCTTCCGCGACCGGCGGAGTGGTCGATCTCGACTGGTGCATAAACCGATGCCGCACTGAAATTCCAAGCCGATATGCCATGCTCGCGAACGGAAATTCGTGCGCGTGTGCCAATGACTTGCCGCCCGCCGCGACACGAGTAAGCAACGCAGCGGCCAATGTCGCATGTGCCAACAAAGCTTCGCAGATGTGCGGCGGCAGTCCGTTCGTCTGGCAAGCGTTCGACCTGGCCGGACCCCTGCCCGACGCGGGCGCGCCCGACGCGGCATGCGTTGCGGAGCCTATCTCCGCAACCTGCAGTTCGAGCGCGTGCGGTACGCGTACAAACAACTGTGGCACGGCGGTCTCGTGTCCAAACACGTGCACGGGCGCGATGGCGTGTGGCGTGTCGGGCGCTTCGCCGAATCAATGCGGGTGCAGCGCGACGAACACCTCGGGCTGCGGGGTGGGTTGCTTCGCACAGGGGACGTTTTGGGGCTCGGGCTACCAAGCTTCATGGGTGACTCCGGCCACGTGCGCCGCCGACTGTCGGGCACAAGGATCGAAGTACTCCGCCGTTGCCGGCGGAGGTTGGTGCACATGCGCCGACGAGCTGCCCTCGGCGTCTACACTCGTAAGCGACACGATGTGCAACACGGCATGCCCAGGCAATGCGCTAGAAACCTGCGGAGGGCCCAACTTCACGTGGCGCTTCTACAATCCGTATGTCGCGACTTCAGTCGATCCCGGTGTGGACGCGGCGATTGCGGATTCCGGCCTAGACGCGAGACCGGACAGCTCGTCTGATGCGAGCGTGGATGCGCGCTCGGACGCAAGCACCGATGCAAGCACGGACGCCCGAGCCGATGCGAGCGCAGACGCGAGCACAGACGCGCGCTCGGACGCGAGCGAAGCGGGAGCCGACGCGGGCGGAGCAGCGGGAATATGTGCGGGTTCAAACGGATCGGACACGACGATGCCGACGAGCACGGAAACATACACGAATATCTTGTCGGGCTCGTTGGGCGGTTTCGAGTCGGGGTCTGGGATCGTGCTGGACCGAGCGTCGAAGACGAGTTGGTTTGCGTGGTCGAACGACGGCAATGGCGTTGCAAACAGCAACGTAACGACGATACAGCCGGATCGGCCCTACATGGGTGTG
>JAYUKI010000874.1:0-11171 GCA_043764595.1 Myxococcales bacterium | reverse complement strand
TCTTGAGCGCGAGGGACGCCCGTCGTCCCTCCTCGCCACCCCGCCGCACGTCGTCGAAGAGCCTTGTGGCCACGACTTTCGGAAACCCGATCGGCACTTGGTCCACCAGCTCTTCGATGGTGAACGACTCGCCGAGCTCCTCGCACTTCGCCCGAATGTGCAGTGTTTCACCCGCGACGCGCTGCAGAAGCTTCTCGACGCGCTCGCGCTCGGCCACTCCCAGTT
The DNA here is from genome assembly GCA_043764595.1 of Myxococcales bacterium. Classification (GTDB taxonomy): domain Bacteria; phylum Myxococcota_A; class Polyangia; order Polyangiales; family Polyangiaceae; genus JAAFHV01. The sequence continues at coordinate 10,946 of JAYUKI010000874.1, read as the reverse complement.
GGCCCACGAGCTCGAGCTTGAGGACGGTATCGCGAGGCCGCACGATTGCGGCAATCGCCGCCTCCAGACTCGCTACGTCCTCGTCCGTGTTCAGCTCCCACCTGAGGCTCATGAAGGAGGTTTTGGCCACCTGCCGTGGCTCGACATGGGGCGGGCAACCAGGCGTCGAGAACGTGACGACGAGCACATGGCCCGGATCGTTCTCTTTGAACCCGGTCGGCTCCGGAGCGCCGGAGTACCACGTGCGCTCGTCGATTTGCTTGAGCCCGTGCCAGTCGCCCAAGGCAAGATAATCGAGATTCCCAAGGGTCGCCCGCTGGGCCGCAATGTGGTTTCGTGCCCGCCCGTCGACGTCCCGAGTGAAGCCCACCACGTCACCATGGGCAAGTCCCAGGCGCACGGCATTGGGCGCCACATCTGCGCCGAATCCCGCGGTGATATGGGCGGTCGGATCCTCCACCGAGTGCCGTTTCATGAGCGGAGCGGGAAGCACGACAAGCCGCCCTTCCAGCAGCACGCAAGGCTCCCTCTCGTTCAGCAGAATGAGGTTCTCGGGTTTGGCGCGCACGAAGTCCGGGCGTCGGTAGATCGAATCCGGCCCAGCGCAGAAGTCGTGGTTGCCGGGAAGAACGACAAAGGGCACGTTCGCCGCCCGAATGCGGGCACACGCGCTCGCGACCGTGCGTTCATCCACCGTGTTCGCGTCGAAGAAGTCCCCGGCGACCACCACGACGTCGACCCGCTCCTCCCGAGCGAGGTCGCCGATGCGGCTCAAAACCTCGAGGCGAGCTTCGCGGAGCGTGGCCCCCGCGTCACCTTCCGCCCAGCGAAAGGGCATCCCAAGCTGGAGGTCGGCGGTGTGAAGGATGCGAACAGGGAGCGGAGCAGAGGTGGGCATGCCACCACGACGCGGGAAGGCGGGAGGATCTGACAGAGGGGTGGTTTTCGGGCCAAGACGACCGGTAGGATGAACGAGACCGGGCGACGACGCGGCATCCGAACCGGCCCGCATAGAAAGGATTGTTGAGCCGACCCATTGGGGCGACCATCGTCGACCTGATGCCCAAGATCGTCTTCGAGCAGCGTGTTCTCGACCGCGTGCGTGCCACACGGGATCGAATGGTGGCCGAGGGCGCCCTCCTCCCAAAGGACACGCTCGCGCGGTACCACCAGCACTTCCGTGAGAAGTATGGCCCGGAGGTGCTCCAGGGGCTCGACGGCCTCGCGCTGCTCGAGGGAATGCACGGCCGCAAAAGCAAGGACAGCCTCGCGTACTGGCTCGAGTTCAAGAACGACGAGGACTTTGCGTCGCCACCGCTGGGAAGCATCCAGGGAGGAAGCGCCCTCAAGTTCGGTATCTACCAGGCGACCGAGACCGGCTCATGGATGACCGGATTGCCGCTCAAGACGGTGGTCATCTCCGCCGAACAGGCGGTCGAAGTAGCCCGTCTGCAACGCGCCGAGCTCCTTGCCGGTGTCGCGGTTCTGGCAGCCCTCGGCCCCGTCGGGAGCGTGCACCCGGACGACGTGAACTATGCGTCGCTCGATTTAGCGCTCAAGGCGGCAATGCCCACGCTCTATGGAATCGGTTGGGCCCACAAGTACCTGGCGCTGCTCTTCCCAGACCGCGTCGACGACTACCATTCGTACGACTACCAGCGGTTTCACTACGTGCGCCTCCTTCTCCTTCCACCGGAGGGTCGCTACGCCGCCGCACAGGCGTTCATCACCCTGGCGAGGGCGCTCGACGAACCGGTTCAGCGCGCGAGCACGGTGCTGAACGAGCTGCACGGTGGCCCGTACACGTACTGGCGAGTTGGGACGGTCATCGACGGCGCGAGCGGTTGGGAAGGGATGCTGGAAGGGGGCTATGCCGCTGTCGGCTGGCCGGGGCTCGGCGACCTCTCGGAGGTCGCCAATGGCGAGCTGAACAGGGACGCTTGGAACGAGCGTTTCAAACGGCACTACGCGCACGAGTACGGGCCAACCGAAGCGAACCTCCGCGGTCAGCTCCTCGCCTTCGTCCGGAGCGCCCGCGAGCGTGACATTGTGGTCGCCGCGAACGGGCAGCAGGCGCTCGGAATTGGTTCCATCTCAGGCCCGTACAAGCACCGCCCAGGCGCTCCCTTCGCCCACGCACGCCCGGTCGAGTGGAAGAGCGACAAGCGGTGGGTCCTTGACGAGGCTCTCCAGACGACGTTTCGCAAGCTAAAGAAGCCAGAGACCTGGCTCGAGATCGAGCGCCGGCTATTCGATAGCAGCGAGCCGCCACCACCACCGCTGCGTCCTCTGGAGCCCATTGTGGCGCGAGTGGAGCGAATCCTTAAGAGAAAAGGCCAGGTGATTCTTTACGGTCCCCCGGGCACCGGGAAGACCTTCTGGGGCGAGCGCGCGGCGTGTGAGCTCGCCTCTCGCGAGTGGTTCGGTCGCGCGTTCGATCCTCGGAATACCGTGCAGCACGCCGAGTTGCTCGAGTGCGGCGCCATCGAGATGTGCAGCTTCCACCCCGCGTACGGCTACGAGGACTTCCTCGAGGGGTATCGACCTTCGGGGGGTGATGGCGGCGCGATGCACTTCGCGCTTCGAGACGGAGTCTTCAAGCGGCTTTGCGAACGCGCGACCAAACAGCCCACGCGCCCCTTCTACCTCCTCATCGACGAGATCAACCGCGGTGACATTCCGAGGATCTTCGGCGAGCTCCTCAGTGCGCTCGAGGTGGACAAGCGCGGAAAGCGCTTCACGTTGCCACTCAGCGGCCGTCCATTCGCCGTGCCGGAGAACGTCTTCGTGATCGGCACGATGAACACGGCGGATCGATCGATCGCGCTGCTCGATGCGGCGCTGCGACGGCGATTCGGCTTCGTCGAGCTGATGCCATCGTCCGAGACCCTGCGCGCGACCCTCGTGCAGGGATTGCCTCTCGGGGCGTGGCTCACCGCGCTCAACAGCCGGATTCTCCGACACGTCGGGAGGGACGCACGCAACCTTCAGATCGGGCACGCCTACCTCCTCGAACGCGGGGGTCCAGTCTCCAACCCGGATCGGTTCGTCGAGGTCCTTCAGGAGGACGTGCTCCCGCTGCTGCAGGAGTATTGTTATGAAGACTTCCCGCTCCTCGCGAAGATCCTCGGCCCCAAGCTCATCAACGTCGAGCAGAGGCGCATCGAGACGTCTCTCTTCGAGCCAGCACGGCGCGCCGAGCTCTTCGACAGCCTACTTGCCGCATTCCCCGAGCTGAGCACGAGCGTCGAGGCGCTCGTGGGAGACGGCGACGGCAACGATTCGGAAGAGCCCGCGTAGACCGTGGCGGGCCTATCGCTTGAGGAGTGGCGCAGCGTTGGATTCGAGGAAGAGGGACTCCTCCGCGGGGTCGAGCTCTCTCCTCGCGCCAGTGAGCTCGCCGAGGCGTTGACGACGAGCGGACGACTCAAGATCGACGAGCACCGCAAGGGGCTGCGCCTGCAGGCGACGTCGTTCGTCGGGCGTGTCGACCTTGGCGAGCTGACGATCACGGTCGAGCCGAAGATTGCACGACGCGATCTGCTCCGCCTGTTCGAGTACGCCTACGGTCTCGACGACCTGCACCTCTACGACGACACCTCGTACGGAGCGACCGACGTGCTGTTCGTCGATCTCGTGGTGCAGCGGCTCCTGCTCGAGGTGCGGAGGCTTCGCGAGCGAGGACTCCACCGCGCCTACGTCCGCGTGGCCGAGGATCTTGGAAGCCCTCGGGGCGGCATCGACATGAGCCGGATCGTCGGAGCGATCGCGAGCGGGAGCGCCCTCGTGCCGTGCGTGCACCACCCGCGCGCCGAGGACCACCTCCTGAACCGCGTGTTGAAGGCTGGCCTCCTCGTCGCCGCAAGGGTCGCTAACGGCAGCGCGATTCGCGTCGCAGCCATGCGTGCCGCCGCAACCTTCGAGGGGATCGCCACGGTCCCACTGTCCGAAGCACTGCTCGCACGCTGCGAGCACGCACTCGACCGACGGGTGCTGCACTACGCGCCCATGCTGCGGCTCGTCGAGATCCTTTGGTCGGGCACGTCTCTGGACATGGAAAGGGAGAACCATCGCGTAGAGGTCCCGGGGTTTCTCTACGACATGAATCGCTTCTGGCAGGTGCTCCTGGGTCGACTTCTGCGCGAGAACCTCGAGGACGTCACGGTCGTCGAAGATCGGGCTTTGCGCGGGGTCCTTCGGTACTCGCAGGGATTCCACCACCCGAAGTTCCGGGCGCCAACGGCGCGGCCGGACTTCGTTCTCACACGCGACGGGAAGACGGTAGCGGTGCTGGACGCGAAGTACCGCGATCTGTGGCGCCGCGAGCTTCCGCCCTCGATGCTCTATCAGCTCGCCGTGTACGCGAGCGTGCAGGGGCCGGGCGGCGTAGCGACCATCTTGTATCCGGCGCACTCGGCGGACGCACGCGAGGTTCGCATCGAGGTGTGCCCGCCAGGCTGGGCAGGGCCAGCCGCAGCGACAGTGGTGCTTCGTCCCGTGCACGTCGCGCGACTCGCCGAGGCTGTCGGTTCGCACGCAAGCTCGGAGCGTGGACGTTGGGTTCGCACGCTTGTGGGGTTTTCGGAGGCGGGCTCGACGTCGTCCACGGCGCTTCGAGGCGTCACCGCGCCCCGATCGTGACGTCGCTTCCTTCCATCAAATCGCACGCCCCTACCGCCGCACTCTCGTCAACGCTGGCAACTTCGCCCCCCACAGCTCCGCCCGTAGCAGCGGCCAATCGCGGAACGTTCCCTCGGTCGCCCACTGGTCGTTGCACGCTGTGAGGGAATACCCGGCCAACGTCGTATCCGCTTCGCCCATCGCGGCCGTTCGGTCCACACCTGACATCGAGCCATAAGCGAACACGCGTGTCGCGGCGTCCAAAGCCGAAAGGGCATTCGTACACCCCAACTTGTCCGCCGCTGCACGTGCCACGGCCGCGTCGGCGCGTGCCTTGACGAGCCGCTTTGCGTAGAGCGGAACGAACGAGGCGAGGTCTTTTGCAAAGCGAGCGCCGTCCCAGGCCTCGATGCCTTCGAGCACGACACCACGGTTGGACGTGACGGATTCCACGCGCGGAACGCCCACGACGATGAGACGATGTAGGACCACGGGAAGCTCAGGGATACCGTCGTGGTCTTCATCCATGGCCCTCGATGGCGATTCTGGAGCAGCCACGGGCCTTCGCCAGGTGTCTCCCACGAGCTCGAACGTGTGCGCGACAGGCTGCGTGCAGTTTGCCGCGCAGGACGTAGATTCGACCACGGCGAACCGCGGCCCATCGCCCGTGAGATTCCAGAGATTTCCCGTGCCCGGGCGCTTGATCTCGAGAGTCGAGTCCTCGATGGATTGTGCCGGTCCGGCGCCAACGAAGTCCAATCGAACATGCGCATTCTCGCGGGTTCCGGAATACTCCACGATGGCGGCCGTATGTCCGGGGATGAGGGTCGTTCGGGTGGGTTTCCACCCGTCCCGAGCCGCGGCGGCACGCGCAGTCGCAATGGCCGCGTCAGGGCTTCCGCCCGCAGAGGCCAAGGGTCCGGCAGGCGCGCATAGGCCCGAAGGACACGCGGGCAGTTGAGCCAGGGCCGCCTGCACGTCCTTGTTCGCGCGCAGTCTTAGGGACTCCCCATAGTAGGTGCGTGCTTCGTCGATTTTGCCCGCCTGTGCCGCAATCAGTCCTTCGTTGTACAGAAGGGAGGCCCTTGGGTCCGGAGATGCCGGATTCAGCTTGAGAGCTTCGTCGCATTCGGCCTTTGCCCAGCCCCACTTCTTTGCCTGGATGTTCGCCGCGCAGCGATCTCTCCATCCCCAGCCGGCGTGCCGGTCCACGAATCCCTGATCGTCCAAGGCCAGAATCGGACGGTTCGCGTCCGTGCCGTCGTTCGGACCAAGATCGACAGGCTCGGCGCCTAACGCCAACGGGCTCGTCGCCGCGTCCTGCGCCAAAGCCGAAGTGCTCGCAGGTGGACGCCTCAAACCGATGACAATGGCAACGAGCAACAGTGCGAATCCACCGAGCGCCATCGCCGGAAGCCCTCCACCCGGCGGTCGCCGTGAGGATGGCGGGCCCGGTGGAATGCGTGCCGGGCCGGGGTTTGCCGCGCCTCCGGCACTTAGTGGCGCCAAACCGACTCCCGAGCCCGACTGTGGGTTACCGGCCGAGGGTGCCGCCAGAACCGGCGTATCGGCCACTCCGGTTTCTGGGGGCAGGGGAGTGGGATCCCGGAGGGTTGGAGGAACGCCAGCCACGAGCTCCAGCGGCGGCTCGGTACCCTTCGGTGTGCCCGCGTCGGTATCAGTGATCTTGCGTACGGCTCTTGGCGACGCGCTTTGCACCACGGAGCCCGCTGCGGCGACGAGCTGAGGCCACAGCTCCCGAAGCGTGGTGTGACGGTTCCGCGGATCGACGGCGAGGGCGCGCGTCAAGACACGCTCGAGCTCGTCCGAGCACGGAACCCCGAGGCGCCTTGGTGTGGGACGCGTCAGGAGGTCCACCGACTGCGCCCATAGAAGCTGAGGATCTTCCCCTTCGAGCGCGCGCCGTCCTGCAATCACGGTGACGAACACGAGGGCAAACGCGAACACGTCGGTCCACGGACCGGTTGCTCCGAGTCGCGGATCGAACTGCTCCGGCGCGCCAAACGCCGTGGTGAACGTCTTTGGACCCACGGCCGTGATGGCCGCTCCCGCCGCGATGCGCGCGTCGTTCATGGTCTTCGCGACGCCGAAGTCGAGAATCTTCACGGTTCGTTTTCCGCGAGCCACGCCAATCAGGAGATTGCCGGGTTTGACGTCACGGTGGGCAATTCCAAGATCGTGTGCCGTCTCGAGCGCACGGGCCACGGGCTCGAGCAAGTCGATGGCTTCGGCCACGGACCGGCCACCTAGGCCACGTGCGGCGCGCTCGGCGAGATCGTCCTCCAGGCTCGTTCCCTCGACCCATTCGAGCACGAGATAGGGCGTCCAAATGCCCGATGGCGAAGCTGCAGCGCCCAAATCGATGGGGCGCACCACCGATATGCACTCTTGGGAAAGGCGAGACATGATGCGACCCTCTTCGCGAAAGCTGTCCAAGAACACCTCGCGCCGGCTCGTTGGAAAAGACTCCAACTTGAGGCACTTGATGGCGATGGGGTGGTCGAAGCCGAGGTGATGACCGGCATAGACGACTCCGCAGCCGCCCTCGGCGGCCACCCTGTCTACGCGGTATTTCCCATCGAGCGTCGAGCCAACCCAGCCGAACGGATCCGTAACGACCGTAGCCAAAGAGCGCGCCATTCATCCCCCTCGCAAAGCGAGCGTATACGAGGACGGAGGCCTTTGGATTTCAGTCTTGCCCGCAAGAGGCGACGCGCATGGCGCCGTACGCGACTTGCTCGCGTCCCCACGGCATACTGGGGGGAGTGGTTGGTGCGGGGCGTCCGAGCGTGAGGTTTCGGCGCACGGCGATTTGGCTCTCGTCGATGCCCTGAACGAAGAGCGCGACCTGATCGACCTCGAAGTCGTCCAAATCCCCACAGGGGCGCACGCCAGCGACGAGGCATACTTCGCTTGGGCCTGCCGGAAGCGAAACCGCGTGAATGGGCGAAGCGCTCGCGGCGTTCGACGAGACCCCTGAAGGATCGCGCTCGAGGGTCATCGGAAGGCTGATTCCCTTGCCATTCACCGTAACCATGTCGCCGAGCGACTCGCTCTGGCGAACGTTGGTCACCTGCAAGTAGGCCTGTGCCGGGCGCGGAAGGTTGACCAACGAGCAAATGCGTCCAGCCTCGGCGGTGCCATTCGGAAAGCTCTGTCCACCGGCTCGGTTGTCCCCGAGGTGGACCGGGGCATCGAGCAAGAGGACGGCTTGTCCCGTCGGAAACAGCGCAAACGTGCTCGGGCTCGAGCCGCACGCGAGGGTGGACGTCACGAGGGTGGCGGCAAGCAGGGCGAGCAAGATCTTCATGGGGCTCCAGGGGCAGTCAGGGGACAGCGTCTTGTCCTCCCTTCAGCAAGGACGATGCCGTTCAAGAATCGGGGGAATATGGCCCGATCGGCATTCCCCGAGCCGATCGCGATCCGCGCTTACGGTCGGCCGCCGGATCGCGATCCGGCCGAGGCTTCGCGGCGCGACGTGTTGGCGGTACGGTCGGACGTCGAATGTCCGCCCCGAAACGCCCGGCACCTTCCACGGAGGATCATCTTCCTCCGAAACGCGATGCGCTCCCAAAAGGGAGAGAGGTGCTCTTGGTGGCGTTTCCAAAGCCCCGCGCTCTTCCCGTCCCTTTGTTGGGAGAGCCCATTGGACGCGACTGGCTCGACTCGCACGGCGCATCCGACACGCGCGTCTCGAGTCGCCACGCCGTGTTCACGCGTCGGGGGACGGGGCTCGGGGTCGAGGATGGCGGCTCCCGCAACGGCACCTTTGTGAACGGTCGCAGGCTCGGCCCAGGGGAGCGAGCGGCCCTCGCGGACGGAGCACTCGTCCGAATCGGTCGCACGCTGCTCGTGTTTCGGGACGACTTTCACGGCCCCGACGCCCCAGCGGAGCCCATCGGCGGGAAGCTCGTCGGGCCATTCGGTCTCCGCGCAGTGGGAGAATTCCTCGCCGCCCTCGAGGCTCGCCCGTCTTCCAACGTGCTCATCGAGGGCGAGACAGGTACGGGCAAAGAGCTGGTGGCGCGAGCCGTGGCCGAAGCCGCGGCCCGAGCGAATCCCTACGGCGCAGTGAATATGGCGGGCCTCGCGACGGGCACGTTCGAGGCGCAGCTTTTTGGGTATGTCGCGGGCGCCTACTCGGGAAGTGGCAAAGGCTCACCAGGGCTCTTTCGGGCCCACGAGGGTGGTGCGGTCTTCCTCGACGAAATCGGAGAGCTGTCTTTGGAGCTTCAAGCGAAGCTGCTTCGCGTGTTGGAGAATCGCGAAATTCTTCCGGTTGGCGCAGTTCGTTCCGTGCCAGTGGACGTCTTCATCGTGGCCGCCACGAACCGGAGCTTGGAAGAGGCCGTCGCCCAAGGCTCGTTTCGCAGAGACCTCCTCGCACGGCTCGCGTCTGCACGCATCGAGCTCCCTCCGCTCCGCGAACGTGCGGAGGACATCTTCGCCATAAGCGAGGCCATTGCGCGCACCCAAGGCGAGTCTCTCGAATCCGCAAACGTGGAAGTCGAGGCCATCGAGCGCATCATGCTCCACGAGCTTCGCTCGAATGTGCGCGAGCTCGCGTCCGTGCTGCAACGGGCGTTCGCCGCGGACCGAAAGCCGACTCTCCGCCTCGAAACCGTCGAGCGGATCCTAGGCCCGCTCGATACCGCCCCAACGTCGGCGCTCACCGTCGCACTCGTGCAGGAAGCCATTCGAGCCGCGGGGAGCGAGAGCGCGGCAGCCCGGAGACTCGGGATAACGCGAGGCAAGCTCCGAAGGTTTCTTCAGTCCGAGCAATGATGCGAGCGGCGGGCGAGTAGGTAGGTTCGGGCAAGCGCGAGAGGTACGGCATTGAACCCGATTGGCGGCTGGGGATAGTGCCGGAAGACGGAGGCCACGCTCGTCCAGGGCACGCTGCGGGAAGGGGAGGCGCTGGCGACTCGCGCGCAGAAGCACCTCACCGAGATTCGGAGCGGCTGCGAAGTGGTCGTCGACGATGGGGTCGAGGAGTCGACACTCGATGGCCGCCCTGCACCCGAGGCTGCCGACGCGCCCGGGGTTTCAGCGGACGCATCCCTCGGAGCTTGAATGGTCCGAGGCTGGCATGCGTGCTTGTCTTGCCTCTTCTTCATGGCTGGCTCCTACCTATTCTCTCGCCCCCGCCTCCAAGCGCGTCAGTCGTCGTCTGGGCGCTCGAGTCGCTCCACGTCGGCGAGGTCCTGGAGGCGGCCGGCGGTCTTCTTGTTGAGAATGAGGTGGGCTCGCGACAAGACGAACACGCCGACGCCGCCGACGGTCGCAGGCACCTTCTCTTTCCAAGCCTTGCTGAACACCACGCCGTCGATTCGCGTGAGGATGTCGATGCGGACGGGAGGAACGCCGATCTGGAAGACGGTGCCGGGGGTGGCGAGGTCGCGTTCCTCGAGGCCCGTAAGAGGTGCACCGAACGCTCCGAGGGCACGGTAGGCGCGAGCCGCGTTCTTGGCCGTGGGACGAATCCAGAGGTCGAGGTCCTTCGTTGCTCGGACGTGTCCGTGCGCGGCTAGAGCGTGCGCGCCGACGACGAGAAAATCGACGTCATGGTCGGAAAACTCGCGCAAGAGATCTACGAAGTCTTGGTTCACGTTCGCCCTCGGGAAACCACTCGAGGCACTCGAGGGTAAGCTGCCACACGGCTTCGATTCGCTCGTCGATGGTCGACGGAGCCGCGGCGGTTGCACCCCTCCGCAAGACTTGTACGAACTTGGGTGAGCTGGCTTTCGGCACGAAACCAGCCTACCACGCGCACTTGGCCCGTGCTCGCCCGCCGGTCGGGCTCATGACCAACCGTCTCCAGAGTACCACCTCGCCAATGCGCTCCCCGCGGACTCACCATCGTTGTCCGCCACACCTCGGTTGTCCGCGGAGGAGGGGCTCCGACCAGCACTTCGGTCACAAGAACATCATTGCTCACAGCAACCGTCCGTTCGCCGACGTCGACGAGATGACGGAGCGGCTTGTCCGTCGTCACAACGAACGCGTCCGCCCCGACGACCTCGTTTATCCGATTCGGGGGTTCCCTGCGCGGGAGCCACGATCCCGCTCCCGCCAAAACCGCGTACGGTGAGGGGCCATGACCTACGCCATACCCGACGGGAACGACGAAATTCGCGACCAAATCCCGCTGGTGGTCGAGATGATCGCGAAGACCGCTCGATGGGTTCACCCGGACACGTTCCATGCCTTGCCCATCTGGTGCCCATGGGCCGCACGAGGCAGGCAGCTCTACGATGCGGCGTGGTCGAGGAAGTACACCAACACCAAGCGCGCGACCGGCACCA
>JAYUKI010000873.1:0-3223 GCA_043764595.1 Myxococcales bacterium | reverse complement strand
TCTGCCGAGGCAACCCGAGTGTGAGCCTCGTCGAGGGACGCATCGAGGTTCGACCCGGTCACCTTTTCGTCTTCGGAGGCGACGCGGTCGACCGCGGCCCGCACGGGCGACGCATCGTTCGGGCGTTGGTCGACGTGAAGAGGCGCCAGCCCGAACAAGTGGTGCTTTTGGCTGGGAATCGAGACATCAACAAGCTTCGCCTGGCCCGTGAGCTGCGTGGACACTTGCCGAAACGTGCTCCCGCCGAAGCCTCCGAATGGCCTTTGCCCGAACTGCTCCGCTTCATTCTGGAGCACACGATGGGCGCCAAGGGCGCGTTCGCCTTCCGCCAGGCCGAGCTTCGCGAAGAAGACCCTCGGGCAAACGACGACGACGTGGTGCAGAGTTTCCTCGACGACGTCTCGCGCGACGGTGACGTGCTCGGGTATCTTCAATTGGCCCAGCTAGGCTTTCGCGCTGGCGCGACCCTGTTCGTGCACGGCGGCGTCACGAAAGAAAACCTCGGACACGTTCCGGCATCGTCGACACGCGACGTTTCGGCGCGCCACTTCCACGACGTGGAGGCCTGGGTATCCGGTTTGAACGAGTGGTACCGCAGCGAGCTTTCGGCATTCGACGCCGGCTACGGATACGAAGCGTTGATGGCCTATCAGGCCCCCGTACCTGGTACTCGACTCAATCAAGCAAGTGTCGTTTACGGCAGGCCTACCGACGACCTCAACAATCCCGTTTTGCCCGCGCCGGAGGTGATCGCAACACTCGCCCAATCGGGGGTGCGAAGGCTCGTGTACGGGCACACACCCATTGGGGACGTTCCTTGCGTCTTGCGGGACCGCGAAGGACCCCTCGAAACGATCTGCGCCGACTGCTCGCGTGGCCGGGACGAAGAGGCGCCACGACTTTCCCTGCGCGACGACTTCGTGTCCCTCGAAGGCCATGCCGTGCTCGACGACGGCGAACGCGTTCACCACGCCGCACGGCTCGACGCGAACGTGGACGTCGCTCCGCTCGCGCGCTCCACTGGAACCGGTCATTCCGTACGAAGCCGCCTCGACGATGGGCGCTTTCTCGTTGCCCGTTTCTTCGAGTCGTTTCGCACCGAGCAATTCGCCGTCTCCCCCGAGGACCTCGAGCGAACGCTCGTCTGACGGACCGAACGCGGCGGACAAGCTCACGAGCGGCACCGGTTCCTCGGTAGACCTCGCGTGACGCCCCCAAGACCCCAGAATTTCGCGCACTTTTGCTCTCGCCTTGACAAAGGTCTTACCTATGTCAGAAGTGGCCCATGCCGAATGGAATTGCGTGGACCGAAGCGTTTGGGCTCCTTCCCGTCGCGGATCGCCTCCGTGACACCATGCTCACCGTGCGAGGGGACGCGTACACGCCGAAGACGAAGTTCGGCCCGAGCAGCCTTCGCATTTTCCGTCCACGACAAGCGCTCCGCCTCTGGACGGGCCGTTGGGCGCAAGAGCGTCGCGCGGTCGTCTACAACCTGTTCAACCACACCCCCACTCCCGTGGAAGAAGGGTGGAGCGTTCGCAAGACCCACGTCCGCGATTTCCGTGGCGGCACGCTCACGTACGACAGCCACAATGGCACCGACTTCGCGATTCCACTCGGCACTCCCGTCGTGGCCCCGGCTGCGGCACGGGTCGGGCTCGTCACGAGCGAGTTCAACCGAGGAGGGTTGAAGGTCGTGCTCGACCACGGCGATGGGCTCATGACGAGCCACGCCCACCTCGGACGTGCGCTCGTCGAGCCCGGACAAATCGTGCGCCGCGGCGAGACCTTCGCCCTCTCGGGAATGAGTGGATTGAATGGATTTCTCTTTTTCCCCTGGGAGAGCCCGCATCTCCACATGAACGTCTATTGGCAGGGCGTGGCCGTCGACCCATTTGCGGTCGCGGACAAAGGCTCATTGTGGCGTGACGACGAGCCAGTGCCGACGCGCTCCGCCATCGAGAGCGCATCGGTCCCCACCTCGCACTGGGACCGCTCGGCCCTGGAGGCCCAGGTCGAAGCGTGCACGCATCCGGAACGTCGCGCTTGGCTCGCCAGCATTCGGGACACCGAGCTTCTGGCGGCTGCGGTCGTGCACGATCGCCACTACTACCCCACACGGTTTTCACGCACCGTGCCGCTCTACTCGCGAGCTTCCGAGCTCACGCGACGCATGGACCTCCCGTTCTCGAAAAACGACGTCGACGGCATGGCTTGGCCGAGCTGAAGAGCGTCGTTCGTCGGCGAGCACGACGTGCCGTCCGGCGTGCGCGACCGTCGCTTCTGAGCCCGAAAGGCGCAAGCGACGAGGCCCCCGAACAAGGGTCTCCCGCAGTAGTGCTAAGCTGAGCGCGAACGCTCGATGCACCACGACCTCCACGATGCCGATCGCCCCGTTTTTCTAAGATTCGATGGACTGGAGATTCGCGCCTTCAGCATCTCCGGTCTGGCGACCTACGTGGCCGTTCCGTCGTTCGACGCGTGCTTCGACCTCGGCCATTGCAGCGTCGAATCGAGCCATCTCAGGAACGTGCTCCTCTCGCACGTCCACCAGGACCACTCTTTGGGGGTGATTCGCCACCTGTCGCTGCGGGCCATGACCGGCGCGAGCCCTTCACGCATCTTCGTTCCGGAAGAGAGCCGCGAGCCCCTCGTCAGGGTGCTTCGGGCCTACGACGAGCTCGAAGGCAAAGAGCCACGCGACCTCGACGCCATCGTCCGCGGCGTCCGCGTGGGCGAAACGTTCGCGCTGTCGCCGAATCGCTCGGTGCACGCCTTCGACGTGACGCACCGGATCGCCTCACGTGGCTACACGGTCACCGAAACCCGAAGAAAGCTCAAAGGACACTTCCTCGGCTTGCCAGGAGAAGCCATTCGCGACGCACGCGAGCGCGGCGAAGAGCTCTACGACTACCACGACGTAAACCTCTTCACGTACATCGGCGACAGCACTCTCGAGACGCTCGAGCGACACCCCGAGGTCGGGCGAAGCGCCGTGCTCTTCCTCGAAGCGACGCATCTTCCGGGTACGTCGCTCGAAGTGAGCGCCAAGTACGGACACACCCACCTGGATGAGCTCGTCGAGCTCCACGCAAGGCGCCCGGAAGCCATCGCGAGCGCTCATGTCGTCATCAAGCACTTCAGCATGAAGTACCGCAGGGACGACATCCTCGCCGCGCACGCCGCCCTCCCCGATGGGCTACGCGAGCGCGTGACCTTCCTC
>JAYUKI010000872.1:0-11192 GCA_043764595.1 Myxococcales bacterium | reverse complement strand
CTCCTCATGGACGTGGACGAAAAGTCCCCCGAAAAGGGCAAGCTGTTTCCCGTCATCGCCACCACGCCGAACCCCGATGGCTACGTGCCCGAGTATTTGCTCGCCGTCTCCGCGCTCCCCGGTGTGCTTCTTTCGCCTTCGCGCAAATACGCGTTCGTCGTACGTCGCGCCGCGAAGGACGCCGAAGGCAATGCACTCAAGCCCTCCGCGGCGATGGCCAAGCTCGCCAAAGGCGAAGCTCCCGAAGGCAGTCGCGGAGCCGCACTCGTGCCGCTCTACGCGCCCCTCTTTGCGGCCCTCGATGCAGCGGGCATTCCGCGGGACGACGTCGCGGCCGCCACGGTGTTCACCACGGGCGACATGGTCGCCGACACGGCCGCGCTCACGAAAAAGCTCATCGATGCCTATCCCGCGGTCCTGAAGGACTACGCCCTCGAGACGATTCCTTCGCTGCAGAATGCACCTTTTTGCCACGTGACCGCGAAAATCACGCTGCCGCAGTTCCAGAAGGGCAAACCTCCGTTCGACAGCGAGGGACTCTTCCAGTTCGGCGCGGACGGACTCCCCACGAAGCAGCGGGACGAGGACGTGAGCGTTTCGATCACCATTCCGAAGAAGGAAATGCCGTCGACGGGCTTTCCGCTCGTCGTGTTTTTCCACGGCTCGGGTGGCCTGGCCCGGGAGCTCGTGGACGGCGGCACGAAAGGCGATCCGTACGAAGTATGGCCCGGCGCGACCATGGCCGCCCTCGGTGTGGCGATGGCCGGAAGCTCGCTTCCCATAAGCCCCGAGCGCGTGCCCGGCGCCAAGGACTACGACTACCTCAACTTGAACAATACGCCTGCCATGCGGGACACGTTCCGTCAGGGTATCTTCGAGTCGCGAATGCTCATTACGGCGCTCGAGAAGGCCGATATCCCAAAGACCGTGCTGGACGCTTGTGCCGGGGTTTCGCTTCCGGCCGGGGCTTCGTCGTACAAGGTCGATCTCCGGCGCCTCACGGTGCAGGGCCAGAGCATGGGGGGGATGTACACAAACATAATGAGCGCCGTGGAACCGCACATCGAGGGCGCCGTGCCCACGGGAGCGGGGGGCTATTGGACGTACTTTGCACTCCGGACGGAAGTGCTCCCTAACTCGTACAACCTCCTCCGTCTGCTGATCGGCACCCGCGAGGAGGTGACGTTCATGCATCCCGCGCTTCATTTGATTCAGACCGCGTGGGAAGCCATCGACCCCATCACGTCCCTTCCCAGGCTCGCGCGTGATCCGCTGCCCGGGCACCCGGTGCGCAGCATCTACGAGCCGGTGGGCAAGGGGGACTCGTACTTCAACACGGACATCTACGACGCGATGGCCCTCGCGTACGGGCACCCGCAAGCAGGAAGCGACGTTTGGCCTTCGATGAAGTCCAATCTCGACCTCGTCGGTCTCGGGCAGAAGGTCGACTACCCCGTGAAGTCGAACCTGAAGAGCGTGGACGGAAAGCCCTACACGGGCATCGTCGTGCAGTACGACAACGACAACGGTGCTTTCGACGGACACGGAATTTACCGACGCGTCGAGGCCGTGCGATACCAATACGGGTGTTTCCACACCACCTACCGCAAGAACGGAATCGCCGTGGTTCCTGCCCCCGCCAAGCTCGGAACGCCTTGTCCCGAATGATTCGGAACAGCGCTTTCGCCTTCGCTTTTTGCCTATCGGCGAGCTCCGTGGCTTTTGCGTGCGGCAGCCCAGCTGCGCCGCCGGTCCCACCCGTGCCCTTGCCGGAGCCACGCGCTTCGGCCAGCACGAGCGCTCCCGAAGCGCCCGAGGCTGCGGAAAAGCCGGGGTCCGGCAAAAAGGCCGAGGACGAAGCAGGGGCGAGCGTGAAGGACGGCGGTCCGTCCGGAGATGGCTCGTTGGGCGACGCTGGGTGGGCAGCCCCCTCGGACGCGGGCACCTTGCGTACGGGGCCGGTCCTGGACGACACCGACGCCGTCGCGCGTGCCTTCCGTCCCGCCAATGCTGCGCTCGACAAAGCGTATGCCGAGCTCGTCAAGAAGGCCCAAGTCGCGCCGAGTCATACGGGGGCGTGGACACGCTCGGCTCCAAGCGTCGTAAGGGGCAATGCCAAGGTCGGCTGGGACGTGACCTTCTCCAGCTTCCCGCCCGCCGGATTTTCGCACGAGGCAATCGTGCACGTGGGACCCAAGGGCGACGTGACGGTGAAGAAGGCCGTCGCATCGTTCTCTCCGGACTGACTCAGACAACGCCGGAAAGGAGAAGGGCGACTCCGAGTCGGCATTTTTGCCGAATCGTGTCGCCCTGCTTTTACCCTCGGGTCTCGAAGGTCACTTCGGGATGACGGGATCGACCACGCAGGTCGAGGCCACCTCGAAGAGGATGTAGAAGAGAGCCAATTCCTGCGCGTCGAGGGGAGCCGTGGCGCTGGTCTCGGTGTGGTACGTGCTGTAGAGGACCCGACCGCAACCGTATTCGAACGAGAGCGTCTGGGGCTTCTCCGAGCCTCCCTGATTGCCGGCCATCCAGACCTTCGGCTGGTAGACTTTCGAGCCGCCGTCGCCGTCGTCCACGTAGACGTTTTGGACGCCGTTCACGACCTGGTAGTTGGCCTTGAGGTCGAAGTTGGTAATCGCGGGCGTTTGCGCGCGGAGCCAGTCGTCGAGCCCTTGGTCCTTCACGAGGCCCTTCACCGTATAGCCGCCACCGCTGCACCCGCGGGCTTGGGCGAAGTTCACGTATCCCGGGAAGCCTTCGGACACGAATCCCTGTTTCCAATCGGTGACGTATATTTTGCCGCCCTTGGTCACGTAGTCGCGCATGGCGCCTTTGACCCGCGAATCGTCGGCGGAGTAGTTGGTCCCCGTTCCGGTCACGCAGTCTCCGCAGGGCAAGAACACGACGTGGTACTTCGCGAGGAGGGCGCTGTCGGCGAGGAACGTCTTTTCCTGGTCCTCGTCTACCGTTTGCGTCGCGCTAATCCCGAGTTTCTTGAGCGTCGCGCCGATGTCGTCGAATATGGCCTTCGACAGGAGAATCGAAGGCACTTGGTCGCCTTTCGATGCGTCGTTCTGGCGAGGCAACGTGGTCTCGCTCTTCGAGATCGTGAGGTCGCCTTCTTTGACGTCCACTTCGACCACGCGCCGGAACTGGCCCTTTTGAATGACCAGGAATTGTTTGCCGAGGCGATTGGCCACGAGCGAGAATTTTCCGTCCGCCTTCGAGAGGGTCTGTGGGTACGTCTTCTCGAGCTGGACGCAAGTGTCGCAGTAGTTGCCGCTGGGGAGTGGATCGGGCTTCTTCGTGGACAAGTAGACGAGGGCGCTCGACACCGGAATGTCGGCGGCGGGCGTCAAGACGGTGCCCGTCCAGGTTCCCTTCGGTGAGAGGTCCTCGGCAGGGGCCGCATCCGCGAAGAGCGACCCGGCCTCCTCTTTGGTACCCGTCCCTGGGTCGATGGCGCCATCCGGGATGGTGTCGTCGAAAACGGGACGAACGACGGTGCTACCGCAAGCGATGAGCGAGAGAACACCGAACGTCAGTCCAAGAACCGTCTGATACCGCATGTGCCATCCTTGCTTCGGAAAGAGAACGATCCGGTACCTTAGCAAGAATTCGGGCGGGTTCTACCCGGATGGCGATCGCCGTCCAGATACGTCGCGGATGTTCACCTCTCCACGTCTCCACGTCTCCGCGTCTCCGCGTCTCTCCGCTTGCACGGGAGGCGCGCCGAACGTCGACCCGCCGCCGAGTCCAGAAGCCTAAGGCGCCCGGTCGAAATGGGTGTGCCATCTCCCGTCGAGACCGATGCGAGGCTTTTGCGCGATGAGCGAGCAGCGAGCACCGGAAGCCTACTCCCGTAGTCTGAGGAGCGGAGCGACGAGGCCACCTGCCGCAGCGAGAGGATCGGCGGGAGATGGCATACCCATTTCGACCGGGCGCCTAAGGCACGATTCACAAGCTGGCGGATGTCATGGCGACGTAGTGGTTGAGCGGCATGCAAAGGTCGTATCGGCATCGTCGACGAGGCGTCCATCGTCGACCGTGCGACGAGCCAAAGGATCGGGGCATCGACCCGAGCGTCGAGACGCTCAAATGGGCGTGGTAGGTTCCAGCGATGGCGTCTCCGAGAATTGCGGTGGTGGGCCACGTGGAGCACGTGACCTTGGGAAGGGTCGAAGCGTTTCCTTCCCCCGGAGACATCGTGCATTTCTCCGACGCTCGCTTCCTTGCTGCCGGCGGGGGTGGCATTGCGTTCGCGCAGCTTCTCCGGAGCGATGCGGAGGTGCATCTCTTCACGGCCGTCGGGAACGACGAGGCGGGCGCCCGCGTCCAATCCGAGCTCGCAAAGACCCGTGCCCATGTTCACTGTGCGAGGCGCGAATCCGCCCACCCCCGCGTCCTCGTGATCGTGGATGCCGAGGGTCGTCGAACCATCTTCGTCCCCGAGCCGCCGCTCCAGCCGAAAGGGAGCGACGCGTTGCCGTGGGACGAGCTCGCCGCGTGCGATGCCGTGTATTTCACGGGCTCCGATCCGGAGAGCCTGCATTATGCACGTAAAGCCCGCAAGCTCGTGGTCACCGCGCGTCGCCGGAATGCACTCGAGGCTTCGGGAACGCGCGCCGACGTCGTGGTGGGTAGTGTGTCCGATCCCAGGGAAAATGTGCCTCTCGAGGCCTACCAAACGGCCCCATTGGCGCTCTTGCTCACCGACGGCCCAAGGCCCATTCGTATCGCCACGGCGGGCGGCCTCTCGATGGTTCCGCCAGCTCGGCGAGCCTCGCGGGTCGTCGGGGACTATGGTGCAGGGGACAGTTTCGCCGCAGCGCTCACGTACTTCATCGCTTGCGGGCTCGGGTTGGACGAAGCGGCGCGCCGAGCCGCTCCCTATGGCGCCGCCGTGCTTTCCCACGCGAGCCCCTTCGATGGTCAAGCCATGTTGACGCGGGAAGAGGGGTAGAACGCTTGTTTTGGCGCCGCCGCGTTTCCAGGGGGGCGCGGAAGCTCGCCGTGCTCGACGAGCCAGCTCGAGGGTCGCCGCCCGAAGCGTGTGCTCAGAGCCAATTTCGCAGCATGTGGCAGGTCGGCGCAAAGGCGTCCGCCAGATTCGGCCAAGGGTTCTCCGCGAGATTCACCAACACCGTGGCTGCACCCGCGGCCCTCCCACACTCGAGATCGAATCGGAAGTCGCCCACCATCACGAGCTCGGTCGGCTTCACGTTCCACATGGTGGCGAGCCGGTAGAGGCCTTCGGGGCTCGGTTTTGGCGCGGCATCTTCTCGGCCGAGCACGTGACTCTCCGCAAAAGCATGGGAGAGCCCGATGGCCGCCAGCGTGGTCCACGCAAGCTCCCGGGAGTTGCGCGTGAGAATGCCGAGCGTACGCCCGCGACCATGAAGCTCGAGTACGAGCTCCACCGCACCCGGGGCGACCTTTGCAGACTCGGCCAAGCCGCGCTCGTGCTCGAAGAGCCACGCGTGCTTCGCGTGAGCTTCGGCGGCCGGCAGCGCCGCCAGATGCGCAAGGATGTCGGCGCCGCTCGGCATATCGAGCGACCGTCGAATGGCCTCGAAATCGTGCATCGGGAGAGTGAGCGTCCCGTCGAGATCGAACACCCAGTGGGTCCGATCCTGAAGCCATCGGTCGGTATTCGTGGTCATTCCGGGTAGGTCCTAGCGTTTGGTTTTCGGACCGTGTCTCGTCGGAAGGGCGACGACGACCGGCGGACCGAACCTCAACGTTCATCTAGGGACAAACGACCTCACCGACGAGCCCGAGCTCGTCGTTCGAAAAAAGAACCGGCGTCGCGCGAACCAGGTTGGGGGGGATTGACCCGGTTCGCACGACGCCGCGTTCACCGACGAAAGGGCCCCTTGCGACGCAAAGGGGGGAGGGGAGCCGCAAGACACCACAATCGACGGACAACAGATTGGCGTCACGAGGACGAGAGGGGGGGATTCCAATCCCCGCAACGCCGTACTCCTATATGCGAGGCGCGGGCCAACGCTTGGCTCAGCAAATCCAAGGGTTTAGGCGGCCCGTTTCGGATGGTGTCTTTCAAAAGTGAACGGATGGGTTTCTTCCTTGAACGGGGCGGTGCGTCGAGGCCCTCTCAGCCAACTTTCGGAGGGTGCTGCCTTTCAGGTTTGGAAGGCTTGACCGGTTTGGCCGGCTTCGGCTGCGGAGGCTCCGCCTTTGGCTCTTTTGGCTCGCGGGCGAGGGATTTCATGTCGGGCAAGGCGATGAGCTCTTCCACGTTGGGCTGGAGACTGATCTCGATCCGGCGGTTTTTGGCCCGCCCTTGCGTCGAGGCATTGGTGGTGACCGGATCGAACTCGGCATGTCCCGCCGCGGAAAGCACCGTCGCCGGCACACCTTTCTGGACGAGAAGCTTCGTGACCGTGACGCCTCGCGCCGTAGAGAGCTCCCAGTTCGAGGCAAACTCCTTGGTTTGGATGGGAACGAGGTCCGTGTGCCCTTCCACCACGAACCGACGGCCTTGCACGGTCTTCAGTGCTTGAGCCAAATCCGCGATGGCCGCGACGCCCTCGGGCTTGAGCTCGGTCTTGCCCACGTCGAAGAGGACGTCGTTCTCGAGCAAGAGGACAATCTGCCCGTGCCGAACCGCGATGTCGATTTTGCCGGTGTCGGTCATCTTCTTGAGCTTCTTGACGAGGTCGTCGAAGAGCTTGGCGCGGGCCTCGGCCGCGGCCTTTTGTTTCTTGAGCTCCTCGAGCTCGGCGCGGGTTTGTTCGTCCGTGGTCTTGGCTTCGAGGTCTTTCACTCGGCCTTCGAGCTCGGCCCTGGCTTTCTGCTGTGCTTCGAGCCGCGCTTCGAGCTCTTTCGTGTGGGCGCGCTCCTTCTGGGCGTCCGCCACGGCCACGTCGTACTGGCCCTTTGGAATGCCGCATCCGGCAAGTGCTACGGCAGACACGGAACATGCGAGTAGGGAAAGGACGAGCGTCGACGAGGCCGAGCGGCTTTTCATGAGCCGAGACTATCCTCGTCTCGTACGAAGGCTTGGTGGAAGGAAGGGCAGAGGGCGCCTCTTTGGGCTATAGCTCGAGGAATGCGCCGTTTTCTTGGGATTGTCGCCGTCCTGGTTCTCCCGTTCGCGGTGCCTGCGTGCTCGGCCGAGGTCACGGTCTCGGGCAATTCTGGCGACGGTGACGGCGAAGCGGGGGACTCGAGCGACGCTCTTGGGACGCCCATCACCGAGCCGGACGAGACGGACACGGCCTCCTCTCGGGCTGCTGCTCCGCTCGACGTGAGCTCCCTCACGGATCTCGTCGACGTGCGCGGAGTAGGGGACGCAGCTTGGTCCCGCACGCACCAAACGGACCCTTTGGCGTCCGAATACGGCAAAGCCCTCGACCGCTTCGACGGGGCGGGCAAGGCGTACCGTGGGCATGTCAACTACATCAACTGGGAGACCGTGGTTGGCTCGCGCTGCGCCACGTTCGACAGCGTCTACACGCCTGGAAAATCCTATGCGTTCGTCTCGCGCAAGGAGAACCTCACCCAAGCGATGGACCGTGGGTTCAATCTCGTGGGTCTCTCGAACAACCACTCGCGCGACTGCACGTCGCCCGACGGCGAGACCATGACCGCGAACGAAGTGGCCACGTTGGCGAACGACTCCCACGCGTTCCACGGCGTCGGGCTCGACGGCACAAAAAAGACCAACGTCGAAGTCGTCACGATTCGCGCGGGCTCCCGCTCGGTGCGCGTCGCGTTCGGCAGCATTTACCTCGGAAGCCGCCGCACGTGCGAGCGCGCGGTCTGTGCAAACGACAAACGCGTCCTCTTCGAGAACCTCCGCGCCGCCCGAGCCGACCTCCGCGTCGTGGCCATTCACAGCATGAACGCGCAGACCCAGGCCGACCTTGTCGCCGCGGGAATCGAGTTCGTGAAAGTCTATGGGGGCGACGTGGTGTTCGGCAGTGGTCCTCACGTGTGGAAGCCCGTGCGCGTGGTTCGCAAGGCCGATGGAAAAGCCGGCGTCGTCTTCGAGAGCCTCGGCAATTTCATCCACCCGAACCTCGCGGCCCAGCAGAAAAACTACATTGGTCGAGCGCTCTTCGACAAAGAGACCCTCGCCCTTTCGCAGGTTCAAGTTCTGCCTATCCAAAATACCGGCAGCGACGTCCGCTTCTCCAGTGCAGCGCTCTCCGAATTGCCCATGAACTTGAAGCTCAAGGCGTCGGACAAGGGCGGATACGCCAACATCAAAAAATAGCCTCGAAGGCTACGTTTTTGGGGGTGTGGGGGGCGGGCTTGCGGCTTGCCTTCGCGGCTCGAGGGAACGTCCTGGGGTTCCGTGGCCGTTCGTGCGAGGATTCGCGCGGAGGTCTCATGGCAGGTCGTGGCTCTCGTGCATTCGTGGTGGCGGTTCTTTCGGCGTCGACGTTCGTGGCCTGCGCGGACCTCCGGGACGATGGATTTACCAGCCAAATCACGCATCGATGTGGCACACCCAAGGGGTGCGAGGCGACCCTGGTCGACGCCAAAGCGCGCGCCGCGAAGTGCACCGATGCCTCCTCGAGCGAGTGCCTCGCCATCCAGGAGGATCTCGCTTCGGTCGAGCGCCTGAACAAGCGTTACCTCGACGAAGCCGCAGCTCGCGAAGAAGGCGCCAAAAAGGCCGACGAAGCGATGGCCAAGGCCCGCGCCGCCGACGAGGCGATCCGGGCGCGCTCGCAGACTCTCGAAGAGACCACCACGGGCCACGCCGCCGATCTCCGCACGGCGCTCGCCGATTGCAGGGCCACGGCGCAGTTCGAGAAGTGTGACAATGGAAACCCGACCCCGGCCGAAAAGACCGAGTGCGAGACCAACTGCAAACAGTTCGGCGCGCAAAGGTCCGAAGACCTCTTCAAGCTGATGCTCCGCGCCTGCGCCGAGAACGCCGAGGTCGATCCGAAGCTCACGAAGTGCCTCGTGGACGGCCGTGTGTGGTCGCCCAAGACCCGCGCCGACGAGTGCTCGAAGAAGTGCGCGACGCTTGGAGCAAAGCTTCGCACCTGGGCCACGTCCCGGGCGAAGTGCTGCGACGGCTCGCTTGCCCCGAAGTGCAAAAACTCCGACCTTCGCACCGACTGCTGCGAAGGCCATCAAGGCATCTGCCCGGAGCCAAAGCCACAAGAGTGAACGAGCGCGGTCGGCGAAGACAAGGCAGATGCCTTGGGCGCTATGCCGCCAGGTGGACGCTTGTCCTACACCGACCGAGATACAGGCTCGCCTCACGCGTGGATCGACGGCGGACCGCGATCCGTACGATCGCCCTAGTTTTTTCGGACAGCCCTCGATGCTTGAGGCCTAGGTAGGGGGTGGAGCGCGGCGCGGTTCGTGCACCTGTGGCTCTCCGCATGCCGCTCCCTGCGATTCCCGCTCCTCCGCGTCTCCCCACTCGAACCGGTACGGCCTCGGAGGCGACCACGCTTCGTTTCGATCGGAAGGACCTCCGCGAGGCCGGTCATCGCGCGCACGCAGCGGGTCGGCTCTCGGACGAGCAGCTCGTGCGTGTCGAAGAGCTCTGCAACGTCCTCGGAGAGAGCGCCTTCGGATCGACCGTGGAGCTCGCGGACGAGGACTTGCTCGAAGTGTTCGACGCCGAAGCCGCGGGCGAATGGATCGAGGTGCCCTTTCCTGTTGGAGGCCTCGTCGACTCGCGGACTGGAGGCCAAAGCGCGGAGTGGCTTTCGGACGAGGTCTTGCTCGAAACCAGCGGTGAATCGTCGGCCGTCTCAGTGCCTGAATCGCTGCCCGAATCGCTGCCTGAATCGCTGCCCGAATCGCTACCGGCTTGGAGCGACGCCTGGAGCGCGCCCATGCCTTCGAGCGCCCCGTCCTTTCCTCACGTGAGCGCGCCCGCATCTTGGGCTTCGAATGGCGTCGATTCGATCACCGGAAACCATCGCCACGTCGTCGACGTGGCTTCGACGCCTTCGTCCCTTTTGTCCCGCGCGCACGACGCGTATCCCGTTCCTTCGTCCGTGAAGGCCAGCAACGCCATCACGTTGCCTCCTCCTGTCCGTGAGCCTTCCCGTTCTTCCGAGTCTCCGCGTGCGTTTCCATCGAGTGTTCCTCTGGCGCAGGTCACGTTGCTCTCGGCCCAGCATTCGGTCTCGAAGCTCATGCCGTTCGCGCCGCTTCACTCCGGCACCAAGCTCCGCACCCCCCTTACCGATGCCAGTCTCGTAGGTGGACCCAGCTTCATGGGAGGGCCCCTGCGTCGCCCCGAGCCAGAGCCTTCGAAGGGCTCGCCGCTTGCTCCGCTCCTCTTTGCCGCCGTGCTGGTGCTCGGCCTCATTGGCGAGGTGATGCTCGCGAAAAGTGGCTCTACGCCACAAGCTCGCGTGGAAACCGCAAAGCCCGTAACGGCAACCATGACTGCAGCGAACGCACCACGTACGCCGTCCATTTCGGTGGTCGCGGCGCCAGGCCAGTGACCTCGAAAGTCGTTTGGGTTCGCTGAGCCGAGCCTCGAACGCCACACCGAGGGAGGCACAGCGCTTTCCGCACCGGCCTTTTTCCGTAAAACCGGGCGTCCGTCGTTCTCGAGTGCACACCTGAAGTGCCTTGGCTTCGCTATAAGGTCCGCCCATGTCCCTCGTGCGCTCCACATCACGCCCGTCCGCGTTTTCTCTTCTCGTTGCGATCACGCTCGTCTCCCTGACCGGCTGCGGAATGCAACTGGGCGGCCGACCGCGACCTTCGGCCGACGGTCACGGTCAAGAGGGACGCCCGGCTCTTTCGGAGTCGGATCGCGAGCGAGTCGCCGCTTACGTGAAGACGATTCGTGCCAAATGGTCGAGCGACACCTTCACGGACGAGCGTCTCGACGAGCTCGAGAAAGAGACCATTGTCGCGTTCAAGGAGGCCCTCGGAAAAGCGGCCGCCCACGGGGGTGAAGCTCCGATGCCTTCGAGCGCTTCCATCACCGCCCTCCGTGCGAGCCCCATCAAGCTTCGTGTCGAGCCCATTCGGGACCGCGACGGAAAGGTCGTGAAATCGACCTTCGTCGGCGTGGAAGACTCGTATTCGGAACGCATGCGCAAGCTCCAGCGCAAAGTCGTGGAGCAGACGCTGACCCCAGGCGAGACCGCCGAGATTCAGAATGGCTCGAAATACCTGATGAAGGTGAACGACGTGCGCATGTCGGTCATGGATATGTCGACCGCGGC
>JAYUKI010000871.1:0-3227 GCA_043764595.1 Myxococcales bacterium | reverse complement strand
TGGCGCTGGGGAATGGACTACGAGCAGCTCTCCAAGAGCTACGAGTATGGCCTCTCGAAAATCTACGAGATGGTCATCAACAACAATCCTTCGTACGCGTACTTGCTCGAAGGAAACTCGCTCACGGACCAGAAGCTCGTGATGGCCCATGTGTATGGACACGTGGACTTCTTCAAGAACAACTTCTGCTTCCGCTCGACCGACCTCGACACCGGCGGACGAACGTCGAATCCCGCCGTGAAGCCCGAGGGGTACGATCCGAATCGCCGCTGGATCGACAAGATGGCGAACCACGGCTCGCGGGTCCGCAGGCACGTGGCGCGGCATGGCGTGACCAAGGTCGAAGAGTTCATCGACCATTGCCTCTCGCTCGAGAACTTGATCGATCCTTACGCTGCATTTTCCGGACGAACGCCACCTCGGCCGGATGAGGACGAAGCGGACCACGAGGAAGAGGTCCCGCGTTTGAAGTCGAAGGACTACATGGAGTCCTTCATCAATCCCGTCGAGTACCTCGAAGAGCAGAAGCAAAAACGTGCCGCTGCGAAGGAAAAGGCGAAAAAACACCCCGAGAAGCCCCAGCGGGACGTGCTCGGGTTCTTGCTCGAGTTCGCGCCGCTCGACCGGTGGGAGCGTGACGTCCTCGAGGTGATCCGCGAAGAGGCGCTCTATTTCGTTCCGCAAATGCAGACGAAGATCATGAACGAAGGTTGGGCCACCTACTGGCACTCCAAGCTCATGACCGAGAAGATTCTCGATGCTTCGGAAATCATCGACTACGCCGACAACGCCGCCGGAGTCCTCGCGACGAGTGGTGGCAAGTTGAACCCGTACAAGCTCGGCGTCGAGCTCTATCGAAACATCGAAGAACGCTGGAATCGTGGGCAGTTCGGAAAAGAGTGGGAAGACTGCGACGATCTCGACGCGAAGAAGAATTGGAACATTCGCCTTGGGCTCGGGAAAAAAAAGCTCTTCGAGGTTCGCTCGCTCTACAACGACGTCACCTTCATCGACGAGTTTCTCACCCCCGACTTTTGTCGCGACCAGAAGCTCTTTTCGTTCGGATGGTCGAATCGCAATGACCGCTACGAAATCGAGTCGCGCGAGTTCAAGTCGGTCAAAGAAAAGCTCCTCTTCCAGCTCACCAACGCCGGAAATCCATTCATCTACGTGGAAGACTCGAACCACGACAACCGCGGCGAGCTTCTGCTGAGGCACGAGCACCAGGGGCTCGAGCTTCGCGCCGACTACGCCAAAGAAGTCTTGAAGAGCCTTGCTCGTGTTTGGAAGCGGCCCGTCTTGATCCAGACCCTCGCCGACGGCAAGGAGGTCTACCTTCGGTTCGATGGCCGCGAGCACTCCTCGAAAGCCGTCGGGAAGGGTTGAGTGCCATGGCTTTCGTCCGCGAAAAGGACCATTGGCTCTTCCGCTTTTCGCCGGAAGAGTGGGTATTTGCGGGCCTGGGCGAGGTGAAGCGCGCCGAAGCGGCCTATGCCCGTGGCGACTCGCGTGGAGGTCTCGCCGGTGCACGTCGCGCCGCCGGAATGGCACTGAATGGCGTGCTCGTGCTCGACACGAAAGCTCGTGGGACATGGGGTCGGACCTACATGGACCACCTCACGGCACTACGGGCGGATGGCTCGGCTCCGGAAGCCGTTCGCCTAGCCGCCGGAACGTTGCTCGATACGCCGCCGCCGGGTCAGTCGTTGATCGTCCTCCGCACCAAGGCCAGCTCGTCGCACGTGGCCGAGGCCGCGCGTGACGTGATCGCCCATGCCTACGCCCTCGTCGCGCGAGCCACACCCGCGCGCACCGAAGAGGAGGCCTCGTGAGGTGGCCTGTCGCGCTCTTCGGTGTGGTGTTTGGAGGGACCGCGCTTGCGTGTGAGCCGGCCGAGCCACCAAGGGCCCCGCCGCCGGTAGTTTGGGAGCCCGAGCCCGCCCCCCAGCCTCCTCCTCCTCCAGTCGCGGCTCCGGCCACGGCTGCGAAACCGACTCCAGCTCCAACATTCCCGCCGCCCAAGGCGACGTCTATCGCTCTTGCGCGCACGGGAGAGCCTGCGCTTGACGCGAAGCTGGCCGAGGCCGACGCCGCCTACGCCAAGGACGATTACGCGACCGCCTTGCGCCTCTATGGCGAAGCCGGTCGTGCCTTTCCAAAGCGTGTGGCTCCCGTAGTGGGACAAGCGCGGTGTGAAATCGCTCGTGTCACACCGAATCTCGATTTCGCGGTCGCGAAAGGTAACGCCACGGTTCGCACGTCTCTTTTGGCTCTGCAGCGCATGGCGAAGCTCGATCCCGGCTTCGCCCCGACCCACGTCGAAATCGGCAGAACGTTGCTGCTTTTGGGCGACGCTCCGGCGGCCATCGAGCCCCTCCGTCGTGCGTTGCGCGCCCTTCCGAACGAACCCGAGGTTCACTCCGCGCTAGGTGTCGCGCTGCTCGCATCCGGCAAGGGCGAAGAAGCCGTTGCATCGCTCGCGAAGGCGGTCGAGCTCGATCCGGGGAGCGCACCTCGCCACGGGAATCTCGGCACGGTCCTCTTCATGCGGGGGCGTGTCGACGATGCTGTGAAGGAGTACGAAGCGGAAGTGGCCATCGATCCGAACGATGCTCGTGCGCGCTCCGATCTCGGGACGGCGCTTCTCGCGCGGAACGACTTCACCGGCGCGATGCGCGAGCTCGAAAAGGCGGTCGCGCTCGATCCGAACCGCGCGACGTTTCGTTCGAATCTTGGGTACGCTCTCCAGCTTCAAGGGAAGCGAGAGCAAGCCGTCGCGAGCTACAGAGAAGCCATTCGCCTCGACGACAAGCTCGCGAGCGCGTGGATAAACCTCGCCACGGTGCTCGCCAAGGATCCGAAGACGCGAAAGGATGCGCGAGCTGCGCTCGAAAAGGCGCGCGCGCTCGACGCCCAAGATCCACGCGTGGTGGCGAACCTGGAAGAGCTCGACGCACTGGAGAAGGCCGAGAAGAAGCCCTGACAAGCGGGCCCGTGAATCTCGATCCGCGGTCTCTCGAACGTGTCGGATTCTGCTTCCGTAGCACATCGGCGGTGCGGAAATTTCCCTCGTAAATGCGCCCGCGAGGTTGCGTGGACTCTACACGGTGTTCCTGGTTGACCGGGGCGTCCATGGCCGCCTACGTTGGCTCTTCGCTTGGGGAGAGCTGTCGGCTCGTCAGGCTGTCGTGCAGCAACAGTCGAGTGGAGGCTTTCGATGGCAGTTG
>JAYUKI010000870.1:0-11220 GCA_043764595.1 Myxococcales bacterium | reverse complement strand
CCGAGCGCAGGGCGCCTTATGGCGGCGTCCTTATAGAGGAGGCGAGGGTTGCGGTACAAGTCGCTTCCGGGACAAATTGTCGCGGCCCGGAGCTTCTTTAAAGAAAGGTTGCAAGTATTCGTAACAACAATGAATTTTCGTCAGACAGAACGCGAAAAGTTTGCGCGATAGCGGAGCTTCATGGCGATTGGTGGGCGAGGCGCTCGGCTTCGTCCTTGTGGGTGGGGCAGTCGCGCGACAGCCAGACGAGAGAAACTTCGGCTCCGGAGGGCTCGCGGGACACGACGCTTCCGGGGGTGACCTCACGGCTGCCGGAAGCGACGGGATCCTGCTTGGCCACGGTGGCGCGAATGGCCACGAGCATGCCCGAGTGGAACTCGAATCGGACCTTGGGGACAGTGCCCACGTCCGGCGAGTAGTCGAGGATCATTTCCTCCCCGGAGGTGGCCTTCCATGACCCGGGCGGGGCGAGAAACCGCTGCCGTACGTCGCCGGGAGTCATGCCGAGCTTCACGCCGTGGAAGTTGGTCGAGCGACTCGAGCACGCGCCTGCACCGAGCAGCCCAAAGGCGAGCATCAGGGCGAAAAGGCGCGGCATGGGAGCGGCGTTAGGTCCGATTTCGCGACGCGTCAAGGGCCGACTCTCGGCCCCAAGGTCTTGCCAAGCCACAGACTTAGCGGCGAGTCGGGGTAGTCTCCGAAGCGCGGCACGTCGACGTAACCATGCCGGCGGTACAGAGCGATGGCCTCGGGCTGACGCATCCCCGTCTCGAGGCAGATGCGGCTCCGGCCCAAAACCAGGGCCTCTCGTTCGAGGGCCTCGAGCATGGCTCGTCCGACGCCGAATCCGCGGGCCTCGGGGATCACGTACATGCGCTTGACCTCCACCGAGTGGACATCCAGCGTTCGGATGGCTCCACACCCGACCGAGAGCCCTGACCGCCACGCCACGAAGAAGGCGCCCTTCCCCTCCGAAACGTCGTCATCGACAAGGTTGAAAAAGCCGTCGCCCTCATCCGGGTAGCGGCCCAGAAGCTCTGCATCGAGGGCTTCCACGAGCTCGCGAGCGACGGGGGTCGAGAGGCTTTCGCGCGCGATCGTGACCTCGTGCACCATGGGCGCTTCCTACCTCGAACGGGCTGCCCGACGAAGCGTCGTCCGACATCTGCGCAGGCGAGTCGCCACGCGCTGGAGACGTGCTAGAGACCTTTCGTCGCGCGAGCATGGAGGACGCACGAACCTGCCACTCGCCCAGGCAAGGGGAACGCATGGCCGCGCTTTATTCCGAACGAACCGATGCGCGCAGCGTGCTCGCGATCGCGTCGGCGGCGCTCGGGCTTGCGGCCTGTTCGCTGCTCTACGATCCGGGCGATTTCTCCACGAAATCCACGACGAACGACGAGCTCCAAGGCCCGGATCCATGCACGCACGCAGGTCTCGCCCCAAAGCCAACCGTGGACGATGGCCCCGATGAGCCTCCCAAAGTCTACGCCGCGCGAGACCTGGCCATGGTGGTCGCCGACCGAAACACCGTGGGCTACGACTTGGACGGAGTGTGCACGTGCACGGGTGTCGGCCCATCGGACAAGCCCGGTGCGGTCCGACGAGGGGCATCGTCTTGCGCTCCGCGGCGTCAGGGGGACCGCCTCTGCGATGCCGAAGGCGGACGCGACAACGCAGGCGCGGCCATTTTGCAGAATCGCTTGCCGGACAAGCCCGGAGCCTCGTTCGACACAGGCTACCGGTCGGCTGCCGAGAATGGGCTCGCCGGCCTCCTTTTCGCGATTTCGGAATACGACGGCAGGCCCGACGATCCCCAGGTCCGTGTCGAATCGTTCTATTCCCCTGGTCTCGATCCGCTCAAGGGATGTGCCGGAACCGTCCCGAGCTCCGGCAAAAATACACTCGGCGGTCCCCGCCCCACATGGGATGGCTGCGACGCGTGGCGTGTCGGAGAGTCGTTCCAACAAGGCGGCGTTGGGCGCGCCGGAACGCGCGACGCGTGGGTCACGAGCGGCAAGCTCTACGCTCGATTCCCGGCCCTTCGGATCGCGGTCGATCGCACGTACGTGACCTTCGTCGACGCCCGTGTCGAGGCCGAGCTCGTGCGGGCGGTCCCCGGTGCACCTTCGCGGCTCAGCAAAGGCGTCATCGCCGGCTCGGTGCGCGCCGAAGAGCTCCTGCTCGGGTTCGGAGAGCTCCGGACCGGCGCCGACGGCGGACCTCTTTGCACCACGCCCGCTTTTGCGAGCCTCGTCGAAGACACCTGCGCGAACCTCGACATGGCCCTTCGCACGTCCGAGCCCGGATCGACAGCCCCCTGCGACGCGGCGTCCCTGGTTCTCACGTTCGACGCAACGGCTGCCCTGCGCGGGAGCGTCGCCAAAGAAGAGCCCGTCGTGTCGGCGTGCGCCGCGGCAGGGATTGTCCCCAGCTGCCGCTGAGCGCCGCTCGCATCACGGTTTGATGGCGCCCGCCAGGCTCCAAATCGGAGCGTAGATTCCGTACACGCACGCAGCAAAGCAGACGACTCCGAGAGCCGCGGCCACCCCCAGGAGCGCACGCATCCGAGGCAGGCGAAGCCCGACGACGAGCAGCGAGGCGACGACGAGGCCCGCCAGTGTGGGCACATACCAGCGGACCACGAGCGCGGTAAGAAGGGGAACACGCCCGCCAAAGTCGTCGAACATCGCACCGAAGCGCCGACCGACCACGGGGGAAAACCCGACGAGAAGCACCGACATGTTGCCCGCAACGACGACGGCGGCCCATTGGAGAGGTCCGAGCTTGGCCACTACCGGCGGGCTCGGAGCCTCGAGCTTGGGCTTGGGTTCCAGGGCCAAAGGGGCCGTCGACTCGCTCATAATGCTTCCTATAGCCGTTTGGTGCCTCTTACGAAACCGAGCCGCAGGGCGTGCGTAGGAAGGGAATGCACGGCGCGACCATGGCCTTTTCGGTCACCTCATCCACTTCGTGGATGCATTCCGCCGTCTTTTTCTTCGTGGAGCCCCCTCACCCGGCTAGGGTCGCGTTCGTGGAAGGAGAGGGCGCCCGTTCGAAAGCGAGCCTCGCCATGGCGCGCTACGGCCAAGGCGACGACTCCGCGTTCGCGGAAGTCTACGACGAGCTTTCCACCCGTCTTTTCCGCTACTTGGTGCGCCTTGCCCGCGACGAGGCTCGCGCCGAGGACGTGCTGCAGCAGACGTTTTTGCAGATGCACGACGCACGCGGGCGCTTTCTGGTCGGCGCCGACGTCGTCCCGTGGGCGTACTCAATCGCGCGAAGACTCTTCATCGACGGCACGCGCAGGCGCAAACGCGACCACTTGCACGACGAGTACATGGACGATCGTTCTGCGGCGCAAAACACGACCCCTTCGGGCGAAGCCGTGGCCGAAGCGCGCGAGCTGTCCGAGGCCTTGCGCGCCCGGCTCGACACTCTCCCCGAGCTGCAACGCGAAGCGTTTCGTTTGGTTCGCGAAGAGGGCCTCAGCATCGCCGACGCCGCCGAGGTCTTGGGTACCACCCAGGCCGCCGTGAAGCTTCGCGCGCATCGCGCCTACGAGAGCTTGCGTGACGTGCTCGCCGGGCTGGAGGGAGAGCCATGAGCGACCCGCGAAGAGGCCCGCATCCTTCCGCAGCGCTCCGCGAGCTCATTCTCGCGAAGACGCGCACGGTCCCCTCCCCTTCTGCGGCCGAAGTCGCGAAGAAGCGCGCGTGGCTCGTCGTGGCGGCCCTCGTTCCCGCCCTCGCGTTGCTCGTAGCCCTTGGTGCCGGCCCCAAGGGCCGACCGCTCGCGCTCGCGGTTCTCGTGGCCTTGGGTTGGGGCGCCATCGCTTCGGCCTGTACGGCGTTGGTCTTCTCGGCGCGGTCACCGCTCGGCCCTTCGCGTCCCATGATGGGATGGCTTGCCGCCTCTGCGCCGCTTCTCGCACTGTCCATTTCGGCCGTCGGGATGATCCTTTATCCAGACACCTGGTCAGGAGCCCTCCCTCCGAAAGCCCATGCAGTTTGCATATTTTTGGGCTTTGCGATAGGTATGGCTCCATTCGTCGCCATGATGGTGCACCATCGAGGACTCGATCCGGTTCGACCCTTGGCGCGGGGGGCGGCGCTTGGTGCAACCGCCGGAACCTGGGCGGGAACGGGCATGATGCTCTTGTGCCCCCACCACGAGCTCGTCCACGTGCTCGTCGGTCACGTGCTTCCCGTAGCGCTCTTCGCGGCCTTTGGCGCACTGGTCGGCTCCAAGGTCTTGGCGCTGCGCCCTTCCACACCTCGCTGAAGTCTCCAAGCCACGAAAGAAGTCGCATCCTCTCGATTTTCGAGACGATTTGCGATTCAGCGCGAGCCTGCCAGAAACGCGAGCGCGCAAAGTAGCGCGACAAAAGACGCCCCCAGGAGGATGCGCGCTACGAGCACGATCCGGTCGTGACGTAGACGGGCCTCGCGACGACGCGAAGGGCTCGGGAGAAGGGCCGACACGGACGCGCGGGGGGGAAGAATGAGTGCAGGGCGCACGCGTCGTTGGGAGATCACGGTGACGTCGAGCTCGCGACGCCGTCGGCGTGACGCGACGACCTCGGCCGGCTTCGCAACGAGCTCCCTCGGCACGATGACCTTCGAGAGCTGTGCTTCATGGCGTGCGCGCGGTGGGCGCATGGCCAAAGGCGTCTCGGGCCGAGTCGGCGGGATGGGCTCGACGACGGTCGGACCATCGAGTTGTGCGAGCAGTGCGTCGACCTCGGTGTCCGAGGCATCGACCAGAGGCATGGCTTCTTGCGGAGTCTTCGCGCGCGTCGAGCGTCGGAAGATGCGGGCCTCGCTGCGTGGGGCCGCGAACAGCAGAGACCAAGACGAAGGATGGCGTTTCATGGGAGTCCTCTCCACACGTCCGAAAGCTGGGAACCCTGAGGGGCGAGAAGCTCTCGAAGCGCTCGTCCCCGGCATGCGGTGAGGCCTAGAGGGCCTTCACGCCTTCGCTCGCGCCCGTGGGCGAAGCGGGGATGGTCTTGCCGCCTTGCGACCGAGCCTCGACGCCCGCACCCCCCGCGCCAACTTTGGTGTTGGTCTGCGTGAGAATCGGCGCGCCACCTTGGTGGGAAATCGCAATCGAGGGACCACCCGCGCCATTTCCGGAGATACCCGAATGGCCACCCGTGCCACCCCACTCCGCTCGATTGGTATCCCCAGCCACCGGAATGTCAGCCCCAAGACCACCTTCGGTGGGAAGGCTTCCAAAAGTGCCTCGCCCACCCGCCCCACCCGAAGCGGAAGCTACCAACATGCCGTCGAATCGAATTGGACTACGGAGGCCGAGGACGCCGAAGCTCGCACCTCCACCTTTTCCGGCCATTCCGACAAGACCAGGACACCCGCCGGGCCCGCCACCGGCGCCAGCGCTCCCCCAATACCGACTCCCCACTTCGGCGGACATGAGGGGCGCCATTCCATTTCCGCCCCGACCCGACCGTCCGGCGGTACCCGACGTACCATTCGTACCGTCTGCAGCAACATACCCGGCGGCAGACACGGTTCCGACCCCCGCCGACACGCCATTCGTTCCATTGATCCCAGCTGCGCTAGGAATTCCCATTGCACCGTCGGTGCTGCCAATTCCATTGTCCACGCTCCACGTCGGAAACGCTCCGCCCAAGCGCCTGTAGATTCCCCCCAATCCACCCGCACCGCCTTCCGACGTCATGGCCACTTGGCCCGAGGGTCGGAGGCACGAACGCATTCCGCCGAGGCCCCCGACCTGCGGAGTGGGAGGACAGAACGACTGGGTCACCGAGTCCAGGCACTGGCGAGCAGGAGCACCAGGCTGGGCCGCACGCTCGATGCGGAAGGTAAGCTGCTCGCCTTCCACTCCGTCGTCTCCCTTCATGGCGCTTCCGGCTTGGATCGATCCCTTGGCGAACGTGAGCGCGTTCGAGTCGACGGCGAGGACGGCGACCGAGCTTCCCGAAGCATCCGTGGCGTCCGGGGCTTCGATGTCGAAGTTGTCGATGCGGGTCGGGACCGTGATGCTCACGGCGTGAATGGCGGGGCTCACGGGCGACTTCAGAACACTGCGTTTCTCGGTGAGCTTCCACGTTGCGGTCGCACAATCGAGACCACCGACGATTGACACTCCGCTCTCGAGCTCGAGGCTCTCTTCGTAGATGCCTTCGCAGACGAAGACGCGCTTCTTCGCGGCTTTCGCCTTTGCCATGGCATCGGTGAGGCTCGAGAGAGGCTCGGCGCGCGTTCCAGGAGCGCTGGCGCTACCGTCCTTTGCGACGAAGATGCCGAACTGCTCGGTGATCTGCTCGGCCTTCGTTGGCTCCGCCGGGGGCTCGGCCGGTTTGCCTTGGGGCACGCTCGGGCCGCCGTCCGCGCCGACCGGTCCAGGCGACGCGTTGGAGCCGACGGCCGTGGGGCCACCGTCTGCGGCGAGCGGAGCGAGCGTCTCGGGCGCCGACGAACAGGCGAGAACCGACGAGACCGAAACGAGAGCAAGAACCGAAAAAACCGAGTGACGCATGGCAGCCTCCAGATCGAAAACGGGGAATCCTCGGCTGGGGTCGCGAACCTTTCGCTTCCGCTTCGTGCCTAGGTGACCCTCTCTCGACGGGCGCGCCGGAAACGTTGCGTGGGAACGGCGCTTTTTTTCGAGAGCCGAAAAGACGAACAAAATCAAAGCGCCACACCGACCTCGAGGGTGGGCGTGGCGCTCTCGTGGCGAACAACGTCAGAACGATTTCAGGTCGAGCGCCTCGCCCTTCGTCCCAGCCGGCAACACCCGCTCCACTCCGAGCACCACTTTCCGCTGCTCTGCCGCTGCTTCGCCACCCGCTCCAACAGAGGCCCGCGTCCCCGTCAGAATCGGAGACGCCCCACTGTGGGCCACCGCAAACGAAGGCCCGCCTGCGCCGTGCCCAGAGACGCCTGGGACGCCGCCGCGAGAGCCATTCATTGCGTTGCCGGCAACGCCCTGGGTCTCTCCTGTGGAGAGCCCCGGGGTGGGGTCGCTTCCCAGAGTGCCCGCGCCACCCTGCCCGCCGGATGCAGACGTCACCACGGCATCTACGATCTGGATCGGACTTCGAAGCGCAAGGACTCCGATGCTTGCGCCGCCGCCCTTGCCTGGGGTTCCCGCCAATCCTTGACATCCCCCAGCGCCGCCTCCGCCTCCAAGCCGTCCCCACCAATAGTCGGCACCAAGTGCGAACCCGTTAGGACCAACGACCGCGGCGCCATCGCCTCCTCGACCCACTTCGCCAGATGACCCGCGGGTGCCATCTCCCGGTCTGTACCCTTGCTCCGACAGGCTGCCTTCGAGGCCATTGGCACCGTTGCCACCGTCTGCCCCTGTTCCAGAGCCCGGCTCCTGGGGGACCGGCGCTATCACCATGACCCATGCGTCGTGAAACGAGACCCGATAGTAGGCACCGGTAGAAGCCCCGGTACCGCCTCGGGATCGGCTCACTTCTCGGCCGTCGACGCCGAGGCACCTCGCCGAGCTGCCACTGGCGCCCGGACGAGACCACTTGTTTGCGTTGGTGCAACGGACACCGAACCAAAAGCACGCCGCAATGGCCTCGGATGCTCCTCGAGCTTCGGAGGCGGTGCTTTCTTGTCGGAGTTGCTCGCCCTCCACCCCGTCGTCTCCCTTCATCCCGTTGCCTGCAGTGATCATTCCATTGGCGAAGGTGAGGCCGTTCGAGTCGACGGCGAGCACGGCGATCGAGCTTCCCGAGGGGGTCGTGGCGTCGGGGGACGCGACGCGGAAGCCGTCGATGCGGGTGGCGCTCGTGATGTTCGTCGCGCGGATGGCGGGGCTCGAGGGCGCCGCGAGGTCGACGTGCTTGGTTTCGTCGAGCTTCCAATCGGGCGCCGAACAGTCGAGCCGACCTTCGATCGAAACGCCGTCGGCGAGTGTGAGCGTCTCGGCGTAGCTGCCCTCGCAGACGAAGACCTTCTTCTTGTTCTCGTTCTTGGCGCGCTCGATCGCCGCTTCGATCGAAGCGAGCGGCGCGGTGCGCGTTCCAGAAGCGTTGGACTGACCGGACGGCGACACAAACACGCCGAATTGTTCCGTAATTTCGTTCGGTTTCGTGGGAGGAGGCGGAGGAACCGCGGTGGGGCCCGCGTCGGCGTCGGGCCTCGGATCGCGGCCTGGGAGCACTTGCCCGCCGTCGGGAAGCTCGGTCGACCCGGACCCGGAGGCCGTGGGGGAAGGGGCGATGCCACCGTCCGAGGCTTGGAGCGGAGCGGGAGCGTCCGGCGCGCCTCCGCAGGCAAAGGCCGAAACCGCGAACAAGGAAACGAGAGAAAGAACCGACTTGCGCATGACATCCTCCATCGAGAAAAAGGGCGGCTCCTGCGCTTCGACGATCTTCGCCGTGCCGGTTTGCCGTGTGGTGCCCCTCTCTCGACGGCCCTTCGAAAAGTGTTGCGTGCCTTCGAGAAAAAAAGACGCCCGCGTCGTTGGAAGGCTCGAGGGACGGATCACGGACGAGGCTGCTAAGGTGGCCTTCATGCGAAAAAGGGCGTCAAATCTGGCCATTTTCAGGCTCTTCGCCCTTGGTGGCCTGGTCGTCGTGGGCGACAGCGCGTGCCGTCCTCAGCCGACGGGCCAGGTGCCCCAGGAGGCCTCCCGTGGAGACGATGCGAGCGTTGGACCCGAGAAGCTCACGGCCGCGCCCATCCCGACGCCGGTGCCTCTTCCCTCGACGACGGTGCCTGCCACGGGGCCCAAACCGAGCCACACCCTCACCGCTCGGATCGACTGCCGCGCGCCGGGAAAGAAGATCAGCGACCACATTTACGGAATCGCTTGGGACCTCGGCGATCCTGCGCCCCAGAGCTTTCGCATGGGAGCAACGTCGCGCCGGTGGGGCGGCAATGCGAGCTCCCGCTACAACCCGGACCTCGGCGCTTGGAACAGCGCCAACGATTGGTACTGGGAAAACCACGGGATCACGACCCACCACGTGTTCTTCAAGCAGAACCGCGAAAACCAGATGACCTCGGCCTATACGGTGCCGCTCCTCGGGTGGGTCGCAAAAGACAAGACGTCGTATGCGTTTCCCGTCGCGAAGCACGGCGCCCAGAAGAAGGTCGATCCGCAGAAGCCCGACGCGGGCAACGGAGTGGCGATGGATGACAAAAACCTCCCCTCGCCTCCGCCGGAAACCACGAGCATCCCTGCGCCGCCCGAGCTCGTGGCCAAGTGGGTGTCCGAGCTGCGTGCGTCACGCGAGGCGGGCCAGAACGACGTCGGCCTCTACATCCTCGACAACGAGCCGGCGCTTTGGAACTCGACCCACCGCGACGTTCACCCCGCGGCGCTCGGCTACGACGAGCTCATGGATCGCACGTTCCGCTACGGAGATGCCGTGCGCGCTGCGGATCCGAAACCCAAGATCGCCGGGCCTGCCGAGTGGGGTTGGCCGGGCTATTCGTTCTCCGCCAAAGATGCCGTCGCCGGCTTCCAAGTGAAGCCGGACAGGCTCGCGCACGGCGACCTCCCACTGTCCGCGTATTACCTCCGAAAGATTCGCGAGCACGAGAAGAAGACCGGGAAAAAGCTCCTTGATCTGTTCGATCTGCACTTCTATCCGCAGGGCGACGGGGTCTTCAGCGACAAGGCCGACGCGGCCACTCAGGCGCTCCGCCTTCGCCAGACGCGTGGTCTGTGGGACCCTTCGTACAAAGACGAATCGTGGATTCGCGACACCGTGATGCTCTTTCCGCGCATGCGAAAATGGGTGGACGAAAACGCTCCGGGCGTCGGCCTCATGCTCGGAGAATGGAACTTTGGCGGAGAGCTGGACCAAAGCGGCGCGCTCGCCGCAGCCGAGACCCTCGGCAAGCTCGCCGAGCATGGCGTGGACGTCGCCTACTATTGGCGTGTACCGAAGGATCTCTCCTCGGTGTATTGGGCCTTCCGCGCGTTCCGGAATTTCGACGACCACGGAGCACGCTTCCAGGACACCCTCGCGGGCGTGGCCTCCGACGAAACCGCGCGCATCTACGTGTCGCGCGACGCGACCGGCAAACGACTTGTCGCGATCCTGCTGAATTTCTCGACCGATGCGGCGTTCACAGCCGACCTATCGCTCGTCGGGTGCGACGGTCTCGTCCCGAAGGACACGCGCGTCTTCGACTACCGCAACGCTTCGCGATCGGGGCTCACCGAGCGCTCGGGCGGCGCGACGAAGTCCGCGGCCGACGTCCGAACCGACGTGGCCCCGTACACGGTCACAGTGCTGGATCTCGGGCTCGCCGCACCCTAAACCGGCGTTCCAACCCATTGAAATCCATACCCTTTCTCCGAAAGGGAAGGTTTCTGACCCAGCGCCGTATGTGGGGGCTGATGCGAATCTTCCGCCGCTTGGTGTTCGTGCTCGGTGTGGTTTCGGTCGGTGCGACCTCGGCGTGCACGGTCGGTACACTCGTTCCGGGAAGCGCCGATCCGGACCCCAAAGCACTCGAGCGTGACCCTTCGGAGGCGGACGCTCCGGCATCGAGTGGGAGTGGGAGCGCGAGCGCGACGCCGGTCCCCACGGCGAGCGGAACGGGCGCGCCTCCGGCCCCCCAGCCGAGTGCGAAGGTCGAGCTTCGTGTGTCTGGCGATTGTGCCCCGGACTTCCGCGACCTCATCGTCGCCACCAACAACGGCTCCTACGACTCGATCGCCGTCACGAACGCCAGCTCCCCCATGAGCGGAAGCTTCCAAGTGCAAATGGTGTCCGCCAAGAAGAAGCTCGAGCTCTCCACGCGCGACCGAACGACCGATCGGGACGTCATCAACGTGATGGCCGGCGGCGTGGTCTATACGAATTTGTGCAACGCGAGCGCAGGAGGATGCACCTACGACGCCGCCGAAAAGAACTGGCGAAACGACCCGGTCGCCGGCCGCATCGACGTGGTCGCGTACGATCCGCGCACGGGCGTGCTCGATGTGTCCCTCGATGGGGTCGTCCTCCAGTCGACACGTGGGACGGGTCTGTGCAAACTGCAAGGAACCGTAAAGACGACGCGTCTGGGGCGGTAGTCTCGGCGGCGCTTCGGAGCCACGCGACGCCCATTCGGCGTAGTCTCACTCGAGAATGGCTCGAAGAAGCGAGAATTTCCGACGGAACGACTAGAGCGCATCCGGCAACCTCGCGACTGGGAAACACAGGGATGAAGTCGACTTGTGCCGGAATGTCGGCTGCCGGAGCAGGATGAC
>JAYUKI010000869.1:0-3234 GCA_043764595.1 Myxococcales bacterium | reverse complement strand
GAGTGAAGTGCGGGTGCTTCGGAGATGGCGGCTGGGACCTTAGTCGGTCCTCGTTGATGTAGAGGGTCGAGTTTGGCGAGAAGCCCGCCCTTTTTTCGCTCTCGGAGCCAGAAGATGGCGAGCACCGTTCCGAGAAGCAGAGCCGTAGCCGAACCACCCACTTGCATCACGCGGGTGGCGACGAGGACGTATTTCCCGCCCTGCGGGTCGTAGTGGTAGCAGTAGAGGATGATTTGCTCGATCGTCGAGATGCTGCGGCCCTCGGAGGCCTCGAGCAATCCGAGCCGAACGTCGTTGGGATCGAACTCGAGCCCGTAGAGGTAGCGCGCCATTTGCCCGGAGGGCTTGACGAGCATCATGACCGAGGGATGGCCGTATTGCCCTTGGCGTTCGTCGTACTCGTACGAGAAGCCGGTCGCTTCGGCCATCCGGTCGATGTTGGTCTTGGTGCCGAGAAGGTAGTGAAACCCCTTCCCGTCTCCCTTGCCATAGTCCGCAATTACGCTCGCCCGTTTCGCGGTCGCGCGCTCCTGCGAGTCCTTGGGATCGATCGAGATGACGATCACGTCGAACTCGTTCCCCACGGTCCACTTGTTCGGGCCGAGAGAACGAACCATGGCGCTCTGGATCATGCTGCAAAGCACGGGGCACGAGTGGTACGCGAAGAGGAGCACCATGGGGCGCTTGCCGTCGAAGTACTCCTTCAAGCGAACCGGCTTGCCGGTGTGATCGCGAAACTCGGTCTCGAGCGGTAGCGCTTGATCGAGGTGCTCTTTCACACCGACGTGCTCGAGCTCTTTCGGCATGCCCGCCGGCGAGGGCGCGATGTTGCCCCCCTGCGTGAAGCTCTGGGCGCGCGCCTCTGCCGAAGCAAGCACCAGGCTTGCCGAGAGAAGGAGCGCGAA
Organism: Myxococcales bacterium; assembly: GCA_043764595.1. Taxonomy (GTDB): domain Bacteria; phylum Myxococcota_A; class Polyangia; order Polyangiales; family Polyangiaceae; genus JAAFHV01. Next base: position 2,329 of record JAYUKI010000869.1, on the reverse strand, counting down.
GAGCGCACGAAGGTAGGAAGGGCGAAGCATTGGGCTCAAATCACGGGCAATGGGTGGTGACCGTGATCGTGATGCGGCGGTTCACGTTGCGAATGGCTTCGAGCTTCTCCGGGCCGAGCTTTTTCGCTTCGTCCGAATCGGGGTCGGGCTCGGCGACAGCGGGCGAAGTAGCTCCGGCTCCCGAGATCTTCCCGAAAACGGTCTCGGGGACGCCAGCCGCCACGAGCGCCTTCTTGACCGAGGTCGCGCGCTGCTCGGAGAGCTTCGCGTTCTTGTCGGCGGTGCCTTCTTTCGACGTGTGTCCAGTCACGTCGAAGCGCAGCTCGCCGCACCCTTGAGCGAAGGCCACGAGCTCCTTCAGGGCAGCCGCGCTCTGCGGCTTGTCGGTGCTGATCTTGTCGGTGCCCGGCGTGAAATCGATGTCGTTGAAGTTGAGCGAGCCGCCGTGCTTCTGGACTTCTTTTTCCTGATTGAGGCGGGCGTCTTTCTGGGCGGCGTCTTTGCAGGTCTGAAGCTCGGCGCCCGAAGGAACCGACATCGCCTTTTTCGGCATCTTGCTCCAACCCGTGATGGGTCCAAGGTCGTCCGAAGGCTGCGGCGCAATGTCCGCCGGACCACCCGAGGCCGCGCGTCCCCCCTGAGACAGCTGCTGCATCGCCACGGTGATGGGCGTCGCCGATTGGTTCAGATTCTTCTCTTCGGCGTCGTGGAGCGTCTTCAGAGGCTCGTATACGGCGGGCAGCTTCTCGGCCACAACGGCCTCGTTCATCTGCACCCAGTAGGAGTCGAGAGCGAACTTGATGCCCACGAGCGACACCAAAGCGATCACGCCAACCTTGGCGATGAGGGCAACCCGGGGCTCGGATCTGTCGTATGCCATGATTCCCTCTTAGGCCTGCTCGAACGCGAGTGCGCGCTTGAGCCTGGGGTCGCCGACCGGCACCAGCTGGTGCTTGCCCATGAAGTAGAAGACCACCGCGAGGTACGTCCCACCGACGCCAACGAGGCAGGTGAGGTCGAGCCAGTGCGGAGTGACTTCCTTCGTGAGGTTTGGGAGGACGAACCAGTAGATGTCGACGATGTGGACGACGAAGAGCCACGCGGCGCCCATTTTCAGGACGCCAAGGTTTCGTTTGGCGTGGCGGGAGATGAGCATGAAGAACGGAATGATGAAGTGCGCCGCCATCAGGCCGATGCTGATGATTCGCCACGACCCCTCGGAAGGGCCGAGCCCACGCATGTGGTAGTACGTGGTCTCTTCGGGGAGGCCTGCGTACCAGATGAGCATGTACTGGGAGAACCCGATGTAGGCCCAGAACCCGTTGAATCCGAACAGGATTTTGCCCATGTCGTGGAAGTGCTCCACGTTGACCATGCCCTTGAGCGGTCCGTCCTTGAGGGAGAGGAGCACGAAGGTCAGTACGGCAAGGGCCGAGACGGCACTGCACGAGAAGATGTAGACGCCGAAGATGGTCGAGAACCAGGCCGGGTCGAGCGACATGACCCAGTCGAACATCGAGAAAGTCAGAGTGAGACCGAAGGCCCAGGTCGCGAGCGGGGAGATCCGCTGCGCCCTTACCGTGTCCTGGGGATCCTTCGTGGTGTCTTGGCGCGTAGAGATGCTGAGGAAGCCCCAGCCGAGCCAGCACCAAACCGCGAGGTAGACCGCGGCGCGAATCATGAAGAACTTCTTGTCGAGGAAGACGGTCTTCGAAGCGAGAACCTGAAGGTGCGCGTGGTGAAGCGCCGCTTCTTGACCCGAATGATGACCAGCCGAGGCCGCGTGACCTTCTCCTGCTGGAGCGCCGTGCTCGGTCTTGGCGGGCTCGGCCTTTCCGTGCTCGGCCGGAGCCGCGCCGGTTTCGCCATGCGGAGCGCCGTGTTGCGCCGCGTGGGCGTCGGAGACGAGAGCGATGCTTGCGTGCTCTGCGCCGCCCTCACCATGCTCGCCGTTCCACCAGGGGTAGAGGTTGCCGGTCGAGATGAGGATCGGGATGAAGAGAACCGGGAACGCCAAGAGCCCGGCTCCGAAGAACTCGGCCGTGCGGCGAACCGTGACGCTCCAACCTGCGCTCGTGAGGCGGTTGATGAGGATGAAGAAGATCGAGCCGAGCGCCACCGTGAGGAACACGACGAACGCGAAGAGGTACGAGAACGCGAATCGCTTCGCGTCCATCGACAGCCCCAACAGCGAGACCACCAATCCGACGGCTCCGACTCCTCCACACACCTTCCAAGCGTTCGCCCAAGGCGTTCCCTCGATGGTGTAGGTGGGCTCTTTGGCCTTCCCGGACTTCTTTTTCTTGAGCTCTTTGTCGCTCGAGGCTTT
>JAYUKI010000868.1:0-3244 GCA_043764595.1 Myxococcales bacterium | reverse complement strand
GATGCACGAACGAGACCCCATGTGGGCGCTCCGCCCTTGTCGAACGTGATGCGCGCGCCGTCGATGGTGAGCACGTCGAGGCCACGGTCCGTGTACTTTTTCGTGACGGCCTTCACGATGTCGAACTTGATGGCGTCCGGGCAGTCGACGCGGATTTCAGGAGTCGTGAACGTCAGCGGCACGTCGCTCAGCATTTCGGCCAAGCTTCGCGTGTCGTTTGCGAGAATCTCGAGGAGCCGCAAGGCCGCATACGTGGCATCGTCGAATCCAAAATAGCGATCCGCGAAAAAGAGGTGTCCGCTCATCTCGCCAGCGAGATCCGCGTGCTCTTCTTTCATCTTGGTCTTGATGAGCGAGTGGCCGGTTTTCCAGACGATGGGACGTCCGCCGTGTTTGGCGATGTCGTCGTAGAGGGTTTGCGAGCACTTCACTTCGCCGATGATCGCGGCTCCAGGCTTCTTCGCGAGCAGCGCCCGCGAGAACAGGATCATGAGCTTGTCGCCCCAGATGATCTCGCCATTCGCGTCGACGGCTCCGAGGCGATCGGCATCGCCGTCGAACGCGAGGCCCACCTGCGCGCCGGTCGCTTTCACACGGGCAATCAGGGCTTCGAGGTTCTTCGGGACCGTGGGGTCCGGGTGATGGTTCGGGAACGTGCCGTCCATGTCGCAAAACAGGGGATCGACCGTGAGCCCGAGGGCCGCGAACGTCTTCAGAGCGAGAGGTCCGCCCGAGCCGTTGCCCGCATCCAGGACGAACTTGAGCCCTTTGGATTTCGAGAAGTCGAAGCCCGCGAGCATCTTCTCCAGATAGGCCGGCTCGACGTCCTCGTTCGTGACGCTTCCTGCCGCGGCGGGCGCGTAGGTCTCGTCTTCGATGATCTTCTTGAGGGTCTGGATGTCGTCCCCGAAAAAGGACGCCTTCCCCTTCATGATCTTGAAGCCGTTTTCGTCTCCGGCGTTGTGGCTCCCGGTGATCATGATGCCGCCGTCCGTCCCGAGGTGGTGGACGCCAAAATAGAGCTTCGGTGTCGGTCCAATGCCGAGATCGACGACACGAACGCCGTGCTCGACCAGGCCTTTGACGAGCGCGGTGTGGAGCCGCGGACTGGACACGCGGCAATCGCGCGCCACACAGAGGCGGGGGGTAGGGGTGCCTGCGACCCGACCGAGCTCGGTCGCTAGGGCTCGCCCGAGGGCGTAGGCGAGCTCGTCGGTCAGGTCACGGTCGGCTTTGCCGCGGATGTCGTACTCGCGGAAGATGTGCGAAGGAACACGCATCCTGGCAGCATCGCACGGGAAAAACCCCGCGTGAAGCGCAGCGCACCGAGAAGAGCTTGGCGTCAAACGCGCGCGGAGGAAGGATCGCGCAAACGCTGCGTAGGACCTCTTCAAAGGAGCCCTCGGCAAATGGATGCACTCTTCACGGTATTCCTGGGACTTTTGTGTGTTGGCGCGATCACGGCGCGGGTGACCGGCTGGATGATGCGAAGCTGGCTCGCGACGAACGCGGGCTGGATGGACAGCGCCGGACAGCGCTTCCTTCGCTACTTCTTCGGCATCTTCGTGGACCTCGGCACGGCCTCGAGCTTCATGCAGCAGAAGAAGGTCCGCAACGAGCCGCCCACGCTCGCGATGGTCTTTTACGGCTCCTTCGGCCTCACCATGCTCGGCATCCTCGGCTTCATGGGCGTGCTCGCCGCCCACTGAGCTCCGTCGAACGCGCTCGAATGCGGCAAAATTCGCGCGCTTCGGGCCAATTGTTCGCCGTGTGCTAAGCACGCGCGGCCATGCGCGTTGCCCTCGTTTACCCGCCCACGTGCGATCCTACGGCTCCTTACCTAGCGCTCCCCACGCTCACGGGGTTTCTGCGCGCGAACGGCGTCGAAGTTTTGCCCATCGATGCGAACGTCGAGGCCTTCGATGGGCTCCTCGAGCCCGCGGCCATGGGAGCGCTTCGTGACCGCCTCGAGGCACGCCTCCGCGAGCTCGACCAGAAACCCACGCTCGCCCACCAAGAGCAACTCGAGTTCGCAGCCCTCGTGCGAAACCGCGCCGACGCACACGCGGTCCCCGAAGGCATCGCGGAGGCCAAAGCCACCTTTCGCAGCCACGAAGCGTTCCACGATCCCGACGCGTACGCATGCGCGGTCACCACGGTCGAGGCCGCTCTTCGGGTGGTTTCGGCCACTCACTTCCCGCTTCATCTCGACTTTACCGCCTATCGAACTCCATTCGGGCTCACCACGATGGACGAGGTCGAGCGCGCCAGCCGTCCTGGTGCCGATCCCTTCGACGACTACGTGATGGGAACGCTCGTCCCGCGTCTTCGTGAAGCCAAGGTGGACGTCGTTGGGCTCTCGGTTTGTTTCCCCGGGCAGCTCCAGCCGGCCTACGCCTTCGCTCTCAAGATCAAGCGAGAGCTCCCCCACGTTCATGTGACGTGTGGCGGTCCCGGCATCACGCAAATGCTCATTCGGCTCTCCGGGCACCGTCTCGCGAGGGCTCTTGGTCCGTTCGATTCGGCGTGCGTGTTCGAAGGCGAGCACACGCTCCTTGCCCTTGTGCGTGCCCTCGAAGAAAAGCGCCCCTTGCGCGAGTGCTCCAACGTCGTCGTGCGCGACAAGCTCATGGGCGCACGCTGGCTCTCCGGCCATGGCATGGAAGACCTCAAAGTCCTGCCCCCACCCGATTTCGACGGATTGCCACTTACGACCTACTTCGCGCCCCATCTGGTGCTTCCCTACGATCCGACTCGCGGCTGTTATTGGGGCAAATGCACGTTTTGCCACTATGGCCTCGCCGAAGTGGGCACGGCGTCCTACCGCGAGCGCGAAGTGGCCTCGATCGCCGCGCATCTGCGTGCATTGAAAGAGAAATACGGGACTCGGAATTTCTATTTGTCGCAAGACTCGGTGGCACCAAAAACGCTCGTGAAGCTCTCGCAGGCCATCGTCGACGACGGTCTCGACATCCGCTGGGCCACCGATCTCAAACCCGAAAAATACCTCACGCAAGAGCGCGCCGACATCCTGCGAAAGGCCGGCGCCGTGGCGTGTGCGCTGGGAGTCGAGTCGGGCTCGGATCGTGTCCTCAAGCTCATCGACAAAGGCGCACCGGTGGCGGTCGTCTCCACGGTGGTCGATAGGCTCTCCGAAGCGGGCATCGCAGCCGAGGCCATGTGCTTCACCGACTTCCCGACCGAGACCCACGAAGAAGCGCTCGCGACCCTGGATTTTCTCGGT
>JAYUKI010000867.1:0-11270 GCA_043764595.1 Myxococcales bacterium | reverse complement strand
CGTGGGCGTCGCGGCGCTTCTCGTCCATCAAAGGGATCAATCGAGCCATCGCGTCATCCTCCGAGTCACATCATTCCAAAGTCCAAGTCGTCCGTGTCCTCGGTCTCGTCGGCGACGACGACCGGCTCTTGCTCGCGGCGGAGCATCTCGAACCCTACGGGCTCGCACACGAGCAGGAACATGCCCTGATCGTTGCCGAGCAGGAACGCTGGCGAGTCGGCATAGTCGTCCCGGTAGTTGAAGCGCGTCTCGAAGATGCCGCCGGCCGAGAGCTTCGCCGAGAGCAAGGTCGAGACCGTCTCGGGACGGAGCTCGTACACGGCCGTGCACGTGTGATCCAACACGCGTGCAGCGTCGATCGGGCCCGTGAGAGCTTGAGGCTTGCCTAGGGTCGAAGGGGCAATCGCGACCGAATGGCCATTTACGTCGACGGCCTTGAGCTCGGAGCGCTCGAGCGAGTCCCACGATTCGTCGACGTAGGCGAACGCGAGCCCGCCCGGTGGGATGATGGCTCCGCCGTCCGTGGTGAGAGACGCGCCATAACAAGGGGCGCCTTCTTCGTCGACGACGACGCGCTCTCTCTTGCCGTAGAGCTTTTCGCGATCGACCTTGGAAAAGGAGAAGGCGCTGTCTTCTCCTTCGAGCGTGACGATGATGGGCGAAGCCATGGGTCCTCCGTAAAGCGACCCGATGGTACAGAAATGCGAGCCGCGCGCGGACGAATCCGAGGTGGCCGGCCGAAATCAACGGAGGCTGCCCAGCCTACACCCCTGAACAAAGGCTCATGCGGTCGTGGCTCATGGCTGCTTGGCACACTCTTGGTCTTTGCATACTCCGCAGGTTATTGTCAGCCCAGGGGCGGCGTCACACCTGACTCGGCACGGCCCTCCCCCGATCCCTGGAACGCACTGGCCGAGGCACCTCAAGTATTCGTTGCATTGGGGCGTCTGCGCAGGATTGCCGCACTTTACTGCGTCAGAACAGCACTTGTTGAGGATGCAGGCGTAACACTTGTCGGAGACGCCCGTTGGCTGCGGAAAGGCATTTGCGCACCGGCCCCCTTCGATCTGCGCGTCGTTTGGAGGAGGCTGACTGTCGACGACCGTACTGTCCGTTAGGGATATGGCATCCGCCGCTGCATCGGCTCGCTCGTACGTGTAGTCGTCGCTGACTCCGCTGATGAGCCCACACGCGCTGGCCAAGAACGACCAACCCAAGAAGGCCAACGCCCCGGCGATTTGCTTCTTCATGACGCGCCTTCCTCTCAAAACGAGCCTGCCAAACCAACCGAGCCAGGGTCGAGCACGAGGTGCGCCTTCACGCCCGGAGCGACGACGATCTCTTTCGTGGGCATCAGCAGCCCGACCACTCCGGCCGCGATCCCGACCCCGCCCACGACGAACCCAATGGTGGACACCGTGGCCCAGGTGCGCGCGGTGGAGACGATCTTTCTCGCGCTCGAGTCGCAGACCAAGCCATCGCAAAGGGGCTTCAAGTCGCTCTTGTTCGAGAAGGTGAGAATGCCACCTAGAGTGCCCACGACGATGCCGGCGGCGCCCACTCCGAATCCCACGTAGACGATCGGATTCGTCTTGTTTTTCTCGGTGGACGCGGGCTTGGGGGCGGGCTCGGTCTTTTTCTCGGCGGGGGGCGGAGCGACCACGACGGGGACCACCGCCGGAGCAGGAGCTGCGCCCTCTCCGAGCGAGACCGATACGGCCTGCGACTCGCCCTCTTTCAGCGTGACCGCGCGCTTCTCTTCGCGGCCAGTGCTCGTGCGCACCACCACCGAGTGCTCCCCTGGATTCAGCTTGCGCGGTTGCCCGAGGGTCTCGACCGGAATGGGCGCACCGTCCACCATGACCTGCAGGGTCGACCCAGGTGGAGCCCCCTCGACCTTCACCACGAGCGACGGAACGCGCGACGCGATTTGTTGGGCTAGCGACGCCGCCTCGGCGCGAGCGGCTTTGGCGTTTTCCGACTCGTTCGGCTGCTCTTTCATTCGGGCCACCGAAAGCCACGCTTCCAGGGCCTCCACGGGCTGGCCGACTTGGGCGTGGGTCCGTCCGAGCTCGAGCGCCGTGATAGGCGTGCCGGCTAGGGCGTTCGCGGCTTTGAACTTCTCCAGCGCGCCCTTCGGGTCGCCCTTGTCCCGGAGCTCGCGGGCTTCCTTGTAGAGTGCACGTGCCGAAGCGAGGTCCGATGCGGACTGGGCGAGCGCCTCCCTCGGGACGGCGACGAACGGAACGGATGCGATCACGAAGAGAACGAGAGGAAGAGCGCGGACGCGCTTATTGGATATCGTCATATTTTCCTGGTTTCGGTTTCCCAGGCGCGGGCTTTTGAGGAATGGGTGGGACGGGCTTCGCTGGGGCTCTCCCCTTGAGGAGTGCCGTCGCCGACGGCACGGCAGACACCGGCGCTTCCACGGCCGCAGACAGGGCCGGAAGCGCTTCGGCCGAAGGCTCGACCCGAGGGCTCGAAGGTAGAGCCCCTGTCGCGCCAGAAGGAACGGGCGACACCGAAGCGTGCGTCGACGAGGTCGCCACTGCCGACGATCGCACGTTGGCTCGCCACGCACCCACCATGACCACCAGGGCCGCGACGGCCATCAACGGAAAGACCACACGAAGAGCTCGCGATCTCGAGAGAGAGCGTGTGCCCTCGGTGTTGCTGAGGCCTATCGTGGACGCAAGGTGGGTCGAAGCCATCGCGTCCTTGGACGAGCGCGAGTCGCCTTCGCGAGCGTCGAGAGAGCCCGACGGCATGGCCGGATTGGAGCCCGTCGATTGGGCGAGATCGACCGACGGAAGGGGAGCCCGAAACGAAAAGCTCGACGTGGTGCCGGAAGACACACGCGCGGCGGTTTGGAGGGCCTGGGCCATCTCTTTGGCGTTCGGGTGGCGGTGTGCAGCATCTTTCGCGAAGGCTTTGGCGAACCACGCGTCGATCTCCGGGGAGAGGTCGGCACGGACGTGGGATGGCACGGGCGGCTCGCCATGAACGGCCAACGTGATGGCCCCGACGTTGTCTCCATCGAACGCGACTCGGCCCGTGAGCGCTTCGAACGCCACGGCGGCCAAGGCCCAAAGGTCTACTTTGAAGTCCACTTTGGCGCCGATGATTTGCTCGGGGCTCATGTAGTACGGAGTGCCCACGATCTGTCCGGTGGCCGTGGCTCTACTCAGCTTGGATTCGGCCTTTGCGATTCCAAAATCGAGCAACTTGACGAAGATTTCTCCGTCGCCCGAGTCGCAGAGAAAAATGTTCTCGGGCTTGATGTCGCGGTGAACGATTCCGGCCTGGTGCGCGCGTCCCAGGCCACGGGCCACGTGGACGACAATCTCGGACACGTCGGCGACGGCCATCGGGCCGCGCGAAATGTGCTTCGAGAGGTCGTGCCCCTCGAGGTGCTCCATGACGATGAACGGAATCCCGTCCGGGGTGATGCCGTGGTCGAACACTTGGACGACGTGCGGGCTCTTGACGGCCGCGGCGGAAGACGCTTCGCGCTTGAACCGAGAGACGGCATCCTCGTTCTCGGCCATGTCGCTCGAGAGGAACTTCACGACGACGCGGCAACCGAGGCCGGAGTGATCGGCGAGCCAGACGTCGCCCATGCCGCCGCGTCCGAGGAGGGACACGAGCTCGACCGCGGGAGTCACTTTGAAGCCAGGAGCCAAGTTCACCCCTCCATCGTAGTCGAATTCCGAGCTTGAGCGCACCCCACCGACGCACATTCCGAGCCACGCACCAAACCTTTCCTCGCCCTCCGAAACCCGTCGGAAAGGGCGCTCTCGTGGAGCGGATGGGTGGACGTCGATACGTCCGGTGAACCTTGAAGAGGACGAAGGCTTACACCTCGCACCTCTCGTCCGGTCCGAGGGCGGCTTAGGCTGGATTAGCGGGACCGGCGCATTCCGCGGTCATCCCAGTTTCCGAACATCGTGCCGGCTTTGGTTTTGGCGACGAGGTTCGCGAGGCGCACGGCGAGCGCAGCCGGCTGCTTCCGCATCTCGTCGACGTAGCCGATCCGGACGCGCTGGTAGAGCAGGGGAAACGAACGGAAGGTCTCGAGCGCCCCAGGCTCGGCCTCGAGCGCGGCGCGGATGTCCTCCGGAATCGTGAATCCTTCGGTCGACAGACTGGGCAACACCCGTTCTCCCGCCGCGGTCATGAGCCCGAGCGTCTGCAAGCGCCGAGCGCGTTCCTTGTTGAGCTCCGTCCAGTGGCTCTTTGGACGCCGCGGAGTAAATCTCTGCGCCGAGCGCGTCGCGTCGTATTTTTTCGCCAGCCCGTCCACCCAGCCAAAGCAGAGCGCCTCCTCGACGGCGTCGAGGTAGGACAGGCCCTGGGCCTTCTCGCGGAGGTCGGCAACGAGCCATATTTCGCGCTTGGTCTCGTGGTGAAGAGCGAGCCAGGCCCGCCACTCGGACCGCGTCGCCACCTCGACCGTCTCGGTGATGTCCATGGCTGCAAAAGCCTAGCAGCGCACATCGAACCCCATCGTGGGATGTGCGTCGGAGTTGGTAGAAAGCGAAAGTGGGCCAGCTACGAGAAATGTGCTGGAATACTACCATGGCTTCTTTGCGTTTCGTATCGGCCGCGACCTTCGTGAGTGGCCTCTTCGTTCTCGGCGTGGCGTGTGGCGGGGACGAACCGGGCGGCAGTCCCGAAGCCGACGGCGGCGAAGCAGGACCGAGCGGCACGACCACCACGACGACGCCCGTGCCCACCGTGCTTCCGGACGGAGCCATCGTCACGCCGGATGCCGACATCCCCTTCGAGCCAGGCGTCGACGGTGGCCCAGCCAACTGCGGTGGAACGGCCCTCGACCCTGCTGGCGCGGCCACGGTCGAAGGCTACATGGACACGCTCCCGAACCGTCCTCCCGCCGGGGCCACGCGCACCCAGGCCGTCGATGCCATTCTCAAGACCTGTTCCGTGTTTGGCCCATCGACGACGAACCCAGGCTGGACCATGAACCATTGCTGGGCCTTCCTTGCGGCCTCCATCTCGAAAGAGTCGGGCTACAATGCTCAGGTGTCCGTCAAAGACGGATATGCCACCCGCAACATAGGTGGCACTCCAGCCAACGATCCGGTCGTCGGGCTCCTTCAAATTCGCTTCAGCTCCACCGTGCACGAGATGGTCGCCCTGGGCGAAACCGAGCGCCTTGCGTGTGTCGGGTGCGCCATCCCGGCAAGCGTGAAATCCCGCGCGGCAGAGGCGGGCAGCTCGAGCTATTGGGCAGTCACGGGCCCAAGCCAAAACATGTCCCTCATGCAGAACGTGGCCTGCAACGTCGGAATGGGGGCGTGGTTCTATTTCGTCAACTCTTCGGGCAACGGCAAGGCGAGCGCCGTCACCTATCCGGACGCCTATTGTGCCGGCACCGGTACGGCCGGAAACCTCATCACGGGCCTTTTGTCCCACCTGAAGGGCTCGGAAGGTGGCCGTGGCTTCATTGCGAACCAGGCCGGTCTCAACGCGCTGCAAGGCACCGACGCCGGGGCCTACCAATACGTCACGCAGATCAAGACATGGTTCGACGGCATGCTGGGCGCTTCCGCCGGAACCCACCCGTTCTTCTTGAGGCTCGCGCCGAACCCGACCCAGTATTGCCTGTGAGCTGCCGGCCGCGGGGACAACGCGATCCTCGTCACCCGAACGGATGACCCCATTTCGTTCCGACCCTAGCTAGCTAGCCAGCGTCCAGGCGGAGGCGCACGAGGTGGGTTCCCTCGCGCGTGTTCTCGGCTAGCATCGAAGGCGGGTCACGAAACCCTCCGCTTTTCGGGTGCTTTTCTCAAAATGGGTTCGGTCGTCACGCAAGAAGGCGCGATTCTCGCGGGGAAATACCGCGTGGAGCGCGTGCTCGGGGAAGGGGGCATGGGCATCGTGGTGAAGGCCACGCACCTCGAGCTCGAGCAGGCCGTCGCGCTGAAGTTCCTCCAGCCCGAAGCTCTCGAGAAAACCTCGGTGGTCGAGCGATTTGCTCGCGAAGCCAAGGCCCTCGCGAAGCTCAAGAGCGAGCACGTGGCCCATGTGATCGACGTCGGGAAGCTCGAGGACGGCTCGCCCTACATCGTCATGGAGTACCTCGACGGCGAGGACCTCGCGTCGCTCCTCGATCGCGCCGGCGCGCTCCCGATCGAAGAGGCCATCGGCTACCTCCTCGAGGCCAGCGAAGCCATCGCAGAGGCCCATGCCGGACGCATCGTCCATCGCGACCTCAAGCCCGCGAACCTCTTTCTTGCCAAGCGGGCGTCCGACAAAAAGCCCACGGTGAAGGTGCTCGACTTCGGAATCTCGAAAGTCCTCGACGACGAAGTGGCCCTCACGAAGACCTCTGCAGGGCTCGGCTCCGCCCAATACATGGCTCCCGAGCAGATGCGGAATGCCAAAAATTGCGACGAGCGGGCCGATCTGTGGGCCCTCGGGGTCATCCTGTACGAGCTCTTGACCGGCTGTGTTCCCTTCGAGGGCGAGTCGGTGCACGAGGTCGTGGCCAATGTGCTCGAGCTCAATCGGAAGAAGCTCTCCGACCGCGTGCCCACGATCCCCAAGGAGCTCGAGGCCCTCGTCGACGCCTGCCTCGTGCTCGATCCCAAGAAGCGCATCGGGAGCATCGTGGAGTTCGCCGAACGACTCGTTCCGTTCGGTCCACCCGGAAGCGAAGAGTCGCTCTCCCGAATTCGCCGCGTGCTGTCGGTGGACGAGTCGTCCAGTGTACCGACTCGGGCAGCGCCCCGCGCCGCCGGCTCCGGCCGCGATCTCGCCGAAATGGCCATCGCCAAGACCGAGGCGCAAGGTCCCACGGCGGCCGCGCACACCTTGTCGAGCCCTGGGCCCTCGGACCGAAAGCCGTTCCCTGTTCTCCCGGCAACCCTCGTGTTCCTAGCGTTCACCGTCGGCGTCGGCGTGTATGCCTACCCGCGTATCGTGGCCTCGAAGGACCAAGCCACGAGCACCGAGCCCGCGCCCAGCTCGCCCCGCGCAGGCTCGTCCGCAGTCTCGTCCGCAGTCTCGTCCGGGGGGCCGTCCAAAGCGGACCCTTCGCCGTCCACGCATCCCGAGCCCAGCGCTCCAGCGCCAAGCGTCGCTTCCGCTCCGGTCCTTCCCCCGAAGAAAGTCGAAAAGCCGACCGTGTCCGTCGCTTCTGCCGTTCCTGCTCCGGTCCCTGCTCCGGTCATTGTCCCCGCGCCTCCGACGGCCAAGCCCACGGCGCCCTCGAACGGAATCGTTCCAATCTCGACGATGGGAATCAAGTGACGTCGAAGCTTCGCTCCCATATCTTGAATAGGGCTGTCGTCCTCCTGTCCGTAGTAGGCACTCTTGGCCCGCACGTGGCGTTTGCCCAGCCGCGTTCCAACGCCCGGAAGCCTCCCGTAGCCAAAGCGGGGGCTACGGTTCCCGCTCCCGCGCCCGCGCCCGCGCCGCCGCCGTCTCCGGCCGCCGCCGCCATTCCGCCCCTCTCCGAGACCCTGAACGACGGAGCACGTCGGGAGTACGAAGCCGCCAAAGCGCTCTACGGCATGGGCGACTCCCAAGGTGCATTCTACAAGTTCCAAGCCGCCTACGAGCTCTACGCCGATCCGCGCCTCTTGTGGAACATGGCGACGTGCGCCAAAAACCTCCACAAGTACGCGGAGGCACTCGTTCTCGTACGGCGCTACCAGAAGCTCGGAGGCGCACTCTTGGCCGAGGAAGATCGCGCCGAGGCTTCCGCGGTCGAGCGTGCCCTAGCATCTCTCACGACCACGTTCTCCTTCAAGGGCGTCGCGCCAGGGACCGAGGTCACGGTCGACGAAAAGCCCGTCGAGCACCCCGAAGAGCCGTTCGTGGCCGACCTTGGTCCCCACCGCATCACTGCAAAACGAGCCGGATTTCGCGACTTTTCGGTCTCGGTCACCGGTCGACCTCTCGCCGAAACCGAAGTGCGCGTAACCTTGGTTCCGGTCGTGCACGAGGGCACCCTCGTCATCCAAGCTGGACGAAATGCCACCATTTCGGTGGACGGCAAAGTGGTGGCGCTCGGCTCGTTCCGAGGCAAAGTATCCGCGGGAGGACATCTCGTCCGAGTGTCCGCGCAAGGCTACCGGCCGTTCCAGCAAGAGATCGTCCTCCAGGACGACGAAACGCGCACGGTCCCGGTGGTGCTCGACGTCGAGCCTTCGTCCGGTCTTCCGGCGTGGCTCTGGGTAGCCGGTGGAGTCGTCCTCACGGGCGTAGCCATTGGCACCGTAGCGGCAGTCGCGGGCAACGGTGACCCCGTCCCGGTGGACAAGTCCAAGGACGTTCCACGAGGATCCATCGATCCTGGTTACGTGTTCACGCGGTTCTGAGGAGGCAAGGCGCATGGCAAAAAGGCATCTTCGGGCATCGTTTGCACTTCTCGTCGTGCTCGGGCTCTCTACCGTGGGTCTCGTCTCCCAAGAGCTCGCGTGCGGCACCACGGCGGCCACTCGCGAGGCCACGGCGCTCTACTTGGGGGTCTCTTCCGACATGGTCGTCACCGACGACTTCGACTCCGTCGGACTGTTCGTCAGCGTCAAAGGCGAAGTGAAGTTTTCGAGCGTGAACGGGGTCAAGCCGGGGGGCACGGTGGCGCTCCCTGGGTCCCTGTCCATCCTTCAGCCCGACGATCCCGCCACGCCCGTGCACATTCGTGTCGCCGGCTACAAAGACGGACAGGTCATCGCCGTTCGCGACGCCATCAGTACGGTTCCTCCGAATCGAATCAGCGTCTTGCGATTGCCCATCCAGTGGCTCTCTGGGGGGCCGAAAATCTCCGGCAAGCAGCGTACCGATACGGGCACTCAGCAAACGGGGGCCCGGGTCGAGCTTCGCGCCGATCCCATCGGTTTCGAGCCGAATTTCCCAGAGTTTGCGCGGTTCTTCGACGGGCTGCGCGTGCCTTGCCCAACGGGCCAAACGAGCATCAACGGCACCTGCGGACCTCTCGACGTGACGAGCCTCCTCGTGCCCACCAAAGGCGGAGATCACGTCTCCGAAGTGTTTGGTGGAGCCATTGCTTTGAACGAAAAGGGCGTTCCGGCCGGGGGCTCGTGTTTCCCCGTGGCCGACTGCTTCGCCGACGCCCAAACCATTTCCATGGCCGATCTCGGCGCCGATTGCTCGGTACCGAAGACGGCCATTCCGACCGACCAGGTCAATTTCGGTATTCGACGCACGAAGAGCCCTGGCATTCCGAGCACGATCCCAGTCGATTTCGTCGTCGATCCCGCGCTGTCCACCGCGCCCGGTTGGTACGAAAAAGGCGGCCGGTACATGCTGCCCGAAGCGATATGCGACAAGGAAGGACGCCGCGACGCCGTCGAAGCCATTCTCGTGAGCACGTCGTGCAGGAACAAGAAGGCCGCGATTCCCACCTGCGGCCCATGGTCCGCCGTGAACGACAAGGCGCAAAAGCCCCCGCCCGCGGGGCCGTATTTCGGCTCGGGCACCGACGCGGGATTGGATGCCGGAGCACGGCCTTGGCAAGCGAGTCCCATCATTTCGGTCCCTCGCTCGTTGGTCGAAAAGCCCATTGGACTGGCGCTCAGCGCCACTCGTGCGTGGGTCATCGGTCGTGCCGGCCAGGTCGCCGGCTACTCCCTCGCCAATCCGGAAACCGACGTGCTCAAGTTCGACGCCGGCCCTGCGGACCGGAATTTTTTTCCAAGGATCGCAGCAAGAGACACCTTCGTCGCTGCTTCGGTCGTCGTTCAGGGCAACACCGCCATCAACCTGGCGCGGTACCGTGAGACCGAACCCACGTCGCTGACCAATCCGCTAATCACGTCCCCGACGGGGGTTCGCGGTGGCGGTGTGGTGGTAACGGGAGAGGGAAATGCGATCTTCACGTTTTCCGAAACCGTGACGGGTCAACCGCAGGTCGTCAAGCTCTACGCGCCGGGCGCCGACGCCGGGGTCATCAACACCGTCTTGCTCTCCGACCAGCCCGTCGACACGTCGTTTTTCGCCCCGAGCACTCTCTACATCAGCAGTGGCGTGCGTCTCTTCGCAGTGGCAGCACCCGACGCGCGAGCTCCGGGCGGCTCGCTCAGCGACCTCGTCGCGGCCGAGCCTCAAGGCCCGTTCAACCAAGGCGGGAAGATCTTCGGATCGCACCCAACCGCAGAGTTTATCTACTGGCCGAAGGAGAGCCCCGTGAATGGCGAGATCGCGATCTTGCGGAGCAAAGTGAAGCCAGACCCGTCGGCCAGCGACACCCAGCCATGGGTCCGGGGCCTCTCCGGTGCGGCGATTGGTGTCCATGACATCCCCGCCATCGTCGGCGATGCCACACACGTCTTCTTCACCGACGGGAAGAACATCTACGGGCGGCTCACGACGTCCGGTCCGGTTCCGGTGCCGCCCGCGCCACTCTTCACTGTCCCAAACGGCGACGCCGTCTTTGGTTTGGCCTATCGTTCGGATGCGAACGGCACCGGAGGCATTCTCTATGCGGTGACCGAAAGTGGCAATCTCTTGGGTGGACCTGTGCGGCTTCCCTGACCTCCTCCGCCACGGGCTTCACCACTTTCCGATCGTGCCACGCAAGCTCGATTCGGGCTCAAGAAGCCGCTTCGTCCGAGACCGAATCGAGCGCGGCTCTCTCGTCGCGGGCCTCGAAGTACTCTTTCATGCGTTCTTCGGCGCGGCTTCCGAAGAGGATCTCGCACGCCTCTTTGAGGCCCGCGGCCTTGCGGAGCTCGGCCTCCGAGATCACGAGGGAAATCTTCGATCTACGACGCAAGAAGTCGTCGAGTCGCACGATCATTTCGCGGCGTGCCGCGTGCTCGATCTCGCACCGGAGGTACTCGGCCCCTTCGATCAGAAGCTCCCCCATCTTGGGATCGCGCCGAATCTCTTCGAGCATGCCAAAGGCCGCCGAGCCATACCTGCGCCAGAGCCGCGAGGTGAGCTTCTCGGCGTCGGCTTTGGCCGTCAGCGCGTCGAGCTCCATGAGCTCGGCCTGGTGCCAGAACTCGTC
This sequence comes from Myxococcales bacterium, assembly GCA_043764595.1. Taxonomy (GTDB): domain Bacteria; phylum Myxococcota_A; class Polyangia; order Polyangiales; family Polyangiaceae; genus JAAFHV01. Next base: position 268 of record JAYUKI010000867.1, on the reverse strand, counting down.
CCGGGCCTCGCCTCGTGGCTCGCCGTACCAAACGCGCTCGGGATAGGGCAAGACGAGCCCGAGCCTCTGGCACAAGGCCGCAATCTCCTCGCCCACGTTGAGGCAGTCGGTCAGCTTGCCGCCATAAATCGAGATGTGGCGCTTCGATTCGTCCACGTCGATGGCGTGCTTGCGCGAGAGCTGGAGCCAATCTTTGGTATCGCCGCCGGTATTGGCCACGACGAGCGGACGCACGCCACAGCGCTCGGCGATGATGTCGGCCTCGGTG
>JAYUKI010000866.1:0-11284 GCA_043764595.1 Myxococcales bacterium | reverse complement strand
AGGAGGAACGTGTTGCTCCCGGCGTGGGCGGCGTAGGAAAAATCGGTGAGGCGGGCCAAGGCGACTTCTTCCAGAATACGGAAAGACGGGCGCAATGGACCGAAAAGAATCGCGGAAACGGAAGTTTGCCCTGCCGCCGGAACGGCAACGCCAACCGCCAGCCGCTCGGCCACGTCCTCCTCGGCGCGCGACACGCCCGGCGCCGTGAATGCAGACTGCATCCTTTTGGGGACCGCGGTCCTTCCGGATGGTCCCGCGCTCCTAGGCTGGGTGGCATCATGGTTTCGCGGCGGCTTTCGGAACGGTAGAGTCGCGGACCGATGAACAAGGGATACCTGACGGGCTTCGGAAACGACCACGCCACGGAGGCCGTCGTGGGCGCTCTGCCGCAGGGACGGAACTCGCCCCAAGAGGTCCCTTTCGGCCTCTACGCCGAGCAACTGTCCGGCTCGGCGTTCACCGCACCGCGCTCCGAGAACCGCAGAAGCTGGCTCTACCGCCTTCGCCCTAGCGCCCTTCATGCGCCGTATTCGCTCCTCCCGAGCACCGGACTCTTGCGCTCGGGTCCGTTCGACGAAGCCCCCACCTCGCCGAACCGCCTTCGCTGGGATCCCCTTCCCTCGCCTTCGGTGCCGACCGACTTCGTGACGAGTCTCGTGACCATCGGCGGCAATGGGTCTCCGGCCCTCGGTGCGGGCGCTGCGATTCACCTCTACGTGGCAAACGTGTCGATGAAAGACTCGGTCTTTTTCGACTCGGACGGCGAGCTCTTGCTCTTGCCCCAATCCGGGAAAGTCCGTCTCGTGACCGAGATGGGCGTACTCGATCTCTCCCCGGGCGAGGTCGGTGTCGTTCCGCGCGGAGTGCGCTTTCGCTTCGAGCTCATGGAAACCGAGGCCCGCGGATACGTCTGCGAGAGTTATGGCGCGCCATTCCGACTCCCGGAGCTCGGCCCCATCGGCTCGAACGGGCTCGCGAACGTTCGTGATTTTCTGACTCCGGTCGCAGCGTTCGAGGACGTGGACGCGCCCACGCGGGTGGTGCAGAAGTTCCAAGGGAATCTCTGGCAGACCGAGCTTTCGCACTCTCCACTCGACGTGGTGGCGTGGCACGGAACGCTTGCTCCGTACAAGTACGATCTGTCGCTTTTCAACACGATCAACACGGTCAGCTTCGACCACCCCGATCCGTCCATTTTCACGGTGCTCACCTCCCCGAGCGAAATTCCTGGAACGGCCAACTGCGACTTCGTGATTTTCCCGCCGCGGTGGATGGTGGCCGAGGGGACCTTCAGGCCGCCGTGGTTCCATAGGAACGTGATGAGCGAGTACATGGGTCTCGTACATGGGCGGTACGACGCCAAAGAGGGCGGCGGTTTCGTTCCGGGTGGCGGCTCGCTCCACAACTGCATGAGCGCCCACGGTCCCGACCGCGCCACGTACGAGCGCGCGGTGTCGGCCGTGCTCGCCCCACACAAGATCGAACACACGTTGGCGTTCATGTTCGAAACGCGCTGGGTCATCGCCCCGACGCGCTTTGCCATGGACACGCCGGCGCTGCAGAAGGACTACGACGCGTGCTGGGCCGGCTTCGAGAAGGCGCGCCTCCCCTGAGCCCGGATTCCTACTCGGGATTTTCCGTGTCCGCTTCGGCCTCGACCACCACGGGCGGAGGCCGAAAGATGGTCGCAAACACGGCCAGCACGGCCGAGCAGCCGACTCCAATCGCCGCGTAGGTGCCCCAAATCGGGAGTGGGTGAAGCACTCCGCCTTTCGGGAGGTAATCCGAGATCAGGCGCCCCGAGAGCACTCCGCCCACGAGCCCTCCGAGCCCGGAAGGGACCAGCGAAAGCCCCATATAGAGGCCTTCACGGCCTTTCGGAGCAAACGAAGAAACGTATTCGTAGTAGCGCGGCGAGAAGATCATCTCGGCGAGCGCGAACACGAAGAAGCTCCCCGCAGCTCCCCACAGGGTTGGAATGGCCCCCATCAGCGCCATGGACATGGATCCGACGAAAATGCCGAACGCCATGGCGGGAAGCGCCGGCAGCTTCTTCGTGAGGCGCCCCACCAGGACCTGCAAGATGGCAATCGCAAGCGGATTGATGAGCGTGATCTCCTCACGCGGCGCTTTCTCGCCGAACATGCGAACGATGTAGACGGGAAACGTTTGATAGAACTGTTCGATGAGAAGGTAATAGCCACTCACGAGCACCAAAAAGCCAATCAACCGCACTTCGGTAACGGCGCCGAGCAGCGTAGGCAAGAATGCAGCTGGGGCCGCTTGTGGAGGGCTCGTTTCGGGCTTCCCACTCGGGTTCGCTTCAGCATGCTTGAGCTCGGCGCGGGACTTGTCTTTGCCGGGCTCGAAGAATGCCAAATAGGCCACGAGCAGCCCGACGAGACTACCTATGACCGAGTTGACCATGCTGGCCCGGAGCGAGATCAAGGTGCGTACGATTTTGGTCGCGATCTTGCCGACCACGCTGCCGGCATTCACCGAAGCGTAGAAAATCGAGAAGCCCTGAGTCTCCCTTCCCTTCGGTGCATAGCGCCGCACGGTACCGGGAATCACGGGCTTCAAAAAGGCCCCGGCCACGGCCATCGCCATCACGGCCGACCACGCGCCGACACGCGACTGGAACGCAAACAGGGAGAGGTACGCAGCTACGTAGAGCGTGAACGACAGCATGAGCGAGCGACGGAACCCGAGCTTGTCGGACAGCGCGCCGGTGAGCACGGGAATCCAAGAGCGGGTGAGAGCGAACACTCCCATGAGGCCGCCCGTCTCCTTGTCCGAGAGCCCAACCGATTGGCCGAGGTAGACCGTGAGGTTGATGTAGACTCCGTAAAACGCCATGCGCTCGAGGACCTCGAGCCCAATCGCCACCCAGAAGACCCGCGGAAACGGGACTTTGTCCCTGGCGACCGATGCTCTACGCGTCCGTGATTCGCTCATCGAGCACGGGCTTTAGCATGGTCGGCCGCCCCCACCTCGCTCCCCATCTCGTCGATTCTGTGATGTGCTGAAGGCTCCGCAAAACAATTGTCCTTGCTGTCCGTTCGCCTGAGGTCCGCTGGTCTCGGACGCATGCCGCCCATCGGTACCAAAATCACCGACACGACCGGTGCTCGGATCGTGGACGACTGGATTCGAGGGACGGGGTGCTGCGACGAGAGAGCGCGTTCTCCTCCCACGGGGCGCGCGAGCTCTGGTAGGAGCGTCTTCATGCCGCGTGTCGTCCGAAGTGTGGTCCGTAGCTTCAAAGCCAAGTACGCCAGGGAGGCCGCAGCGTTCGTGAAGCTCGGTGGCCACGCGGTCTATTGGGAATCGCCGGAGCGTGCGCGCCTCGTGGTGCCTGCGCCGGAACGCAAGGACGACTGGACCGATCTCGGGATCTGGTCGATTTTCGACCTCGGGCTCGACCGATGGAGCATCCGAAAAGACGGGAAGTTTCCAGGCCTTGCCACGGTGCGCGTGCCCGACGACGCCCTCCACATCGTGCGGCGCCGCGCGGAACGGGACTCGATCCATCCCGAGGCCACCCACACGTCGAAGTTCGACTGCCTCGCTTGTGGCGCGTGCTGCCGGAAGAACGAAGTCGTGCTCGACGACGACGACATGGCCAAATTCCGTGAGGCCGATCGTGCGGATCTCCTGAAGAAACCCTGGTCCAAGCGAAAGGACGGGAAGGTCATTCTGACCCTGAAGGAGGACGGCCGCTGCCATCACCTCCGGCGCGACAACAAGTGCAAGATCTACGACATTCGCCCGTCGGCGTGCTCGGTCTTCCCGGTCGCCAGCGAGTGCTGCATCGCCGCCCGCGAATACGAGCTCGAGCTCTTCGACGGTCTCGCCCCCGAAGAGTGGCCCTGGCCGGAGTGAGCACCTGGTTTCGACCCGCCTATTTCGACTGGGTCGCGCGATCCGACCGCTCGTTGCGCAACGTTTCGCGCTACGCGCGGAGAGCTCCGTAGAGCACCGCGCCCACGATCGTCGCCGCGGCGAACACGGTCGCGAGGCCGGCGCCCCAGTACGAGACACGGAGGGCAGGCGTGGCAGCGTCCCCTTCGAGCCGATACGCGTTCTTCAGGAACGAGCGCGTCGCCCGAGTGGGTAGGCCCGCGGCTCGGCCAAGGACCGAGAGCGCGGCATGTGGCCCCTCGGTGAGCGCGAGCACCACGACCCCGAGCGGACCCACCATGAGGTCCCACCCGGTGGCGTAAAGGCCAAATCGCAGAGCGCGGGTGCGCGACGAGCGGGCGCCAGAGTGCCGTGCCCCGAGGTCGATGGAGAGGCCATGCGCCGCATGCGCCGCGACGAGGAGCGCTGCGAGTCCCGGCACGCCGAGGCCGACCGCGGCCAGCGCCGAACGACGGACGGAATCGTCGAAGAAACAGGCTTGCACGACGTCGGGAAAGACCAGGGCCAGCGGAACGGCCACGAGGAGCACGACCGTGAGCGCGGCGAGGGTTTCGGCCGCGACGGCAAACGAGAGCGCTGGCCCGACGGGGCCATCCGCGAGCCGCTCGAAGAAGGGCTCGGCGTCGACCGTGGTGGCGCGGGCGGTGGCAAAGAGTCGACGCAAAAAGGACCCGTCCCCGCGCTCCCAGGGGACCAGCACGAAGACGCCCGAGGCCGTCACGTCCTCGCAGGAGCCCGAGCAATCGGACATGCCGCAGTAGGCGCAAAGGACGGCAGCCGGCACGTCCTGGACGTCGTACGAGTCGGCACGCTCGCTGTCGTAAGCGCGTTCTTCCTCTCGGGACGGCGCACGCTGCGGACGCACTTCCGCAGGCGTGCCTTTCGACACGCCGAACGAAGCGACGAGTCTTAGCTCGCGCTCCCCACGGGTTTTGCGTTTCGCAGCCGCCACGACTCAAGGAAGATGCCTCCATGAAGTCGGCCACGCCAGCCGGAATTGCGACACCGCTTTGCCGACGGCAGAAACGCCGAACGCGCTAGTAGCAGGCTGTTGATTTTCGGACCGAGGGTGTTCGGCGTCCGCGTCCGGTACGCCGAGGCGCGATCCGAGGAGCGCATCTGTTGCGCAGCCTAGTTTTCTGGGTGAGCAGGCACCGGCGGATCGCAACGAAGGCGGCCGGGATGCGGCGGCCAGCGACCGACGGGACAAAATCAACGGCCTGCTAGAGCGACAAACACGATGACGGACCGAGGACTTCGCAGCGAAAGCCGAAGGGAGTCATCCTGTTTGTCGCTCTAGGTGACTGGTCCTTTTCTTTAGTGGAGGGTCTGGCCTTTGGAGCTCCCTCGCACGACCTTGATGTCGTCGACGGGACCGCCGAGCCGCAGGGCAAAAAAGACGCCCACGAGAGACAAAAAGAGAGTCGCGAAGAGCGGCATTCCGTACGTGAACTTCACGGTGAAGAGAGCCCCGTGGGGGGGCTTGGCCAGCAAGATGAGGGTGCTCATCGCCGGAATGGCCGCCAGAAACGCTGCAGCTACGCGAGCTCCCCGCATCTGGACGATGCTGCGGCGGCTCAGCACCGTGGGCAAGAGGACGGTCCATGCGACGGCAACGGCCCACAGCCACCCGAGGCGATGCCGTGACAAATCGTAGGCGGAGAGGTCTTGCTCGTACGGGATGGTGAGGTAGATCCACGGCAGAAAAAAGAGTGGGAGCCCGAGAACGGCGATCGCCGCAAGAGGCCCTTTTCCGCGCCCGAGGTAGGTGGCCGGGAGCTTTTCGGTCTCCGGCATGGTGGGCACGCCGCCGTCTTCGGCATGGGCGTCGTGGGAGGGAGGAAGCTTGTCGAACGGGGTAAGGGCCATCCCGCAGAGCGGGCACGCCTTGGCCTCGCCTTCTTCGAACATTTCCCGGCAAAAGGGGCACGCCAAAAGAGCCACCCGAGAAGCATAGGCCATCGCGTCCTCCGAAGGCGCTACGGACAGAGCTTCGACGCCCGAGTTCCCGAAGAAATGCGAGGGCTTCGATTCTGTGAGGAAGAGGGTCCCGCCAGCATCTCCGTCTGCCACAAGCCGGCATTCCCATGCGACTTTTGCAGTAGATTCGAGGACTTGCGTAGAGACCTCCCCCGCGAGCTCGGGCCCGATGGCCGCCGAAGAGGCGCCCGAGGCCGCAAAGAAACATCCGTGGCACGACGCCGTGCTCCGAGCTCGAAGCTGAACACGGATTCAGAATTCATCGGACGGCGCACGGAGATGAGCCTCGAGGCCAGGCAGGATATCCTGTTGCCATGTTCGAATCCGCCGAGCTCGGCCACACCATCGACGATGCGACGTTTCGGAAGCGCGCGGCCATCCTTCGGGCCGAGCTCCTCGAGGCGCAATACCAGCTCTTCGAGAAGAAGGACTTTCCCGTCGTGCTGCTCATCAACGGGGTCGACGGCGCAGGCAAGGGCGAGACCGTGAACGTGCTGAACGAGTGGCTCGACACACGGCACGTCCAGAACCACGCGTTCGGTCCGCCGACCGAGGAGGAGCGCGACCGCCCCTTCATGTGGCGCTTCTGGCGTGCGCTGCCGCCCAAGGGCAAGATCGGCATCCTGTTCGGAAATTGGTACACGCAGCCCATCGTTGCGCGGGCGACTGGCAACCTCTCGACTGGCGCTCTCGATGCTGCCGTGGAGCGCGTAAACCACTTCGAGCGCATGCTCTGCGACGAGGGGGCCCTCGTCCTGAAATTCTGGTTTCATCTCTCGAAGTCGGCCCAGAAGAAGCGCCTCACGGCCCTCGCCAAGAACAAGTCGACGCGGTGGCGGGTGACGAAGACCGACTGGAAGAACTTCGCGCGGTACGACAGGTTCGCCAAAGTCTCCGAACGCGTCTTGCGCCAGACGAGCTCCGGCGCGGCCCCATGGCTCGTGGTCGAAGGGGGATGCCCGAACTACCGGACGCTCACCGTGGCCACGCAGGTTCTCAAGAGCCTGAAAGAGCGGCTCGGGGACGGCAAAGCGAAACCGGCTCCGAAGGCCGCCGCCGTTCCACCGCTGGTTCCTTCGGTGGACGGGGTACGCATCCTCCAGGCGCTCGACTTCAAGAACAAGCGCCTCAGCAAAGTGCGTTTCGAGAAACACCTGCCGACGCGCCTCCAGCGTCTGAATGCGCTGAGCCGCAGCGACGCCTTCAAAGAGAGGTCGGCGGTCATCGTCTTGGAGGGCAACGATGCCGCCGGAAAAGGTGGCACGATCCGACGCATCACTTCGGCCCTCGATGCACGCCAGTACGGAGTGATCCAGATTGCCTCGCCCACAGAAGAAGAGCGCGCGCAGCCATACCTTTGGAGGTTTTGGCGCCATGTTCCGAGCCGCGGACGATTCACGATCTACGACCGGTCCTGGTACGGCCGCGTGCTCGTGGAGCGCGTGGAGGGGTTCTGCTCCAAAGACGCGTGGATGCGCGCCTACGGCGAGATGAACGACTTCGAGCTCCAGCTCAAGGAACACGGGGTCGTGCTCGTGAAACTATGGCTCGCCGTCACGAAAGACGAACAGCTGAGAAGGTTCAAAGACCGCGAGAAGACACGATTCAAGCGATTCAAAATCACGGCCGAAGACTGGCGCAACCGCGACAAGTGGGACGACTACGAGCTCGCGGCCTCCGACATGATCGACCGCACCAGCACGTCGTTCGCGCCGTGGACGATCGTGGAGGCGAACGACAAGCACTACGCACGCGCAAAGGCACTCGACACGGTGTGCGACGCGATCGAGGCGTCCTTTCGTTGAGTCGCACGAGCTGGGATTAGCGGTTGTCTCCGAGGCCGGGTGAGGGCAGAGTCCGAGGAATGCCCCGCCCTCCAGTGCTCGCTCCCGCCGACATCGACGCCTGGCTCACGGCCCACCCCGGCTGGACCCGCCAAGGAGACGAGCTCGTGCGGGCCTTCGCCTTCCCGGACTTTTCCGAGGCGCTTGCGTTCGTGGTCCGTGTCGGCCTCTTTGCCGAGCGCACCGACCACCACCCCGAAGTTTCGTTGGCATGGGGCAAAGCAAGCGTGCGGTTTAGCACCCACGAGCCGAAGGGCCTCACGCAGCTCGATCTGGCGGGCGCGGAAGCCGCCGACAAGGCGCACGGCGGATGAAGCACGACTCGAACAGCCCGCCGCCAGCGCCCGTTCGCGGGACGAGCCGCAAAGACCGCGAGCGCCTGGACGAGGCCCGCGAATCCCTCCTCGAGCGCGTGACAAAGCTCACGGGAACACTTGAGTTTCCCCGCTTCGTGGAAGCCTTGACCCACCCCAGCTACGCGAACGAAGCTCCCGGCCTCGTGGACAACCAACGCCTCGAGTTTTTGGGCGACGCCGTGCTCGGGCTCTGTGTCAGCGAGATTCTCGCCGAGGAAAACCCACTCGCCGACGAAGGTGCGCTGACGCGCATGCGGTCGGCGCTGGTGAACGCCGAGGCCCTCGCAGGATGGGCGCGCGAGGTCGAGCTCGGTGACGCGATCGCGCTCGGCAAAGGCGCTCACCACGGAAGCGAGCGCAAAGAAACGAACGTCTTGGCCGACGCAGTCGAGGCCTTGGTCGCCTGCGTCTTCGATGCAGCAGGGCTTCATGGCGCGCGCGCCCTCGTGCGGGAAGTAGTGGCCACGCGGGTTGCGTTGGGAGACGCGCTCGACAACCGCGATCCGAAAAGTGCCTTGCAGGAAGCCGTGCAAGCCGAGGGTCTCCCGTCCCCGGCCTACCGCGTTCGCGAGTCCCGAGGCCCGGAGCACGAGCCCACCTTCGTGGTCGAAGTCGTGGTCCGCGAAGAAGTGCTCGGCGAAGGCGAGGGTCGGTCGAAACGACTCGCCGAACGGGCCGCCGCGTACGATGCCCTCGAGCGAAGAAACGCGGAAAAGTCGGGGTCCGCCTGAACCACACCTTGTCCGTGCAAGGCTGAGGTTGGCGAGGAGTGCGTGCGGGCTCCGTCGAAGCACCAAAGGGTCTCACGTTCTGACACGCACGACGCTCGAGAATGGTGAACGAGGAGCGCCTGCCGCAGGTCGCACGACTGGCGCGAGCGTGGCTTTCGGCGGAATCGTGCCTTGGCTGGCAGCGCCGCTATGCGGACCGACGTCCCGGTTCTGCCGCCGCACGAAGCTACCGCGGCGCGACCGCGGAGGTCTCACCTGCCCATGCCGAGGAACCATGAACCCGAAAAGCCAGAGACCATAGGACCTCGCAATACGGCAATTCACTCGTTTCCTGCCAACCCGAGCGAGCCGACCGTGTTCCAGTTCGTTGGCACGGTACGCGCAGACGATATTCAACATGAAAGCTACATCTCTCAAGTTGGGTACGTTGGTCGTGGGATTTGGACTGTCGAGCCTCCTCACGCTGGGCTGCGCTTCAGAAGCGGGCTCCGAGACGGACCTCGGCTCGATTGCCGAGGAAGGTCTAACAGGGAGTTTTGCGGTTGGAACCGACCTTCAAACCAATGGCGAAGTGAATCAGCGTTCGAGCCCGAGCTCGACGGCGGCCATCCTTCAGGTCATTCCTAGTGGCACCCGAGTCAAGTCGGCAGCTAGCCAACCCCGCAATGGCTGGTATGGCGTGACCTGGAACGGAAAGACCGGATGGGTCGCAGGAACCTACCTAGTGAAAGGTAGTTCGACCGGAGCAGACCCTATCCAATCGAGCAATGGCAAGGGCCTTCCCGTGCCTTACCTCAATCAGTACGACAATGCGACCGTCAATCCTGGAGGGTCCTGCGGCAACACTTCGACAGCCATGCTCCTCCGCTTTTACGGAATTCAAAAGACCCCCGACGGCGTTCGCGCAACATACGACGGCGGGGGCGACTGCGGTGGTGGCGCAAAGCCTTGGCAATGTCCTGAGGGCCTTTCTCGGATTCAAAAGAGCGAAGGTCTCAAATCTCGATTTTCGCGAACGGCGTCCCGGGCCACGATCAAACGTCAAATCGACGCCGGTCGCCCGGTCATCATCCATGGAAACTTTACTGGGGTCGGTCACATCATGGTCGTGATCGGGTACGACGAATCCGCGAAGCAATGGATCGTGAATGACCCCTCGGGTCGCTGGTGTGGAGGTGTGGGCGGGGGGTACAGCTCCTGTGGCGGTGCTTACGATTCCGGCAAGTCACGTCGCTATAGCTACGAGTCGTTTTCGAATGGAGTACTCGGCGTCGACGGAGACATCTGGATGAGCACGGCGTCCCGCTCCGACTTTTCGCTTTGAGTCGTGCCGAAGGACCCGCCGCATCGGCAAGCAGCCGTAGAAAAACGGACCGAGTCCTTGCTTCGTCCGACGCCGCAAGGGCGAGGCGAGGGCCGCGTCTTTCTCGCCATTTTTCCAATTCTCCGGTGAGCACCGGAGCTCGCCACCGTGCCCTTGCGGATGCGGCGGCGCTTGGACGAGGGAGCTCTTCGGGGGACTGCTTTCCGAAGAGTCATCGAGCGCACTCGAACCGACGTCGAGCGATAGTCTGATATCGGCTATCGTAGAGGGTGGGGCGGAAACCTTGCGCTCAGAAAGCGCCGCCTGCCCAATCACCGGATTGGTGTTCGGGAACTTGAACCGTGGTATCCTCGCCCCTATGGCGACTGTCCGACCGTGGTTGGCGTTCGGGATTGCGGTCGCGACGGGTTGCTCGCTTCTTGTCGATCCCTACGAATTGAGCCGGAGTAGCCCACCCAACGATGCGGCCCCTCCGCCCGAGGACTCTTCGCTACCAGACACTTCGCGCACCTGCGATCTCCGTGTCCCTCCCACGGCGCCCAACGGGCCGGACACCGATAGCGGAGCGCCATTGACCTTCGCCTTACGTACGTTTCGAGGGACGTCGACCATCGGATTCGACCTGGATGGACGTTGCACCGGGGCTGGGGTGGAATTCGGAGACCTTTCAAAGTCGTCTTGTGTCGCCCGCGCCAATACCTTTTCGCTCGCGGACGGAGACGGAGGTGTCGACAACGCCACAAGCGAGCTACTGCGCACCGCCGGCGCGGCTGCAGGCGTCAACGAGGACGTCCTCGGCTTCGGTGAATTTGCGGCTGACGGGAGGCAGACCATATTGATCGAAGTGAACAGATTTAGTGGGCTCTCCGATGATCCCGACGTGACGGTAACCGTAGGCGAAAGTCCGGGACTCATGATGGCCGAGCCTTGCAACGATGGTGGAAGCTCGGATTCAGGCATCGCCGATGGGGGGAGCGACAGCGCTGGCGATGCAAACCTGACACCCAGCTGGTTGGGCTGCGATACGTGGCATGTTGCGCCAATCCCACCGTCTGAGTCCAAGGTTGCGTGGGTTCGCAGCGGTACGTTGGTCGCTCAATTCGACTTGCTTCCCGTGCGATTTGG
>JAYUKI010000865.1:0-3248 GCA_043764595.1 Myxococcales bacterium | reverse complement strand
AACATGCAAAGGAGCCGCAGGCGACTGGCTTGCCTATGCCGACCGACCGAAGGGAGGGAGGCATGAAGGCCTCCTTGTCGCGTGGAAGAAAGCCAGCGCTCCGTCACTTGGCCCTGCTCGTCGGCCTCTTTTCCGCGTCGGCGCTCCAGGTCCCGGGAACGTCCCACGCGGGGGATTCGGGCCCGCCAGGGCCGACCTCGGGGGTCCCAGGAGTGGGGGCTGCGAAGCCTCTCTTGCCGTTCACCAAGACGTCGCTGCCGAACGGTCTGCGGGTCATTTTTCACGTGGATCACACGGTGCCGACCGTCGTGGTGAACCTTTCCTACCGCGTGGGCTCACGCTTCGAGCAACCGAAGCGAACCGGGTTCGCTCACCTGTTCGAGCACCTCATGTTCATGGGCACGAAGCGCGTGCCGACGAAAGCGTTCGACGGCTGGATGGAAGCCTCCGGCGGGTGGAACAACGCGTGGACCAGCGAGGATCGCACCGACTACTACGACGTCGGGCCGCCCAGCGCCTTGCCGCTGCTTCTCTGGCTCGAGGCCGATCGCCTCGGCGATCTTGGGCCGTTGATGACGCTCGAGAAGCTCAACGCCCAGCGCGAGGTCGTCCGCAACGAGCGGCGCCAGACCAGCGAAAATCAGCCTTACGGCAAAGCCGAGCTCCGTCTTCCAGAGCTCCTTTTCCCCGAAGGTCACCCCTATCATCACCCCGTTATTGGGTCCCACGAGGACCTCGAGGCGGCTTCGGTCGACGACGTGAAGGCCTTTTTCGCCACCCACTACATTGCCGAGAACGCCTCGCTGGTGGTCGCGGGCGACTTCGACGCTGCGAAGACTCTGCCGCTCGTCGCGCAGCTCTTCGGTGGCCTGCCGAAGACGCCGCGGGCGCCCGATCCCGGGCTTCCTGCGGGCACGAAGGCCCTCGGGACCGTGGTGCGGGAAACGCTGCACGATAACGTCGAGCTCGCGCGTGTGACCATCGCTTGGCCTTCGCCGAAACATTTCGCTCGTGGCGACGCCGAGCTCGACCTGCTCTCGAGCGTGCTGGCGGCCACGAAGGCCAGCCGGCTCACCGAAAGGCTCGTTTTCAAGGATAAATTGGCTCAAAAGGTGGACGCCTACCAGTCGTCCGCTGCGCTTGGCTCACGGTTCGGAATCGACGTTCTCGTTCGTCCCGGCGTGGACCCCGCGCGGATCGAGAAGGTGATCGACGAAGAGCTCGAGAAGCTCCGAAAGACCGAGATCTCGGAGGCCGAGCTCGCGCGCGCCAAAAACGGGCTCGAGACCGCCCTCATGACCCGCCTCGAGAGCGTGCGCGAGCGTGCGAGCTTGCTCAACGCCTACGAAGAAGAGACGGGCGACCCCGGCTATCTCGAGAAAGACCTCGCCCGGTACCGTGCTGCGACGTCGAAGGACCTCTTGTCGGTCGCGAAGGAGGTCTTGTCGACCTCTGCGCGCGTGGTCCTGACGGTGCTGCCCAAAGAGGCCGCGCCACCTGCAAAAACGAACGCAAAAGGAGCAAAAAAATGAGGACCATGACGCTCGTCGTCACGCTCGCGGCCCTCCTCGTGACCTCGCCGACGTCGTTCGGGTGCGCGACGCCGCCTCCACCCGCGACGCCGCCGTTGCCGCTCGCTCCTCCGGCACCCTCGGCCTCGACTGCGCCCGCCGCACCGGACCCTCTCGGCGCGCGACCGGTGCCGGCACGACCTACGGCCTACGTTCCTCCAGTGCCGAAAGTCTTCTCGCTCAAGAACGGCATGACCGTGTGGCTTCTGGAACGCCATACGTTGCCCCTCGTCTCCATGACGCTCGTGGTGCCCGGAGGGTCGGCTCAAGATCCGAAGGGAAAAGAAGGTCTCGCGTCGTTCACGGCGAACATGCTCGACGAGGGAGCAGGCAAACGCGGCGCGCTCGAGCTCGCTCGAACGTTCGAGGCGCTCGGCGCCCAAGTGAAGACCGGAGCCGTGTCGGACTATTCGTTCGCCCAGCTCACGGTGCTGCGCCGGAACGTCACGCCCGCGCTCGCCGCTTATGTCGACGTCGTGGCCCGTCCGACGTTCGCTCAGGCGGATTTTGCCCGCGTGAAGGACCTTTGGTTGAACGATTTGCGCGCGCGAAGAGCGGATCCTGCGGACGTCGCCCGGGTCGCTGGCCTCGTTCTCCATTACGGCGTGGACCACCCGTACGGTCACCCCACCGAAGGCATGCCCAAAGGCGCCGCGAGCGTGAGCCTCGCGGACGTGAAAGAGAGCTACGCTCGCGCCTACCGAGCCGACTCGGCCACGTTGGTCGTGGTGGGCGACATGACCGAGGAAGACGTGCTGCAGAGGGTGGGTCCCGCCTTCGACGCCTTCCCGAAGGGCAAGGGCGACAAGCCCAAGCCGATCGCGCTTGCCGACGTCTCGAAAAAGCGACGGGTCGTGGTGGTCGATCGCCCGGACGCGCCGCAAAGCGTCGTGGCGCTCTTGCTTCCGTCGCTCTCTGGAGGGGATGCCGAAGCGCCGCTTCTTTCTCGTGCGAACGTTGCCCTCGGGGGCTCGTTCACGTCGCGTCTCAACCAGGACCTCCGTGAAGAACGCGGCATCACCTACGGTGCGAGCTCACGGCTATCGTTTTCACGGGGCGCAGGGATTTTCATCGCTCAAGCGGCGGTCGAGACGGCCAAAACGGGTGAGGCCGTGAAGGCGCTTTTGGCCGACGTTCGCGCCTACGCGAAGGAAGGTCCGACCGAGGAAGAAACCGAAAAAACACGGCTCGTGGGTCGTGCCGACTTGGTGGAGGCGTACGAAGGCGTCGCCGCATCCTCTGCGCGTCTCGCGCGTCTCGCCGGCATCGGCCTTCCTGCGTCGCACGAAGCCCGGACGGCCAAGTCACGGGACGAAGCAGGTCGCGCCGCACTGGCGGAGATCACGAAAAAGTGGCTCGATCCCGAGGAGGGCGCCGTTCTCGTGGTGGGTCCCAAGGCGAAGGTCCTCCCTCAGCTCGAGGCCATCGGGCTCGGTGCCGCCGAGACGCTCACGATCGACTAGGGCCGTGGAGAGCTTGGGCTTCGACGCCGAGACCCGTGCAGCTTGCACGGATATGGCCTTGAAACGACGTTGACGTCGGGGGGGGGAGGGGCCTATTCGTCGAGGGTCGTATGTCCGTCTCCATCCAGCTCGGCCCCGGCGCCGAAGACAACGGTCTCGCGTCGATGTTGGCCGAGCTTCTCCGGCAAAACCTCGACGCCAAGCCGCACAAGCT
>JAYUKI010000864.1:0-3250 GCA_043764595.1 Myxococcales bacterium | reverse complement strand
GTAGCTCAGTGGTAGAGCACTACCTTGACACGGTAGGGGTCGTTGGTTCAACCCCAATCGCGCCTACAAGAATCTCAGAAACAAGCGGGTTTAGCGGTAAAACGCTAAGCCCGTTTTGCTTTCTGCCCGAGTGTCTTGCCGCTCGCTCAGCCCCTCTCTCTCACGGAAAACCCAAAGCCTTCGATCACCCGTATGTGTGGCCCCTCCGAGGTGAACCCGCCATCGAACGGATCTTCGGCAAGAAGCCACGCCGTGTCCAAGTCGGCATAGGCGACCTTCGGGAGGCACGAGGCGAGTGTGGCCGCGCAGGTCATTCCGAGGCGGGTCTCGACCATTCCTCCGACCATGAGGCCGAGTCCCAGGCGGGTGGCTTCGCGGCCGAGCGCGAGGGACGGGCCGAAGCCTCCGAGCTTCACGAGCTTGAGGTTCACCGACGTGGCCGCGCGGGTTTTGACGAGGCGTTCGAGATCGTCCCATCCGCGGAGCGACTCGTCCGCGACCACGTCCACGCGGCCGTCACGGACCACTTTGGCCATTCCGTCCCAGTCGTCTCGGGCGCAGGGCTGCTCGAAGCATTCGACGTGCGCGCCGTGGCGACGCAGCTCGCCGAGCATGGTGAGCGCGTCCTCGGCAGAGAATCCGGCATTGGCATCGAGGCGAAAACGAAGTCCCGGCAAGACGGTGTGCATCGTGCAGAGAGACCGAGTCTCCACGTCTTGGGCTCTTCCTACTTTGGCTTTGAAGGCTCGGAATCCGGCTTCGTGCCAGGTTCGTCCGACGCGGAGCATCTCGGATTCTTCGGCAATGGGAATGGTGATGTCGCTCTCGAGCGCGTGGGTGCGCATGCGGTCGTCGACTCCGAAGAGCCTGGCCACGCTCTGCCCACGCGAGCGCGCGAGAGCGTCCACTAGGGCACACTCGATGGCGGCGACGAGTACGGGAAAGCCTTCCGCGGCCCGTGCGGCGAGGTCCGCGCAGTCTTCCGGCCGCGAGACGTCGACGCCTACGAGGCGAGGGAGCGCGTTTTCGGCGGCCGCCAGGACGTCGGGCAAGTCCTCGCGTGTGACGGGATAGAGACACGCCGCTTCCCCGAGGCCGGCGACTTGGTCCGTGGAGGACAGGCCACGGCCCACGAGGCGAACGAGCGCCGCTCGTGTGGTGTCCATCCGCGCCGTGGCGATGGTGAAGGGCTCACGCAGGGGAACGAGCAAGGGGGCCGACGTGGCACCGAGGACGCGCATCCGGCGCACGTTACCGGATGTGCACCAAATGCCCGAAATACCTGGGCCATTCTTTGCGCCGCGTGGGCCTCAGGTAGGCTTTTTGGCCTCTCGGTGGGCCTTGCCGGCCAGCAGGTCACGCTCGTTTCGGAGGGCTTTCGAGGCCGCTTCCCAGCCGGGAAGGAACACGAGCGCACCGAGCGACATGAGCGTCCCGAGGGCGAAGGCCGCGCGTGCGCTTCCGAGATCGGCAATGGCCCCACCAAGAGCACCGGCGGCCGCGAGCGATACCGCATTTGCGGTGGACAGCACCGTGAACTCGAGGGACGCATTCTTTGGATTCGTGGCGCCCATGAGCGAGGCAAAAAGGACCGTCGTGCCGATTCCGCTCGCGGCGTGCTCGGCCGCGAGGGCGGTCGTGACCCAGCCCGTTTGCGAGGTGTGGCCCACCACGAAGAAGAGGGGCAAACAGCCTATCGCTTGGAGAATGGCCGCGGCCGTCAAGCTACGCCTATCGCCGAGGACACGGTGCAAAAGCCCACCGACCACCGAGCCCCCGACGCCTGCGAGCGTTCCCACGGTGACGGCGAGCGTTCCAATGCGCTCCTTGGACCATCCGCCGTCCACGAGCACGGGCTTCAGCAGCGCGGCGGCGGTGTGCAGCCCGAGCTTGAACGTGAACGCCACGACCAACACGGTGCGCACTTCGGGACGCACCATGGCGACGAGCGCCGTCCACGTGGCGCGTGCTTCGTTGGTCTTCTTTTTGGGTACTGCGTGCTCGGCGGGGGGCTCGCTCGGAGTCGCGCTCGCGCCGCGTTCGCCGACGAGCATCGTGCCCAAGCTCGCCACGACGACGAGGCCCGCGAGGCCCAAGAGAGCCCCCCGCTCACCGAGCGCGAACCCGAGCGACAGGAGCCCGGCCCCACCAGCCACCATGCCGAGCCGATAGGCCCCGACCTGCGCGACGTTGCCCAAGCCGCGCTCGGACGCCGTGAGCGTGCGCACCGCGAGCCCATCCACGAAGACGTCTTGGGTGGCGGCAAAGAGGGCCGCAATCGCCGTGAGCACGAACCACAGGGCGCGCGCTTCGGCCAGCGGACGAAGCGTGTAAAGTGCAATGGTGGCCGCGAGCGCGAGCTGGAGCCCGAGCACCACGCGCCGCGCGCGCTTGCGAAGGACGGGGTGATCGCCCGCGCGCGCCCAAAGCACCTTGAGCGTCCACGGGAGCTGGAGCCAGCTCACCGCGGCAATGAGGCTGTACGACGCGTGGCTCTGCCGGAGCGCGACGGGCAGGTACTCCGCGGCGATGCCGAGAGGGATGCCCTGGGCGAAATAAAGAGCGCCGAGGCCGACGAGCTTGGGAAGCGCACCTCTTGGCGCGGACGCGAGCTTCGTGGGTTGGGCCGCCATGGGGCTTCCGACATACACGCACCGCCCTCAGAAAACCTCAGCGAACCTCAGGAAGCGGCGCATTCCTGGCGCGTTCCTGGCGCTCTTCTTGGCTCCGCGCTACCGCTTCGGCATGCGACGAACGCGCGCCACGGCCGAGGGGCGCTCCGAGGCCACCGCCGATAAGGGCCCCGAATCGAGCGACCTCCCGGCGATCTCGCGTGCGGCGGCACCGGGGGACACGACCCTTCGCATCGTGAGGGAGTCGCGCGCACTCGGGCGTGAGCGAATCGCGCAGCGTGCCGAGCTCGTTCTTCCGCTCGAGTCGTCCGTGCTCGAGCTCTTGGTCGGCGGGAAAGGCAAGAAGGAGCGTCTCGATCGCTCGCGTCTCGCCGTCGTGCCGTCGCGCGCGGTCTACGAGCTTTCCGCCGTGTCGCCGGTCGCACAAGTGGCGTTCGTCGCGCTTGGGGAAGACGCCTACGCCACGTTCTTTCGCGAGTACGAGGGCGACGTGAGCGCCGACGTGCTCCGCGACGTCTTGGCCGAGCCCCGCTTTTTTCCGCGCACGCGCTGGGTCGACGAGATCGTGCATCGGTACGTGTTCGAGCGTTCGGTCTGCGACAAACATGGGAGCCAGG
>JAYUKI010000863.1:0-3252 GCA_043764595.1 Myxococcales bacterium | reverse complement strand
GCAACCAACTCACCCAAGTAACAAACGGGTGTGAAGGCCGGCGATCCCGGCCGAGACCAAGCCCTGGCAAGGAGGGACGCGCGGAACGGACTCCTGTCCGTGAGCACGCCCGACGCCGCCAGGGCGAAGGTATCGGCCGGGAGCGCCGGCCTTCACGAGGGTTCGGCGCGTAGGACGCGGAGCTCGTCGAGGAGATGCTCGATCAAGAGCGAAACACGCTTCGGGAGAAGGCGAGCCGACGGGTAGACGAGGTGCCCCGCGCCGCCGAGCCTTTTGTACTTCGGCAACACACGCGTGAGGTCGCCGCGTTCGACCGAGGTCGCCACGAGAAACCAAGGCAGAAGGGCGATGCCCGCTCCGTCCACCACGGCGCGGAGCAAAAACGACAGGTCGTCCGCGGTGAGCTTCGAGTGAAGATCGACCGACTCGGTTCCCTTCGGACCTTCGAGCTCGTAGCGGGCCGAGCCTTGGGGGGACCGGAAGAGCACGAAGGCGTGCTCTTCGAGATCCTCGAGTTTTTTCGGGGCGCCGTGCGCGGCGAGGTAGTTCGGGCTGGCGACGAAAAACGACGAGCCGGTCGCGAGCTTGCGGGCCACGAGCGACGAGTCCTCGAGCGTGCCGAAGCGGAGCGCGAGGTCGACGCCTTCCGCCACGAGATCCACCCGACGTGCGGCGAGCACGCAGTCGACGGCGATGTCCGGGTACTTGGCGCGAAACCTCCGGAGCACGTCCGGAAGGTAGGTGGCTCCGAGATCGGCCGGCGCCGTGATGCGCACGCGGCCACGGGTCGAGTCCCCGAGATCGCGCACGGCTTCGTTGGCGTCCGTGAGCGCGGCGACCGCACGTCCCACGTGGGCGGCATAGGCCGTTCCCGCGTCCGTGAGATGAAGCTTCCGCGTGGTGCGGTGAATGAGCCGCACACCTAGGCTCTCTTCGAGCTCGCTCACGCGCCGGCTCACCGCCGACTTGGCGATGCCCAGGCGGCTCGCCGCTTTCGTGAAGCTGAGGGTCTCCACCACGGCCAGGAAGGCGGTCACGCCGTCGAAGTTGATCGTTCTCTCCACGACAACGATTATTTTCGCTTGGTGCGTCTAGCGCAACATCCTTTCGCACAGCACTGTGCTTCTTGAAAGGAAGTGACCATGAACCTCTCTCGCAAAGCCCCTGCAATCGCTCGTATTTTCCTCGGAGCCCTCTTTTTGTTGTTTGGCCTCAACGGGTTCCTTCACTTCTTGCCGATGCCCCCGGCACCCGAAAAGGCCGGCGCGTTCTTGGGGGCTCTCGCGGCCACGGGGTACATGTTTCCGCTCATCAAGGGCACCGAGGTCGTCGCGGGCCTCTTGCTCCTCAGCGGTCGCTTCGTGCCGCTTGCGCTGACGTTGCTCGCACCTGTCGTGGTGAACATCGTCGCGTACCACGCGGTCCTTGCTCCCGAGGGGGTCGCGTTTCCGATCGTGCTCGCCGCGGTCGCCCTCTACCTCGCGTACGCCTACCGAGGCGCGTTCAAGGGCGTTCTGGACTCGAACGCGAAGCCCGTGACGACCGCAGCGATCGAGGTCGTGGGCCGGCCCGTCGACGCTTCGGCGGAGTGAGCCGACAGACACTTCGAAGCTCGAAACCTTCCGGTCTGGTCCGCGGCACGCGCCCGGGCGGCTCGGGCGGCACCGACCTCTGCATGGCGCAGCCCACCCTGACCGTTTCGCGAATGGCGCGCGGCCCGCTAGAAGGTCAGCGCATCCAAGAAACGACGAATCGTCTGACCGTGACGGTCGTGCGGGTCCGGCGTGCCGTTCGCGTTTCCGTAGCGTGCACCCGTGCCGTCTTTTCGTACGAGAGTCATCGTGATGCGACTGCCGACGACCTCGCCGTGCTCACCGAAGTCCGCGCCTTCCTTGGGGACTTTTGTTGCCGCGACGAGGTCGCCGATGCGCGCGGGCTTTCGACGTGAACCCTGCGCCGCGCCGGATGGGGCCACCGCATGCATCGACGGCGGAGAGGCTCACCGTGCGCCGCGTGAAGTCGACCACGTACCTCCCGCTCGCCTCTTGGGTGGGACGGCCGCTGCACATCGGGCTGCCGCCTTCGAACTTCAGTAGGAGCTTCGTGTCGTCGGGGCGAAGCTCGAACGGCTCGCCCGGCACGACGCGGACCGTCTCGTCTTCAGGGGCCGAGTGACTGCGCACGCCTGCACCTTGACCCGAAACGTGCGGAGGGGGAGCACACGCGAAAAAAGGGACACAGAGAAGTGCAGCGAGAGCGAACCGCATGTCCTACCTACGAAAAGGCCCCTCGAGTCTTCCTCGTTGCAGGAAGTTTCGCGGCGAGTGGGCGTACACTCTACGAATGTCTTGTTCCTACCTTCGCGTTTGTTTTCCGGTGTCGGCCGTCTTTGCGCTGTTCGTGTCCGCGTGCGCCACCGGCACCCTCGTACCCGAGAGCCAGCCACCGAAGTACGAGCCCGCAGGGGAGACGAAGTGCGCCGTGACGCAGAGCCATTCGTCCCCGCTCATCGTGGAGTGGCCCAGCACCGAGCGAGCGAAGCTCGAGTCGCTCGCGCGCTCGGGCGTGGTTCCCGTGCGGTACACGGACTGCCACATGAAGACGCTCGCTTCGTGCCGCGTCAAGTCGAGCTACAAGTACGTCGCGCTCACCCCGAAGCACGACACCCTTCGCGTTCGCAACGAGAGCGAGCTTTATGCGTCGATGCCCGTGTATGCTGCATCTTTCGAGGGAAAGCTGAAGCGCGCGGGCGAGCTCACCGTCGCGATGACGATCGTGGGACGTTTCGAGGCCGATCGCGCGACCTTCAGCACGAGTGACCTGGAGGGAGATTGCGCCGAGGCTACCCATGTCATCGCGGGCGTGACGTCAGGGGCGTTTCAGTTTGCGGCCGGCGCAGCTGCCGACACGGAGGGTGGAGCGTCGCTCCTGGGGGCGCGGGCGGGCGGGAAGGTCGAGTCTTCGCGCGAGACTCTCGCCCAAGACGGCGAAGAAAAGGCGTGCAGCGCATCGACTGAGGGCGCAAGCGCGCCGCCCTTCGGGTGTGGAGCCTTCTTGCGCCTCGAAATGGCCCCGATTTCCAAAGCCAAAACGAGCGGATCGCCAGGTGCGGGCGAGATCGCGGCCGTCGCGGCCGTCGTGGCCGTCGCGGCTGTCGGAGCCGTCAAGGAAGCCACCGCAGGTACGCCGACGGCCGCCAACAAGCCAGCCGTCGACACGAGCTGCCCTGGGGGAACGCGGTTCGTCAAAGAC
>JAYUKI010000862.1:0-3253 GCA_043764595.1 Myxococcales bacterium | reverse complement strand
ATGCCTGTCAGGTAGCGCGTCCCCACCTGTCCTTAGCCTGTGCAGAGGCCCCCGGAACGCGCACCGGGTAGACCTCCTTTTCCTTCAGAGTCGTGCCGCGAGCAGGAGCAACGATGGCGAGCGTCATCCAGTCGAACTTCCGGATCCGCAAGAACCTTGGCAGCATCAGCCGAGTCATCGAGATCCCCAATCTCATCGACATTCAGAAGTCCTCGTACGACAAATTCCTCCAGACGAACGTCCCGTCCAACGACAGGGTCGAGGTCGGTCTGCAGGCCGTGTTTCGCAGTGTGTTCCCGATCAAGGACTTCAACGGCACGAGTGAGCTCGTGTTCGTGTCGTACAACTTGGAGAAGCCCAAGTACGACGTGGACGAGTGCCGCCAACGCGGCATGACGTTCGCAGCCCCGATCAAGGTGACCACGCAGCTGATGATCTACGACTCCCGCGAAGGCGGCGAGCGCATCGTGCGGGACATCAAAGAGCAGGAGGTCTACTTCGGCGAGATCCCGCTCATGACGGACACCGGTACGTTCATCATCAACGGTACCGAGCGCGTCGTCGTCAGCCAGCTTCACCGAAGCCCGGGCGTCTTCTTCGATCACGACAAGGGCAAGACGCACTCGAGCGGCAAGCTCTTGTACTCTGCACGTGTCATTCCTTACCGCGGCTCGTGGCTCGACTTCGAGTTCGACCCGAAGGACATCATCTTCGTCCGCATCGACCGTCGCCGGAAGATGCACGCCACGGTCCTTCTTCGCGCGCTCGGCTACAGCACGCAGGACCTCCTGAACTACTTCTACAACACCGAGACGGTCTACCTCGAAAAGGGCGGCAAGTACTCGAAGTCGGTGGAGTACGAGCTCATCGCGGGTCAGCGCTCCACGCGCGACATCAAGGTCGGCTCGGAAGTCATCGTCAAGAAGAACACCAAGTTCACCAAAGCGGCGATGAAGAAGCTTCGCGACGCCAAGGTGGACCGCCTCGCGGTGGACGTCGAGGAGCTCACGGGCAAGGTCGCGGCGCACGACGTCGTCGATCGCGAGACCGGTGAGGTCATTCTCGAAGTGAACGAAGAGCTCTCGCCCGAGAAGCTCGACAAGGTTCGCGACGCCGGCGTCGAAGAGATGAAAATCCTCTTCATCGACGGCCTCAACGTGGGCGCGTACCTCCGCGACACCCTCCTCGCGGAGAAGGTGAAGACCACCGAAGACGCGATCATGGAGATCTACCGCCGTCTGCGTCCGGGCGATCCGCCCACGCTCGAGACCGCGAAGACCCTGTTCCACAACCTGTTCTTCAACGCCGAGCGCTACGACCTCTCGAAGGTCGGCCGCCTCAAGTTGAACTACAAGTTCTACCGCGACCTCCCGGAAGAGCAGCGTCCGCCGATCGACACGCAGGTGCTCACGCCCCAGGACATCCTGGAGACCGTCCGTCACCTCATCGAGCTGAAGAACGGCCGCGGCTCGGTCGACGACATCGACCACCTCGGAAACCGTCGTGTTCGCGCCGTCGGCGAGCTCATGGAAAACCAGTACCGCATCGGTCTGGTTCGCATGGAGCGCGCCATCAAAGAGCGCATGAGCATGTCGCAAGAAATCGACACGCTCATGCCGCACGACCTCATCAACGCGAAGCCCGTCTCCGCGGTGGTGAAGGAGTACTTCGGTAGCTCGCAGCTCTCGCAGTTCATGGACCAGACGAACCCGCTCTCCGAGGTCACGCACAAGCGTCGTCTCTCGGCGCTCGGACCCGGCGGTCTCACGCGCGAACGAGCAGGCTTCGAGGTCCGCGACGTTCACCCGACCCACTACGGTCGTATCTGCCCGATCGAGACCCCCGAAGGTCCGAACATCGGTCTCATCGCTTCGCTCTCCACCTTCGCTCGCGTGAACGAGTACGGCTTCGTCGAGACGCCCTACCGTCGCGTCGAAGAGGGCCGCATCACCGAAGACCTCGGCTGGTACTCGGCGCTCGAAGAAGAAGGCAAGTACATCGCCCAGGCGTCGGCTCCGTTCGACTCCAAGGGCAAGTACACCGAGAGCTTGGTCTCGGCGCGCCTCAACGGCGACTTCCACATGGTCACGCCCGACATGGTCCAGCTCATGGACGTCGCGCCGAACCAGATGGTGTCCGTCGCCGCCGCGCTCGTTCCCTTCCTCGAGCACGACGACGCGAACCGCGCGCTCATGGGCGCGAACATGCAGCGTCAGGCCGTTCCGCTCATCCGTTCGCACGCGCCGTACGTCGGCACGGGCATGGAGAGCCGCTTGGCCATGGACTCGGGCGTCTGCATCGTCGCTCGTCGTGACGGCATCGTCGACAGCGTCGACGCGTCGCGCATCGTCGTCCGCGCCGAAGGCGACAAGGCCGAAATCCCCGACATTTACCCCCTCACCAAGTTCCAGCGCTCGAACCAGTCGACCTGCTTCAACCAGAAGCCGGTGGTTCGTGCAGGCGAGCGCGTGAAGAAGGGCGATGTCCTCGCGGACGGACCGTCGTGCGACATGGGCGAGCTCGCGCTCGGCCAGAACGTCGTCGTCGCGTTCATGCCGTGGCAGGGCTACAACTTCGAGGACTCGATCCTCATCAGCGAGCGCATTGCCAAGGACGACGTCTTCACCTCGATTCACATCGAGGAGTTCGAATGCGTGGCCCGCGACACGAAGCTCGGCAAAGAGGAAGTCACCCGTGACATCCCGAACGTCGGCGAAGAGGCCCTGAAGGACCTCGACGAGAGCGGCATCGTCCGCATCGGCGCCGAAGTGAAGCCGGGCGACATCCTCGTCGGCAAGATCACCCCCAAGGGCGAGACCCAGCTCTCTCCCGAAGAGAAGCTCCTCCGCGCCATCTTCGGCGAGAAGGCGGGCGACGTTCGTGACAGCTCGCTCCGCGTGCCCCCGGGCGTCGCGGGCATCGTCATCAACGCGCGCATCTTCTCCCGCAAGGGCACCGACAAGGACGAGCGCGCCCAGGCCATCGAGGACTCGGAGAAGATCCGCCTCGAGCGCATGCTCCGCGAAGAGGTGAAAATCCTCCGCGACAGCTTCTTCCGTCAAATCAAGAAGAAGCTCATGAACGAGACGACGACGGGCAAGCTCGTCGACGACAAGGGCAAGGTCCTTCTCCAGAAGGGTCAGAAGCTCGACGAGGAAGCCCTCGACGAGGTTCCGCACAAGTACTGGGGCGAGCTTCCCGTGGGCGACGCCGACGAAATCGGCGGCAAGCTCTCCGAGCTCGAAGAGATCAT
>JAYUKI010000861.1:0-11312 GCA_043764595.1 Myxococcales bacterium | reverse complement strand
CCCAGTTTCGTGGGGGACCGGCCTTCGCTGCCAAACGCCTCACAAGGTTCCGCTACGAACGCGGGCACACCACGACGACGAGGCCTGAAGCTCTTCTTGGCCGTGGTCGGATTGCTCCTCGTGATCGCCGCGGTCCTGACGGCGCTCCAACTCACCGGCAAAGTCCACTTGCTCGGGAAGCACTGAGCCTGGGTCGAGGAAGCTCCGACGGAAGCTGTCCCAATCCGGGGCCGTAGAGATGGCATCACGAGGTGCGAGGGAGCGTCGGGGAGATCACCGGCTTCGAAGCGGGAGGGCTGCTATCTTGAGCATTCGAAACGCGGGATCGCGGCGCCGCAGATGTCGATGCCATCTCGACGGCGCCAACTAGCGCCGAAACGCCTTCCGAAACGCCTCCGCAAAGGCTCCGGCAGCTCGCGCATCGATCGGGCCACCGGCCTTGCCGTTCGCACGAAGGGCACTGCCCACGATGACACCATCCGCGTACTTCGCGAGGGTCGGGAGTGCCTCGATGGTCGCACCGCTCGCGACCAGGACGCAAACCTCACGATCGCCGGAACGAGCGGCGCGTGCCACCGCCGCAAGCTTCTCCGTGTCGACGGCGTGCCCGGTGCCTTCCCCCGTGACGAGGACGGCATCGGCAAGAGCACGAACGACGAGATCGCTGGTCTCCTGCGCAACGGTCTGCGGAGCACCTAGGGGTCCCGAGTGCTTGACGTCGACGTCGGCCCATATCGCCACCCCATCGGGTCCTCCTGCGCCAAGCGCCGCGCGCTCACGCAGAAGAGCGGCGGCGTTCCCCTCCACGACCCCTTGGTCCGTCACACGCGCCCCCGTGAGGACGTTTACGCGAATGACCGCAGCCGAAACGACGTGGGCAATCGCCAAGGCCGCCCGAGCGTCGTTGCGAAGGACGTTGATCCCGAGCGGCACGCCGACGGAACGACGGACTTCCTGCGCGATGACCGACATCGCCGCGATCGTGATCGGAGGCACTTCGCCCCGAAAGAACGGGACATCGCCGTAGTTTTCGAGCATGCAGACTTCGTAGCCCGTGTCCTCGAGGACGCGCGCCGAGGCGACGGCTTCTTGGGCAATGTCGGTCAACGTGCGCGTAGCGTTCGGGCTCCCCGGCAAGGCCGGAAGGTGGATGACGCCCACAAGAGCTTCCTTGGCTTTCATGGTCCCGTTCCTCGTGATGGCGGCATCACGCCGGCCAAACCGGCCGACGGCAAGAACTGTGGCTTTCCGAGCTGACCACGCACTTGGAACGCGTAGAACCCTTCGGGCGTCTTCGCACGTTTCACGGTCGGATCGAGCTCGAACAGCGGAGGAATATTCGAGCCGGGGGAGCCGAAAAGACTCTTGGTCTTGTCGTTCTTTCCTCGGTAGCCATCGTTCACTTTGAACTTCACGGACATGTCGAGACCCGAGTCGTTCGCAAGCTCGCGCATCTGGATGCGGCCTTCGCCGGACAGCTCGACGTCTTTGCCGCCGGCGCCGAACTTGCTCACTTTCAGGATCCCCTCTTTGGCCTCGGCATCGAATTTGAGCGCGCCTATCGTGAGCTTGGGAAGCTCGAGAAGTCCTTTGATTTTGGCTTTGCCGTCACCAACGGCAAGATCGCGAATTTCGAGGTTCACCGTGCCCGACCCCTTCGAGGCCTTGCCTTCGGGAAGGCGAAGATCGACTTGCCCAAAGAGCTTGCCTTCGAGAGGTACGCCGAGCTGCTGGGAAATCATGTCGAGCTTGCCGACGTCCACGCCGTCGAACTCCACCTTGATGATTCGCTCTTTTCCTTTGTCGACGAAGTCGCCGTCGATGACGCCGTCGAAGGCCTTGATTTTGAACGCGACGTCCTTGTTGCCGACGAGGAGCGACAGGAGCGAGATGCGACCACGCACTTCGTCGAGCTTGAGCTCCAACGGGGGCTTTCCGGGCTCGACGGGTGGCATCAAGAGGTGGACTCCCGTCGCCTTGACGCCCGTGATGAACGAAGAATCGAGCTCGTCGATCTGGAGCTCCTGTTGGGAGCTCGAGGCGCGCTGCTGGGCATTGAACGACGAGACCAGACGCTCCTTCAGCTTGTCGTAGGGAAACGTCCACGACACACAGAACAAGAACGCGACGAAGAAGAAGACGAAATAACCGACCTTCGTCCCGATGGACTTGAGGCGCTCTTTCACTTGCCGTCCTTCTTGTCCGGAGAGGCAGCTTTCGAGGCCTCGTTTCGGTCGTACGCGGATACGCCGAGCTCGACGTCGTACGAGTCGGGCTCACCGCTGCGCTTGCGCAAATTCAAGCGCGATACGGTGATGGCGTTGCCGCTCTGCTCGAGGCCCTCGATGAACTTCGCCAATGGGCGCATGCCCGCTTTCTTGAAGTGGATCACCGTGTTGCGCTCGGCGTAGCGTTTTCCGTGGGGGACTTCTGCGCGGTCGACCGAGTCGCTCACTTCGAGCTTCTGGGCACGCGCCGACTGCTCCAGGAATCCCGCGAGCGCAGGGGCACGCTTCGCGTAGCGGGAGGCGATGGCGTCCTCACGCGCCTTGCGATCGCGAACTTTTGCGCGCGCTCCTTGAACCTGCGCAAGGGAAGCTCGCAGGTCTTCGACCTCGGCCTTCTTTCCCGACGCGAGCGCAGACAAGCCGATGGGCAAGCCGAAGAGCAGCAAGAGACCGATGACCACGACCCCCACCGTCGCCGAACGTTGGTCGCGTGCGCTGAGGCGCGTGCTCTCGAAAAGATTCACTTTCCACCTCCGGCGCTCGAGCTACCCGCGGGCTGCGCCGAGCTAGCTCCGCTCGCTTTTTTGGCCGCGGCGCCCTTCAAATCTTCGGGGCACTTCACGTCGAGCTCCATTACGTATTTTTGGCGCTCGCCGCCAACCACTTGGTTCGTTCGGGTGATCTTCACGTCCGTGAAGCAGCGTTCGTTCTTCAGAGCGGTCATGATCGATTGGGCATCGGGGATGGTGCCGACGACGCCGTGGATGATGACGTGCCCCTTCTGAACGTCGAGCTCCTCGACGTCGTGCACCATGCTCTGCGGGATATTTTCCGACAGCTTGACCATCACGTCGAACGCGTCCGCGTGCGGCATGGGGTCCTCGTCCGCCACCGTGGTGAGCTTGGCCAAGAGCTCGTTCGCGCGCGCGGCGCTATCGGTACCCTCGCCAAGAACGTCTTTCGTCACCGTCCCGAGCGCGCTCTCGAGCGCCGTGCGTTCCTTCGAGATGGCGTACACTTGGGCTCCCGCCGACAGCAGCGAGATCACGAAGATGGCCGCGGCGAGCCCGGCCAAAAGCGGAATCTTCTCGCGCACCCACGCAAAGCCGCGCTCGAACGCGAGCGGCCCCTTGCGAAGGTTCATGCCCATCGGTTTCGGACCGAGCCCAATCGCGAGCCCCAGAGCTTTCGCGAACCGAGGCATGGCCTGGAGCTCCGGCGCATCCGGCTTCTCGAGCTCCAAGGTCGGGCTTGGCAGCCGTACGACCTCGAGCTCGAGCTCGCCTGCGAGGAAGGACTCCGCGCCCGAAACGAACGCACCGCCACCGGCCAGGAAGACCTTCTTGGGCGCCTTCCCGCCACCGGCGCGGTGGGCCAGGATGGTGGTCCGAACCTCGCGAGCGAGCTTCGGCGCCGTTTGCGGGAGGCCCTTCGTGCCGAGGGACAGCGTCCGTGCGAACACCGGTTCGCCACGCTCGAGCACGAGCAAGTCGCTCGAGTCCGTTCCGAGGTCGAGCACGAGAACGGGTTCTTCCTGAGCGAGTGCAGGAATCCACGCGAGAAGGTTTGCGAGCGAAAAAGCCCCCACGCCGACACGCTCGGGCTCCACGCCGAGCGCCCCCTTCACGAGGTCGATGCGTGCGCGCACGTCGGCCGTTCGCGCCACTGCGCAGAGCACGGGAAACGTCGCGCCCTTCTCGGCCGTTGGCGGAACGAGGATCCGATAGTCGAAGACGGCTTCGGTCATGTCGAACGGGATCACGGGCTCGAGCTCGAACGGAAGTACGTCGCCGATGGCCTTCTGTGCACTCGCCGGAAGCGCCACGGTGACGAACGCCGCGCGCGAGCCATCCATCGCGATCGCGATGCTGTCGCCCGCGCCCCCCTTCTCGCCAACGACGGCGCGCACCGCCTCTTTGATGAGCTCCGAGCGCTGCACGTCGGTTGCGCCTTGCGGGACGTCCCGCGAAGCGAGCCCCACGAGCGCGGTCTTCCGATACGAAGCGCGGATCGCGGCCACTTTCACCGAATGTGCCCCGATGTCGATTCCTACGTAGACGCTCATCTTGGCTCCGGATCAGTCGATTCGGTAATACAGGATTTGACCTGCAGTTACGGGCATTTGTGGAAACGCGGCGTTCTGGGCGGCGCGGTTCGCGTTGGCTTGCATCGTGGACGCACTTTGCAGCGCGGAGGCCGCGGCGGCTGGCGCTCCGGACGCCGCCCCCGCAAGCGCTGCGAGGGGATTGGCCTGGGAGAGCGAAGGCGTACCCTGGAAGTCGACCACGGCGTGGACGGCCACACGCGTTTCGCGTTTGAGGCCACTCTTCTTCACGCCCACGGCGTACACCGAGAAGACCTTGCTCTCGGTGGCGATGCTCTTTCCGAACTCGCTCTCGCTCTTGAAGGCCACGGGTTTCATGCCGAACGCCGCGAGCACCGGACCAAGCTGCCCCTTGCCCGTCATGGTCTGGATGAAGTCGTTCGGCGAGCCGAAAAGTGGAGCGCCCATCGTGAGCCCACGCGCCATCGTGACGCCCATGAGGAAGGTCTGGGCCTGCGTCGCATCGATGCAGATTTGTGCGTCGGGAGCGCCGGCGCACACCACTCCGAGCAGCGTCTGTGCGTTCGCCGTGTTCACGTTCACGCGGCCGGTTCCCCAGACCGTCATGGGACGCTTCTTCGGGTTCGTGGGATCGGGGTCCACGAAGGTGGCCCAGTAGTCCTCACCGACTCCGCGCACCATGTGGAGCTCGTCGAGCGAGTCGTAAGGCCCGTTCTTCCTTCTGTAAGGCCGCGTTGGGAGGAGCTGGTAGAACGCGTCCTCGACGCCCGAGCTCGAGGCTCCGGTGAGCTTCGAGAGATCGCAGTTGAAGAGCTGTTCGTCCTGGTCGCCCCAGTCGATGATCGCCGAGCAAATCGACAGCCGATCGTGAAACTGGCCGGTCCCGTCTTTCTGCTCGAAGATCGTGTTGTATTGCGGAGGCCCCATGAGCCCCATGAGCTCCTGCGCGAGGCGGATGTGCGCGATGTCGTTCGCCGCACCGAGGTTCACGTTGATCTTCGCGTCTTCGTCGACGATGACGAGCTCGAAGCGCCCGTCCTTGATTCCGAGGTTCTTTCCCGTCTTCGCGTCGACGCCGATCGTGGCGCTGAAGTCCTTGCTGCCTTCTTCGTCGTTGAACGCGCCGAGGATGCGGTCGGAGAACTCCCACACGGGGAGCTGCGGTGGGGTCTTCTTCATCATCATGAAGAGCGGAGCTATCGCCCCTCGAATGGTGGGCTCGGTCGCGATGAGGAGCCGCGACAAGTTCACCGCGCTGCGCGCCATGTACTCGGCTTGGACCGAGTCGCGCTCGGCCGTCGCGCTCGCAGCTTCGGCGCTCGTTTCGTCCTGGAACTCGGCGAGCATCACGGTGAGCACGGCGATCGCGCCAAGCACCATGACGAGCGCGATCCCACGCTCACGGGCGCGCGCTTTTGCACGCGTAAGGCGGCGCGAACGACGCGACGACCGGTCGATGCCTACGGAGCTCATTTCGGAATCCCGAACGAGAGAGGCTCGCGAATGGGAATCATGACCTTCGTCGTATAGACGTACGCAGGCTCGGTCTTCAGCTCCTTCATGGTGAGCGTGATGCGCACCTCGAGGGGCAACCGGCCAGCTTGTCCGGAAATTTGTGTGGTGTCCCAGGTCTCGGTCCAGACGCCCGTCATGGCGTCCAGGTATCGGATGTCGAGGGACTCGACGTTCTCTGCGAGCAAGTTGACCACTCCGCCTCGTAGCGGATCGAGGTCGATGGGCGTCTGCTCGCGCCGGACGAGATCCATTTTTCCAGGGACGTTCGGATCTTTCACCACGAAATAGCCGACCTCGCACTGGTCCGATTCCTTCGCTTCTTTCTCGATGCGAAGGTGCGCGAAAGCCGAGAAGTCGATGCGGTCGAAGTCACGGCTGCTCTGCCCCACGAACCCCGTCATCCGCGTGACGAGCGATTGATTCTGCGGTTGGTGGAGGGTCAAGAACGCGCTCTGGATTTCGCGCGACATGCGGTCGACGGCTTGACGCCCTTGCCGCGCACGATCGACACGGAGGGTCTCCCCCTTCTTTCCGCGCGCCATCGAATCGAAGGCGCCGTAGATCAAGATGGAAATCATCCCCAGAATCCCGAGCGAAACCAGGATCTCGAGAAGGGTCATGCCGCGCGAGCGAGCTCGTGAATACCGGCTCATGGGAACCCCGGGCTTTTGGGAGGTGAAGGCGAAGGCCCGGAAGCCCCGGAGCCCGCGGGTGGAGGCCCGCCCGCGTCGACCCCGAACCCGAGGCCACCGCGCTGTGGGTTCGTCAGGAACTGGGCGAGCTCGAGCGTCTTTTCCTTCGGCCCTTCTTTCCACTTCACGACCACGGTCACACGCCGAATCGAGGCTTCCATGAGCGGCTTCAGACTCGGGTAAACGAGGCCCATCACCATCGTCAACATGCCCGAGGCGCCGCCCGCCGCGCTCACTTGGCCCTGCAGGCTCGCCACACCGGCTTCGAGGTTGAGCTCGCCGGTCCCTGCGGGATTCTGCAAGAGCGAAAGCGCTCCGCCATCGCCCCCTCCCGCGCTCGACAGGAGGCCACCTCCGTCGTCGAGAGAGTTTTGAGGAGGCTGCGGAAGCTCGACCTTTTCGATGCGTGTCGAGCAGGTATAGCCCTCTCGGTCGGCATCGAGGCAGCACGAAACGTCGGTGTCGATGGCATCGATCTCGGGGTATCCGTCCCGAAGCATCTTCTCTTCGATCTCGGTCATCTTGCAGCGCCCGAGATCGGCTGCCATGCCCATGTTCGCTGCCGCGCGATTGCTCGCCGCTAGACCGCCCTGCGCGGACAAGATGACGCTCAGCAAGAGGCCGAGGATAGCCACCGCCACCATGACCTCGAGGAGCGAAAATCCTCGCATTTTCGCAATGTTTCGCGCTCTGGAGGCCACGCGGAGGCCCAACAAAAATCGCCTCATGGCGTGCCTCCGGTGTCGATGCGTTCGGAGGCTTCTTCGTCGGAGCCTGGCGCCTTTGCGAGATCCACGGCGCCGTCTTTGGCCGTGACCTTGCCCGTGAGGGGCGAGACCTCCACGGTCATCGTGAGGGCATCGTCGTGCACGCAACGCGTGCGATCCTCGGGAGTCTTCACCGTGCACGGAAACAGCTGAATCGTGGCGCGCTCGGTGCGACCACCGGGCCAGAAGTAGATGTAGGCGCGCCCCTGCGTGCGAGGTGCATCGTCGTGGGCCGTCTGGACGGCGCGAAACGCTATGCCGCGATCGAGGGGCTTCGGGCCCTTCTTCTTGGCGCTCACCGCCACGCCGATGGGCTCGATGGGCTTGAAGGAAGCCTTCGGAACGACTGGGCCCTTCACGATTCGATCGGTCTCGGCCGCGGCTTGTTTTTCCGCGTCGGTCGCAGCCTCCGCGCCGCCGGAAGGAGAGGTGTCCTTCGACTGCACGAGCATCGGCCGATCGGCCTCTTCGAGCCACATGGTCTGTTCGTCGAGGTCGAGCACGAGCCTCACGCTTTTCGAGGTGGCCGTCGCATGCGTGTATCCCACACGAATGGCCCCGGCGAGGGTCGTGGTCGCGTGGTGCAATCGGGAGGACGCAAGCTGCCCCGAGCCCGCAAGCACACCGCCGAGCACCACGGCGATGATCGCCATGACGATCAGGATTTCGATGAGCGTCATCCCGCGCGACGCCGAGCGCCCCACGACCGCGGCGGAGTGCGCACGAGCGCGGCTTCGCGCACGCGAACGAACCACCGATGGACTTGGGGCGCAGAAGGTCATGGGGTTACTGCTTGGCGAGCTCCGGCACGCGGATGTCGTCGGCGGTGTTCTCTTTGCCGTCGGGGCCCGAGCTCGTGACGATGACGTCGCCATCGTCGGCGCATTCGATCTTGAAGGGCTTTCCCCAGGCGTCGTTGATGTTCGACGTGACCGCGATTTCCTTCTCTTTCTTGAGAAGCTCGGCGGTCGGGCACTCTTGCGTGTGCGTCGCGTGCCAGCTCTCCGAGATCGTGTGGAGCTGTTGCGCGCTCTGCTTCGTGGTCGCGATCTGCGCGTCCTTGAACTTCGGGATGGCGAAGACGGCGATGCCGCCGGCAATGAGACCGACGATCGCGAGCACGATCAGAATCTCGATGAGCGTCACGCCGCGGCTTCGACCGTGGACCCGGGCGACGATGCGGCGGAGTCGAGCGAGTCTCTCGGTCGAGAGCGGCGAAAGCGGTCCGCCGACGGCATCGCCAGAGAGCACCGTGCCACGAGTCTTGTTCGTTCGGACCATCATCTCCATCTCTCCTTCACGTTCCACTGTTCCGAGACCCCCGACGCGCAACGATCCTTCCGGTGCACGCGACGGATGCGACGATTGTCGGCCTTCATTCCACACGGTCGAGGCCTCCCGGGACCCCATCCGGTCCATCGCTCGAGACGTCGAAGCCGCGCGTGTCCCGACGTCCCGGGCACGAGAGTCGCAGCGGCCTTCCCCAGGCGTCGACGGGCACGTCGCGCGCGTATCCTTGCTTGACGAGCTCCGCGAGTGCGTCCGGGCACTTTCCGCCATGATCGGCGCGGTAGCTCGAGACCTGGCGCGTGGCGTTCGTGATGGATGCACGCGTCGCGCGGACACTCGCGGCGTGCTCCTCGCGGGACCGGAGGCCGAGCGCGAGCACGAGCAGTGCCCCCACGCCCAGCCCGAGCTTGAGCCGGGCCCTTCCGAGAGCACCGAGCACACCGCGACGCCTCTCCCAAGGGAAGAAAACGCGGGGGTTTTGTCGTCGTCGCCTGGCCATGGGTTCTTCACTAGACGAAGTCGTTCATCTGGATGAGCGGCATGAGAATCGAAAACGCGATGAAGCCGACGCCACCACCCATGAAGACGATGATGAGCGGCTCGAGCAGCGCAGTCATGGCTTGGATGCGGGTTTCAACCTGGGAATCGTAGGCCTTCGCGACGTTCTCGAGCATCTGTTCGAGCTGGCCGCTCTTCTCGCCAACGGCGATCATGTGCGTCACGATGGGCGGAAACTGTCCGCTCTTGCGAAGTGGACCCGCGATCGACTCGCCTTCGCGAATGCTCCCGATGGCGTCCTCGACCACCTTGGAGAGCTTCGCGTTGTCGAGAACGTTTCGCACGATGTCCATGGCCTTCAAGAGCGGTACGCCGCTCTTCAGAAGCGTAGCGAGGGTCTTCGAGAACCGCGACACGGCGAGCATGCGCACGATGGTCCCGAAGATCGGCGCACGAAGAGCCATGCCGTCCTTCCAGAGCTGGCCCGCCGGAGTCGCGACGAACGCGAGGAATTGCCCGAGCGCGATCCCAAGGACAAGACCGAGGAACGCTCCGAGCCCGAGGAGGGACATCGACTCGACCGCGAACAAGGACAGAAAAAGGATGGCGAAGGCAATCACGGCTGCGATGATGAAGTTGTTGCGGCTCGGTCCGGGGGCGAGCGCACGACGAACGAAGGTCGTCCCCGCGAGCGACAAGACGATCCCGAGCGTCACGTTCGACGACACGGCGTTCGAGATGAAAATGAGAACGGCGGTGTACCAAGGCAGCGCGCGATCCAAGCTCGCGAAGATGCTGGTCACCTTCGGCACGACCACGACCATCATCACCGTGATGAGCGACGAACCGATGATGAGCATCAAGATGGGGTACGCGAGCGCGGCGGATACCTTGCCCTTGAGCCGCGCCTGATTTTCCATGAAGTCGCTGAGGCGATCGAGCACGACCTCGAGGGTGCCCGAAGCCTCGCCGGCCGCGACCATGTTCACATAGAGCGGTGGAAACACCGACGGGTGGGCCTCGAGGGCCTTGGCGAGCGAGCTGCCTTCGTTCAATCGGTCGCGAACGAGCGCAAGCACCCGTTTCATTTCCTCTTTTTCGACCTGTTCGGTCATCGCGCTCACGGCTTCCACGAGGGGAATTCCGGCCCCGACGAGGGTCGCGAGTTGCCGCGTCATCATGGCCACGTCGGTGATCGTCACACGACGGAAGAAGGCAAAAATGCCTCCGCCGCTCGTCGCAGCGTTCTTCGCTCGGTTGACCTCGGTGGCCTCGGTGAGGAGGATGCCTTCGCGCTTCAGCTGCGCGCGGAGCGCCTTCGGGTTGTCGGCATCACGAACGTCGTGGACGGTTTTCCCCGTCGCGGCGAGCAAGCCTCGGTACTCGAAGACGGCCATGGCGCTACACCCTCACGTTGCGGATGGATGCGGGGGCCACTTCGGCCGCCGCGGTGTCTTCTTGTGTTGCGAGCAGGACCTCTTCGACCGACGTGAGGCCGCGGAGCACTTTGCGTGCACCGTCGTCCCGCAAGCTGTCCATACCCTGCTCGATCGCGGCTCGCTTGATGGTCTGTGCATCGGCGTTCTTCAAGACGAGCGGACCGACGACGTCGTCCATCAAGAGAAGCTCGTAGATGCCGCGCCTTCCCGAGAAGCCCGTTTGTGCGCATTTGTCGCAGCCTTGCGGCTTGTAGAAGGTGATCTCTTCTTCGGGCATGCGGTCGAGCACGTCGATGTCGGCCACGCGGGGGAAGTACCGGGTGTTCTCGCGCGACGTGCGGCGGAGCCTCGCTTCGACACGCTCCCGCGTGAGGCCGAGCTCGGACAGATCGGTCGCCGACGCTTGGTACGGTTGCTTGCAACTCGGGCACAGCATGCGCACGAGACGCTGGGCGAGAATGCCGATGATGCTCGACCGCAAAAGGAACGGCTCGACGCCCATGTCGACCATACGCGTGATGGCGCCAGCGGCGTCGTTGGTGTGGATGGTCGAAAGCACGAGGTGGCCCGTCAGCGAGGCGTTGACCGCGATCTCGACGGTCTCCTTGTCGCGGATCTCGCCGACCATGACCACGTCCGGATCCTGTCGGAGAAAGGCGCGGAGCGCGCTCGCGAACGTGAGACCGATCTTCGCTTGGACGTGAACCTGATGGATGCCCGACAGCTCGTACTCGACCGGATCTTCCGCCGTGAGGATGTTGATGTTCGGCTGGTTGATGCGGTTCAAGCACGCGTAGAGCGTGGTGGTCTTTCCGGAG
>JAYUKI010000860.1:0-11317 GCA_043764595.1 Myxococcales bacterium | reverse complement strand
CGTCCATCATCTGTTCGACTCGCTTCGCGAGGGACTGTTCTTCTTTCGCTCGCTCGGCAAGCTTAGCCCAGTCTCCGCCGGGATCCTCACGGAGCGAGGCACGAAGCTCTTCGAGCTTCTTTTCGCCTGCCGAAATGAGATCTTCGAGCTCCTTGATGCGCTTTTTCTTCCGGTCTTTGTCCCGCGAGAGCTGCTTTTGCTGCTCGAACGAGACCTTGGCCTCGGGCGGGGGCTCGACCTTCTTCGGAGGCGGGGGTGGGGCTTTGGACTTCGCCTTTTGGGCGGACCCTCGTTCGGCGCCCTCTTCGAGATCGTCCGGCGGCGCCTTCGACTTGGCGAGGTGCGCGGAGAACTCTTTGAAGTTTCCGGGGTAGACGTCGACGTGCCCGTCGCGCACGGAGACCACGCGCGAGGTCACGTTCTCGAGAAAACGACGGTCGTGCGACACGAGGAGCACGGTGCCCTCGAAGCCCGCGAGCGCCTCTTCGAGGATCTCGGCGGCGGGGATGTCCAAGTGGTTCGTGGGCTCGTCGAGGAAGAGCAGATTGCGGGGCTCGAGCAGGAGCTTGGCCAAGGCCAGACGCGAGCGCTCGCCGCCCGAGAAGCCGCCCACGCTGCGCAAGGGATCGTCGCCCCAAAACCGGAACCGCGCGAGGTACTGACGCGCGGCCTCGACGGTGAAGTCGCCGCGCACGGTGCGCACCTCTTCGACCGCGGTCTTGTGGGTGTCGACCTCGCCGAGGTGCTGATCGAAGTACCCCTCTTGGAGGTTCGTGCCGCGCTTGACGTCGCCCACGTCCGACGCGTGCCCGCGGCCGGCGAGGATCTTCAGGAGCGTGGATTTTCCCGCACCGTTCGGTCCCACCACGCCAATCTTTTCGCCGCGTCGAATCAAGAGATCGACACCCGAGAAGAGCTTGCGTCCGCCGCGTTCGGCCGCGAGCCCCTTCGCGTCGAGCACGATGTCGCCCGAGCGTGCCGAAGGGGAGAAGCGGAAGCGCACGCGCTCGGCGACGTCCCACACGTCCTCCGGGCCGGAGACGCGGTCGAGCTTGTCGAGCATCTTCTTGCGGCTCTGGGCCTGCTTGGTCTTCTGGCCGGCGATGTTCTTCCGGATGAAGTCTTCGGTCTTCTCGATGAACGCTTGTTGGCGCTCGAGCACGGCGCGTTCGCGGGCCAGATCGTCTTTGCGGGCCTCGGCGTAGGCCGAATACGAGAGCGGATACACCCGAAGGCCGCGCGTCCCGAGCTCGAGGGTTTGGTTCGAGACGTTGTCGAGGAACGCGCGATCGTGCGAGACGATGACGAGAGCGCCCTTGTACGCGGTCAAATACGACTCGAGCCACGCGATGGTGTCGAGATCGAGGTGGTTCGTGGGCTCGTCGAGGAGGAGCAGATCGGCCTTCTTGGCCAAGATGGTTCCGAGCGTGAGCCGCCCGCGCTCGCCTCCCGAGAGCGAAGCTACCGGGCGCGCGAGGTCCTGCTCCGAGAAGCCGAGCTTCTGCGCCAACATGGACACTTCGCGCTCGAGGGCATCGCCGCGCACGAGGTGGTAGGCGTCCTCGGCGCGAACGAGCGCGTCGAGATCTTCTTTGGAGCCCGAAGCGGCCGCGTGCTGCGCTTCACTCAGCGCCGTTCGTCGCGCGAGCACGTCGCCGAAGCCCGCGAGAAACGCGGACAGGACGTCCCCTTCGGCGCGCACCTCGTGCGACTGCCGGTAGTACCCGACGGTGGCCTCCTTGCGAATGACCGACATGCCCGCATCGGGCTCGATCTCGTGGGCGATGATGCGAAGGAGCGTGGACTTCCCTGCCCCGTTCGGAGCCACCAGCGCGGCGCGATCGCCCGCCCCGACGGAGAAGGTCACGTTCTCGAAAAGGGTGTCGCCCGCGTAACCGAAGCGGACATTCCCGACTTGAAGCACGGTCATGGCGCGCCGCGCTTAGCACAATGGGGGATTTTCGGCGATTTTGGAGATTTTCAGGGCTCCGGATCGAGCGGGATGCCGGCGTAGAGGTCGTCCACGGCGAAGGGAGCGAGCGCGCCTTTTGGGTTCCGCTTCGTTCTTGCGCGAGGCTAAGGACCCGCTCAGAAAGAACTTGCCCATATCGGCGAGGACCACGCGCCTACGGCAAGGCGCGTCGACGACGAATACTGCTGTATTTCGAGGAGCCGCAACGCCGCATCCGGCGCGCGGGACCGGCGAGATGGGTAAGATATTTCTGAGCGGGTCCTAGCTGAACAGGCGCTGCCAGAAGCCTTTTGGCTTCGGAGGCTCAGCGTTGGCGCGAGGCTCGTTGTTGAAGTCGATGCGCTTCATTTGGAGAATGCCCATCATGGAAAGACCGCCACTCGCCATGGTCGCCTTGAAGTCCCGCTGACCCATCGCTTCGGCGTAGCCCCGTTCGTGCGACCACATCGTCATTTGGCCCGTGCGGACAGAGGCCTCTTCCGAGCACCCCGTGCCTAGGTGATACGCCGGCACCCGCACGTGTAGCGTTTTCCCGTCCACAAGGGTCACATCCGTTGGGATCCACATCACGTCGAATGACGTGCCGCCATACAGAAGCTCGACCGAGCGCAGTTCGCTGTACGGCAGGTCGAGTGGCGTCTCGCCGTCGTAGCAGGGCAGGGTGGGGCCCGTCAGATCGTCGGAGTCGGTCAGGTCGAGAAAGCGTGCCGTCTTGCCGCTCGACCAGGTAAGGGTCCCCGTTACGGCGGGCGTGCACGCCTTGGCCTCCGCCAGGGCAGCTGCGGCGCCCGGGTAGTCTTTCTGCGCATGAAGGACTGCGGCCTTCACGTAGGCAAGGGCGTGAGCCGGAGGGATCCCTACAGTGGTGCGTGTTCCGGCGAGCTGCGGGTCGATGAGGCGTGCGGTAGCCTTCGCTTCCGCGCGAGCTGCACGGCTGAATTCCGACATTCGTTCAGCGACGTGCGGTGCAGCCGCAATCAGCCTGCGCATGGTGGTTTCAGCCGCGGCGAAGCGCTGAAGGCGTACCTCCATGCTGAAAAGCGTGAGGAGCAGGCCGGGATCTGCCGCGTGCCCCGCTGTTTGCTCACCGAGCAGGGCGCTTGCCCCCTCGAAGTCCCCCGCCTTGATGCATTCATCGACCGACATCGTCCACTTCTTTCCTGAATTGATTCGCCCGTCAACACCACCGAACCAGGCAAGCTTCAACGTCGACGGCGGAAAAAGTAGAGCTGCGGAACGCCACCGTCGGGACGGCGGGATTGGGCCGGCAAGGGCCGGCTCACCGCAATGCCAGCCGACCACAAAAGGCGCGAGCCGCGCCCCTTTTGGGACACGGCTCGCGGTGCGGAGTCAACGACGCTTACGGTCACACGACTTCCTCCGGACGCGTGGGATCTTCGGTCTTGCCGTTGCTCGACTTCGCCTTTGCGGGCTTGATCTTCTCGAGCGTGGCATCCACCGGCGCCAAGATCGCCGTCGCTTCCGCGATTTGCTCCGGGCTCGACGCGAGGACCTCGACGAGCGTCACCAGCTCTTGGAGGGCGTCCGCGGCGACCTTGCGCAACGGCGCCAGATTGGACACGCGCTCCACGTACACGAGGCCCGCCTGAATGGCCGCCGCGTATTCCGCATGATCGACCTTTTGGACGGCGAGCACGGGACGGACGCAGGCCAAAAGCTCCTTGGATATGGGCTCCTCGTCCAAGCACGCCAAAAGGGCCGTGCCGTGCGTGAGTTGCGCGCTCGTGTCGAACCGCGTGAACTCCATGTCCGCGAAGTACTTGCCGTGAATACGCGCGGCCTCGGCCCCAAGCGCATTGACTTCGGCGAGACGCCCGTAGGCGGCGAAGATGTCACGAAGGATGTGCCAATTGCGGTCGACCCGGAGATCGATTTCGCGAATGGTGGCCTCCGCGGTGTCCGCGCCAATCTTGAGGTGCGTCTCGACCTCGAGTGGCTTGCAGGCCACGAAGAAGGCCTTTAGACGGCGCATTATCTCGGGGTCGAGCTTGCAGCCCGACGTGGATTGCCGAAGCCCCTCGCAAACGCGCGGGAGGTGAAGAGAAGAGATATTGCCTACGTTCCTGGTGGGTTTCATGACTGGACCTTTCGGTGAGGCGGAGCGTCGTGCTCGCCGTTGAACCTCTCTCGACGGGCCTTCGAGATTCGTTGCGGACCGAGATGAAAAAAGATCGATTTCTGTCGTCGGCGCGCCTGGTGCGGGGTGAGGCGAAGGAATTTCAAGTACTTACGGGAGGCGACGCGTTTCGGGAAACCACCTGCCCAAGGTACCTTGGGGCCCCCAAGTGGGTTTGGACCACCGTGCCATGGTGGGCGAGGAGGGCTCGGGCCGGCTGGACCACCTGGCCAAGGTGCTGCCGGCAGGGCCCGCCCAGGAGCGTCGACCTTGCGAGGGTGGTTGGACGTACTGTCGCCCGCTGCCACCACCTGGCCCGGGTGTCAAAACTGAGCCGCAGTCGGCGTCGGCCACTTGGCTGACGTGAAAAAACTGTACGCGGGTCGATTCTTCCCACCTGGGTCAGGTGTTTTTCTTGGGCGCGCCACAGTTTTCACCACCTTCGCCGGGTGGTTTTGTTCCGATTTGGGCTCCACGCGGTGGCGCCCCCCACCTTGGCAAGGTGGGGGAGACAGGGCTTTTTGGACGGGACCACTTGGGCAAGGTGGGAGCGGGCGGAAGTGCGCGCCGCGGGATCACCGATCCGGCCCAGTGGTCATGGCGTGGGCGATGCGCGCGAGGGCTCCGGCGTTTTGCCCATGCGGACGGAAGATGATTTGGAGGCTCGCTTCGACGTATTCGGGGCGGCGCTCGGCCGAAAGCAGCACGCGCCCGGCCTCTTGGATCGCGTCGTAGGAAAGGCCCATTTCGTCGTACGCCACGGCGAGGTCGAAATGCGTTTGGACGGCATCGTCCTCGGCACAAGAGCCAGCACTCACGGCGGGCGCTGTCGGTGGAGAGGGTTCAAGGAGCTTCCAGACGTCCTCAAGCGGAACCGCCAGGCGCGGCAGCGGAGGGGCACTTTTGGGCGACGATTCGGCCAGCGTCCCTTTGGCGCTTGGCCGCGGTGAGAAGCGTGCGGTTGAGGCCACGGTCGCGGTTCGTTTGGAAACTGGGGTGAGGATGAACCAGTGTCCGAGGTCCGAGTGCGAGGAGCTGACCAGCAAGGCGCCGAGCTTGGGCAGACACCGGTGGCAGAGCCAGGCTTCGGCGTTGGGAATGGCCACGAGCTCGACGCTCGCCCGACAAATAAAGCAAGTGTCGGCTTCGTGGGCGCGGTCTGTAGCAAGGAACCCCATAGGCCAGCCTGACACTGGGAAAGGAGCACCGCCACACGAAGTGGTTTCACGTCCGCGTGCCCGGCCGCATTCCGGGCTGGAAACAACACGCCGTAAACGACCCCAGCAACCCCATCCGACCTGTACGCGCAGGGCGAACCTGCTACGCCTTTGTGGCGGCACAATCCGCAATGGAGCGTCAATGCGACAGGGGTTCACTCGCCAGGCGTTTCGTGGGTGCGCACGGGCATGGCTCGCGTTCGGACTGTTGGCCACTTCCCAGGCGTGCTCGCCGAAGGTCGTGCCACGCAGCGTCCGCGCCGAGCCACTTCCACCATGGGTCTACGCTGCCGAGCGGGAAAGCGCGCTCTATCTGACGCCGCGATGCTACGAGCTTGCGCCGCTCGACGAGCTGCCTTCGGAAGGGACCCTGCCCTCGGAGACCTACACCGAATGCCTCAAACGAGCTTTTGCAGCCGTCAAACAGGGGTGGTCCAAACAGTACGAAGGTGCACTCACGGAATGCCGCGCGACTGGTAAGTCGTGCTGCTTTCGGAAAATCGACGATGGGCCGCTCTATCAAGCCGCTCAAATCCGATGCGACCAGGAATGCGCGGCATCCCGCGGGGCTTGGCCTCGGGTCACGATGTCGTGCAAGCCCGAACGGTCCCCGAGCGGGATCGTGCCGCAAGACCGGTTTTTGACCGACGCGGCGCGAGCCAAGCTGTCGGGATGCTCTTTTGGGAAGAGCCGAATCGAAGACTGTGACTCCCTTCCTTCGAACGGCGAACGCGACAAGTGTCGAAGGGGCTGCAAAGCGCTTCTGATGAAGCAAATCTTCGACCAGAAAGTGGCCGAGTGCGTCGCTTTGCCGGCCGTGCCGGAAGAGTCACTGTGCACCATCGAAGAGCTCGTTTCTTACGGGTTCGACCATCCCGACTGCGTGCGCCAGTGCCTCCTGGGACGCAAGGGCATCGGCGCACCGTGACCGGTTCCGCGGTCTCTCGGACGACAGCGTTGGGTGGGATCCGATATCGGTCCAAAGATGTGCGCGTACGAAGTGTCCGACTCGAGCCTGATCCGGACCGGCCGAACGAGAGGGCGTCGCGGCATTGGCGCCGTGTGGCTCGTTGGTCCAGATGTTCAAAAATCGCAGCTCCACAGTCGTTCGCGCACCGCTCGCACTTTCGCTCGTGCTCCAGACCTTGGCGTGTGTCCCGCGTGAGGGCCCGTCGGTCGCCGCCCGTCCAGGGGTCGGCCCCCACAACACGACGGAGCCACGTCCCGCCGCCGTTCAGGCAAAGCTTGTCGACCCCAACGAAACGGAGCGCCAGGCAGAGAGCGAATCCCCATTCCCTCCCCTTCCCCGTGTTGCCGCCCGTCCCACGGACTCCACACCGGACTATACTATGAGACTCGAATCTCCACCTTCCCCCTGCACCATGGGTACCGGATGGGACGGTTTGGCGTGCATCCCGCGGAGCTGCGCGAAAGGATCGGCGTTCTTGAAGGCCAAAGGGTGCATCCTCTGCATTGGCGATTGCCCGAGCTTTCCGGAATGGAGCGAACGTGCACCGTGGAGCGACACCCCGGCACCTTTCGACGACGCGACGGCAAAGAAGGCGGTCTCGGGCGTGGACCTTGGAGAGTGCCGCCGCTTCACGGGGCCAGTGGGCACCAGCTACGCGACGATCGGCTTCCGGCCGTCTGGTGCCGTCGGACACGTGGCGCTTGATGGGCTCTTCGCCGGAACCAAAGTGGGCGAATGTATCGTCGCGAAGCTCATGGTGGTGCGCATCCCTCCGTTCTATGGAGGAGTGGTTCTGGTAGGCCGGTCCTTCAGCCTGTAGCGTCGAGCGCGGGGATTCAGCGTATCACTCAGGCAGGGAAACGGATGATCCGCACCACCGACCCTAAAGCTCAATACCGTCGATGCCTCGTGGCCTATCGAGCGACTCCCATCTGCGGCTTGGCGTCGGCGTTCGTGCTTTTCGGCTGTTTAGGCGTTGCCCCAGGTTCTACGCGAACGGCACGTGAAGCCACCGTCCAGGACGCCACCGTCCGGAGTCCGGACGACGGGTGCAGCCAAGGTGGAAGGTGCGTGGCATGTGCGGTGGGTCACTACGACCGCTGTCAAATCCAGTGCGATCAGGGCGACGGGAACGCATGCGATTTGCTCGGCATGGACTACGACCTGGGCGTCGTGCACATGGTCGACCACAAAAGGGCTCGAATTCTCTACGAGCGAGGGTGCAGCTTGGGGTCTTTGGACGCTTGCCAAGGCGTTGCCGGCGGATATGTCTCTGGCGTAGCGATACCGAAGGACGTCGCCTTCGGCTCACGAATGTTTATAGACCTCTGCGCCCGCGGACACGCCCCCTCGTGCACGTCTGCGTCGAGGCTCCTCGTCCGTGTCGGCAACGCGAGCGAAGCCTTCAAGTATGCCGAACGGGGCTGCGGCCTGGGGAATCGATTCGGCTGTCGTTTCCTCTCCGAACAGTGCGCCAAGCTCGGTTCGCCACAACCAGACTGCGCGAAGCGAGCACTCGAGCGCGCTTGCGCCCTGGGGGACTCGGAGGCGTGTCCGTAAGGCAGGGCCCCTCAGGGCTGGCGCGCCAGATTCGCCGTGGCCACCTCGACGCATTTTTCGGGGACGACGTCACCGTGGGTCTGGAGTCGGTATCGAGATAAGAACCGACGTGCGGATCCTGGCCCTTCGCGTACGCTTGGTCGATGGCACGATCTCTCGCTGACGCACTGACGATTCGAACCCCGTGCCACGAAGACGTCGCGGCAATGGGGGTCGGCCCGTCGGGCCAAGGGAGCTATTGCACGTCGTGCGAGCGCGAGGTTCACACGATCTCCGAGATGACACGCGCCGAGGTCACCGCGCTCCTGGCGGCGAACGAAGGAAAGCGGCTCTGCTTCGCGTTGCTTGTTCGCAGATCCGACCGCGCCGTGCGCCTCGCCGACGGACACGTGGTTCCTCCCACGATGGCGCGGAAGCGGCTCCCCATGCTGGCCGTCGCCGCGTCGATGACGATGGCCGCGTGCGCGCCTCCCGCCGTGGATCGCGCTCCGGCGCTCGTTCCGGTCGCCGAGGCCCCCAAGGTGGTCCGCTCCGAGCCTGCGCCCGTCGTCCCGAGCGAGCCCGTAAATGAATCACCAGGGCGCGGCCCGAGCCCGCTGGTCGTCGCCGAGCCTGCGCCTGAGCCTGTCGCGCAAGGCCCCAAGAAGCACCCATCCGCTGCGCCCCACGCGAGGTCTACAAAGCCGGGGAAAGCTACCAAGGTGGTGACCCCCGTTGGACCCAAGCAAGTGAGGAAGCTGACGCCGGAAGAGGCCGCGGCTTACGACGCCATGCGGGGAGGCGGCATGCCCGCCAGCCTCTGAGCTGCCGGTCGTCCGTCGCCCTCTCGACCAGGCCC
Organism: Myxococcales bacterium; assembly: GCA_043764595.1. GTDB lineage: Bacteria > Myxococcota_A > Polyangia > Polyangiales > Polyangiaceae > JAAFHV01. The sequence goes on along the minus strand of JAYUKI010000860.1, from coordinate 2,623 downwards.
CGAGACGCCTCGTCCGGCCTTCCTTCAATGGTCCGGTTTGCGCACGCGCGAGCGCGGCGTACGCTCCTCTCTATGCCACGTTCGCTTGCCGATGAGCTTCGCATCACGCGCCCTTGCCATGAGGACGATTCGTCGATGACGCTGTCTCCTTCCGGGCGCGGGCTTTACTGCCATGCGTGCGCGAGCGACGTGCACGTCGTCGCGGAGATGACGCGATCCGAGGTCGCTGCCCTCGTCGCCGGTGTGCCCGATGGCGAGCGGCTGTGCCTCGAGCTCATGGTTCGCGACGTCGACGGCGCGATCGTGGTGGCCGACGGGTACGTGCGCTCTGCACATGTATCGAAGGGCCGGGCGCTCCCGCTCCTGGCCGTCGCGGCGTCGATGACGATGGCCGCGTGCGCGACGTCCTCCGGGCCACGCCCGGAAGAGAACGTGGTGCTCGTCCCGCCACCGGCGTCCCCCGGGGCTGGCGCGCCCGTGGCCCCTGCCCTGCTGGCCGCGCCGTCTACGCCGAGTGGTGCCCCCACCCAAGCGGCCGCGCCCGTAGACGATCCGGGGCCCGCCACAGATCCCCATGCCGACCCCACGCCGGCGAGCACGCGCACCTCCGCCGGCGCGCCCGTTCACCCGCCACGGCCTCCGGTACGCTCGAACCACACGATGACCAAGGGTGGACGCGGCTAGCCGTCGATCGAAAGTGGCATCGATGTCGAGGCTTCACGGAGGAGGCGCTAAGGCGGCTCACGGTCACGTCGAGGCTTCGCGCGTCCGTTTGAGAGGCCCCGGCGTGATCGGAAAATCGGGCGAGCTGGTCGCCGAGCTCACATAGAGGCGACCCTGCGCGTCTACCGGGCAGGTCCGCATCGCGCCCGTCTCGAAGACGACGAAGCCGTCGGTCATGCACCGTTCCGCGCTTCCGCCGAGGTACGGGGCGTTGAGGATTTGGCTCACGCTCGGGTTCAGCTTCGTGACGAATACGTCCTTGCCGCCCTTGAGCGCTCCTTGCCCGGTGAGCTCTCCACGCTTCGGAAAGTTTGGCGACGTCGTCGACCCCGAGACACAAAGCCCGCTCGTTGTGGGAGTGCATGCACAGCCCCAAAACCCACCCTCAACCCAAATGCGCAATCTCTCGGGGAGCCTGGGACACCCACTGATCGATGCCGGCAATTTTGGCAATCGCGTCCTCGAGAGTCTTAGCGTTGATTCACTCCTGTCGGCCAGTCGCGGCCGCTTCCGACCCACCTGCGTCGCGGTCGTTTGGTGCGTGCTCGCCCAAATCAGCGGTCATGTTCTTCGATTGATTCGTCGACCAAGGCATTCGTAAGGCCCCTAAGTCAGCGGTCGCCATTCTCGAGAATTCGGCAGGTCTACTTGGCATACCCTCAGCGACAGGACCGGATCGCTCCGTCCGGCAAAGCAGCCGTCGGCATCGTTCGGTCGAAATAGGCTCGGGGATTCGTGCTCGTGAGCAGTTGTTCGAGAATCACGACCCCCGATTTTGACCCGGACCAGCCCGGCGGCGTCCGCGAGCACAACCGTCGCCTTCGAACCCCCAATGCGCAAGCGATGAGGCGCCCCGAACAAGGACGTCCCGCAGTAGTTTTAAGGCGAATGCGTGGCAGATGTGCGAACGAGCTCGCGAGGTGCATCCAAACTTCAGCGAGCGTCGGAAGGCCCGACGATGGGTCGTTCAGAACGACGGCCAAACTTTCCTACGGAGCCAGTATCCATGAAGACGGTTCGAGTTGCAGCGATTCTTGCATTGGTGGTGGGTGGAGCTTTTGCCGCAACCGCGTGCAGCGACACTGACGTGACCCCGATTTCCGACGCAGGGCCCACGCCTACCAACACGATATCTCGTCCGGACGCCGCGCCTTCGCCTACGGATGCGGCGGTGCCTCCTCCGCCCCCGGACGCCGCACCGCCGCCCCCGCCGGACGCTGGACCGCCCGCCAAGATCAATGTCCGCATTGCTCACCTCGTGCCTTCGGCCGGAGCGGCTGGCGTCCAAGTTTGCGTCACCAAAAGCACCGCTAGCTTCAGCGCGGCCGACAAGCCCGTTACGCCGAAGCTAAACTTCAAGGATGTCACGGGATACCTTCAGCTCGACGCGGGCACCTACAAGGCTCGCGTCATTGCGAGCACGGCCACCGACTGCAGTGCGCCAGTGATCGCCGGTCTGGCAGACTTCACGCTCCCGGCCCTTCCTCCGGGCGCCTACGCCACCGCCGCTGCGGTCGGAAAGCTCGACGGTACCGGCACTACGGCATTCACGGTACAGCCCTACCTCGACCTCTTGGCGAAGCCGGCTGCCGGAAATACCCACCTGCGCTTCGTTCACGCCGCACCCGGCACGAATATTCCGGTGTTCGTTGGCGCCGCCAACAGGCCCAACCTAACGGCGTCGCTCTTTAGCGGCGTAGCCTACCGTGGAACGGACGCTTCGCTCGCGTCAACGAACGGATACAGGCCTATCCCCGCGTCGGGTACGAAGGTCACACTCGGGGCGAGCGGCGCCGACAAAGGCAAGCTCGTTTGGGCATCGGACGCAATCGTCTCCTCGGGCTTGCCTGCCCTTGGAATCCGTACCGCCTTCGCGATCGACAAGGGCGATGCGGCTGCC
>JAYUKI010000859.1:0-11325 GCA_043764595.1 Myxococcales bacterium | reverse complement strand
TTCGGCCCCCGACGTGAAGACCCCTCCGGTCGTGTTTGCCGTACACGTAGAGGCCAAAGGCCGCGGACTTCAACGTCCGTCGGCTCGTCAACGTGGCGAGCGCACTCTCCGCGGCTTCGACGACTTCGCGCTCCACGGTGAAAAACCGCGTCGTGTCGTCCGCTTCCGTGGCCGTGCTCCTGTTGCGAGCGTCGTGCGCCCCTTCGCGAAAACCCGCAAGATCTTGGGCAAGATCGCGGGTCGGTTCGGACTCGCTCGGGAGGACTGAACGCAGCACCGTGATGGGGGAATGCGCCGGAGTCCCTTGGATGGGCGTGACGAGGTCGTCTTCTCCGTCGAGTCGTGCGAGCGCCGGGCCTCGCGTGGCGTGGAGGGGGACGGTTCTAAGGTCAAAAAGCTCGGCGCCGAGCATGGCGTGCAGGGCACGGTCCCCGCCGAGATCGCCATAGCGCGCCGTGGCGATGGCTCCCGCGACCAAGACGATCTCGCCTTCGAGCGCGTCGCCCACGACGATGCGAAGCGAGCTCTTTTTTCGGCCATGGAGGTCGATCAAATCGGAGAGCGATTCGGCGCGCGAAGCCGTCGACCAACGCATACCGCTCACGCGGGGCGTCTCATGGTCGAATGCTGGTCCGAAGTCCTCTTCCGGAGTCATGTAGGCCGCTTCCCCCGGGCCGTTCCTAGCACCCGGGATTGGTTTTGCCCGCATCTCCGCGGCGAAAGTTGCCGATTGGAGTGGCCGAGGCCGTCCAGCGCCGAAAAGCGCGGAATTTGGCGTCAGACCGTCGCTTGTTCGGTTGGAACGAGGCGTTCCTTCAAGAATGCGAGCGTTCGGTCGAGGGCGGCTCGGGTCGGCTCTCCGGCTTCGTCGATCAAGTGGTTGGTGAGGACGCTGTGCGCAGGTTTGTTCGCACGTGGGTTCGCGGTGCTTGCTGCAAGCTCGATGCCCTCGAACCCTTCGCCGAGCTCCTTCCGGAGCTTGGCAAAGCGCTTTCCCGGGCACATGGGATCGCCGTGGAAACGAAGGCCCAGCACGCGGGCCCCTCCGTTCGCGATCTTCTCGCGTGCCGCGTCGAGGGCTTCGGTCGACGCGTGGAGCCCTTCGCGCTGCCGTGACGTGAGGCCAAGGGGGAGCGACGGCTGCGAGAGGACCGCACCAATCACGGGCGCTCCGAGCATCATCCCGAGTGCGAAATTGCCGGTGAGGCACATCCCGACGGCGCCCACTCCTGAACCGCCGCACTCGCCGTGCGCATGCCGCGCCAGCGCCCTGAGCCACTCCACGATGGGGCTCGATTCGTCCGAAGCGAAAAGCGAAAATTCGCGGTGAATGCACACCGACGAGAGCGTGCTGGCCATGGCCAACGGGCTCAACGGGCGCATCGGAGTGCCAAAGAGCTGCGGCATGTAGACGGAAAAGCCTGCGTCGGCGACCGTGCGCGCGAACGTGGCCACTTGGGGCGTGATTCCGGGAACCTCGGACATGACGATGACCGCCGGACCATCGTCGCCACGTCGGTAGACGTCACGGGTTTTTTGGACTCCCGCTTCGATGGTGGCGTCGTCGAACGTGAGTGTCGTGCGGTGGAATCCCGGAACGTCGATGGTCATGAAGCGCCTCGATTCCGTTCTATACTGCGCGCCGATGAAACTCGACCGACCTCTCGCACGCGTCCGAAGAGCCTCTGCCTTTTTTGCCCTATGGACTGCCGGCGCTGCCAGCGCGGGCTGCGCGAAGGAGGAGCTGCCGCCCGTCATTACGCCCGTCGCGAGCGCAAAGGTCGGGGAAGCGAAGGCGATTCCTGCAGTGCCGAAGACGTCGCGTCTTGCCTATCCGAAGGTCGCCGAGAGAAGCGTCACCGCCACGTACTTCGGCAAAGAGGTCAAGGAACCTTACCAGTGGCTCGAGAACGGCAAAGATCCCGAGGTCCAGAAGCTCACCGACGCCCAGAACGCACTCGCGCGTGGTGTGCTCGACGGGCTCGAGGGGCGCGCGAAGATCAAGGCACGCGTGGCCGAGCTTTTGGGACAAAAGACGCGCGAGACCATGGAAATCAAGCGCAGCGGCACCGCGTGGCTCGCGCTCCAAGAAGAGCCACCGAAGCAGCAACCGTTCCTCGTGGTGCGTGCGAGCCTGGAAGAAGGCGCAGCGTCGAGGCCACTCGTCGATCCCAACGTTTACGATCCGACCGGAAAGACCACCATCGATTGGTTCGTGCCTTCGCGCGACGGCAAGTGGGTGGCCGTGTCGATGTCGAGCGGTGGCTCGGAAAGTGGAGACGTCCACATTTTCGACGTGGCCACGGGCAAAGAGAAGTTCGAGGTCGTCACGCGCGTCCACGGCGGCACCGCCGGAGGAAGCCTGGCGTGGAATGCGGGAGGAACTGGCTTTTTCTACACGCGCTATCCGCGCAAAGGCGAACGCCCCGAGAAAGACCAGGACTTTTACCAACAGGTGTATTTCCACGAGCTCGGCAAGAAGCCCGAAGACGACAAATACGCCATTGGGAAAGACTTCCCTCGCATTGCCGAGGTCGAGCTCGCGACCAGCGACGACGGCAAGTGGATCCTGGCCCAAGTGGCCAATGGCGACGGCGGCGAGGTCGAGCACCACATGCTCGTGGGCAAAGACTGGGTTCGCCTCTCCACCTTTGCCGACAAATGGACCCACGCGTCGTTCGGCAAAGACGGAAGCCTCTACGTGATGTCGCGGAAAGATGCTCCGAGGGGCAAAATGCTTCGCCTCACGAAGCCCGGCGATCCGAAGTCCGCCGAGACCATCGTCCCGGAAGGGGATGGCGTCATCGAACAATTCGTCGCGACGGGCGATACCCTCTTTTTGGTCGAGCTCGTGGGCGGTCCTTCGCGCCTTCGCGCCGTGCCGACGCGTGGAAAGGGCAAGCCGGAGGAAATTGGCATATTGCCGGTTTCTTCGATCGACCAGATCGTGCGCGACGGAAACGACGTCGTCTTCAAGAACCAGAGCTACCTCCTTCCCTCTTCGTATTTCCGGTATTCGGCCAAAGACAAAAAGGTGACCAAGACGGCGCTTGGAACGCCCACGACCATCGACATGAGCGACACCGAGGTCGTCCGTGAGGCGTGCATCTCCAAAGACGGCACCAGCGTTCCGCTCAACGTGCTCCGCAAGAAGGGCGTCACGCTGGACAAAAACCGCCCGACGCTGCTTACCGGATATGGCGGTTACAACGTGAGCCGCAAGCCCCGTTTGCGCCCCTTGACGCGGCTATGGCTCGATCGTGGCGGTGTGTTCGCCGAGGCCAATCTTCGTGGCGGCGGCGAGCTCGGCGAGGCTTGGCACCTTGCGGGAAACCTCACCAAGAAGCAGAACGTGTTCGACGACTTCCACGCGTGTGCGAAGCTCCTCGTCGAAAAAGGCTACACGCGCCCCGAGAAGCTCGCGGCCATGGGCGGCTCGAACGGCGGCTTGCTCATGGGGGCTACGGTGGTCCAGCACCCCGAGGCGTTCCGCGCCGTGGTGAGCCGCGTGGGCATCTACGACATGCTCCGGGTCGAGCTCACGCCCAATGGCGCCTTCAACGTGACCGAATACGGGACGGTGAAGAACGAGGACCAGTTCCGCGCGCTACTTGCCTATTCGCCCTTGCACAATGCCAAGGACGGAGTGGCGTATCCGGCAGTGCTCTTCACCACTGGCGCGAACGATCCGCGCGTGGATCCCTTCCACTCGCGAAAGATGGTGGCGCGTCTCCAAGCCGCGACGAGCTCCGACCGTCCCATCTTGCTCCGCGCTTCGGGCGACACCGGCCACGGAATGGGGACTCCGCTCGCGGCCGAAATCGAAGAGAGCACGGACATCTACACGTTCTTGTTCCACGAGCTCGGCGAGTAGCTTCCCGGTCCCGCGCATCGAGGCCATCTCGATCGACGGACCGAGACCGCTCGGCTCAGCCGACCTTGATCAGGCCGTTGGCCTCGAGCTCCCTGAAGGTGCGGACGACGACGTCGCGGCTCTGGCCACTGGCTTCCACGATGCTCCCCACGGTCGACATCCCGTCGACGTGGGTCAGAAGCACGACCGTCCGCATCGGGACCATCCGAGCCGCGACCACGCTTCGGAGCTCCACGAGGAGAACCGGCACCAGGGCCGTCCAGGCATCTGCGAGGGTCTCCTTGTCCACCTCGGTGTCTGGTCCGTCCTGAAAAGGACCTTTCAGTCCGAGGATCTTTCGAGGGTCGTACCCGCGAATCACCGCGGTGGCAGTCGACGAGTCATGACGCTCGAACAGCACGGGGAGGGCGCCCATCACGTCACCACCGTCGTGACGAAGGTTCGTTGTGCGAGTCTCTCGAGTTCCTTGGTATTCATGGCAGCTCCGGGCGCCCCCCAACGTCCACTGGGCACGTTGCCAATGAAGCACGTTCCAGGCCGCGGCCTTCGTCCACCAACAATCGAGACGTTGCGAGAGCTCACGGGACCGGCTTCGCGAGCTTCGGCCAGAGCGGATTTCACAACTGAAACAACGGGAGGAACGAGCTCGCAACTCTGGGGGCACGTTTGGAATCGAGAGACCGAATCATGCGGGCGCTCCCCCCAGGTCGGATGTAGGTTCCTTCATGACGTTCGAGGTCGAAGCGGTGGCTCGTCCCGTGCGTTGCACGCGTGACGGAGCTCGTCCTTCGGGCATCGTAGCCTCGTGACCACGAAGAAGCTCGTCGCGATCGCGACGCTCGCATCCCTTCAAGAGGGCAAACCCAAGCTCGTCAAGCATGGCAAGACAAGGCTCGCGTGCGTTCGCGCAAGAGGCACGGTGCACGTGCTCGAGGATGCCTGTCCCCACGAAGGACACCCGCTCTCGATGGGCCTCGTCCGCGATGGCGTGCTCACTTGCCCCTGGCACAACTGGAAGTTCGACCTCGCTACGGGGCATTGCCAGTTCGGTGGCGAGTCCGCGCGGCGCATTCCGTCCGAGGTGCACGCGGGCGAAGTGTTCGTCTCCGAGTCGGTGGACAAGGTGGCCGAACGGCAGCGACTCGAGCGTGATCTTTCGCGCGCCCTCTTCGACGGGCGCGTGGACGGAATCGTTCGCGAGGGGCTGAGGCTCTCGGCCCTCGACGAGGCCGCGCCATTCGAGGTCCTCCTCGGCTCTGCGCTCTCCGTCGCGCCTCACGGGTTCGGAGAAGTCGCGTCGTCGCTCGACGCCTCCCGACGCCTCGTGGCGGGAGGTGTCCTATCCATGGCCGAGGCGCTCGCCGTCTGCGGCGAAGGTTGGGCAAAGGCTCTTTCGGGGCGAGGTCCGGTTCCGGAGCCCTCTCTCGGAGTTGCTCCCGACCGAGATGCCTTCTTGGACGCCTTGCTCGACGAGCGCCGCGACGAGGCCGTGGCGCGAGCACTCGCGGACGAACGCGCATTTTCCGAGGTTGCCGAGAGCTTGTTTTTCCCCTTCGTTTCGCTCAAGCTGTTCGACGGTGGGCTTTCGCTCGTGCGTGTGGTCCATGCCGAGCGGCTCGCTCGAGCGTTCCCGCGTCAGGAGCGGGCATTGCGCGGTGCCGTGGCGCACATGCTGGCGTGGGCGGTGGCACGCTCGGACCTTCCGGCGTGGCGCGCGACCCGCTCCGGCGTCGCCGACGCGCTCCGCAAGACTCCTGTTTCGCGTCGTCGTGGCCACCAAAGCTCGTACGAGGAGAGCCTTCTTTATTCCGAAAAGAGAGCCGTGTCGGCCACCCTAGATGCCATTGCGCGTGGCGACGATCCGGTCGACGCGATAGCCAAGATAGGAGCTGCGGCGCGGCAGCGGCTTGCAAGATTCGACGTGTCGTGGAGCACGCGTGTGGGCTCTACGGTGAGCGTCGTCGAGTCCCTGACGGCACTTCTGTTCTCGCGAGCGTCGTCCGAAGTCGTACACCGCCACTCGCGGCTCGCGCCTCCGCTATCGGTGCTCGGTGCCGGGCTCGTAGGCCGTCTTTCACGCATTTCGAGCGCGTCTTTTCCGAACCCCGACGTCCGTCCGACACGGGACGTGCTCCGTGAGGTCATCCTCGCGAGTGCCCTCTCGGAGGCTTCGCCGCCGCTTGCCGTCCTTGCGGCGAACGCACTTCTGGAGTGCCAAGAAGAAGGAACGGAGATTGGGGAGCTCGCGGCGACCATCCTCGCCGAGCCAAGGCACACGCGCCTCTCGCGAATGGCCGCCAACGCCGAGCGCGTCGTGCGAACGCGAAAGCCCCACGAGGGAATCGACTGACCTTTTGGCACCTTCCCACTTTCGCACGCCCTTGGAAATGCTGCCTCGATCGGCCGTCCGTTCGAGGTGGTCGCCTCGAATTCACCCGCGCTTCGCGCCCGTCTCCTGCATGAAGGCCACGATGCGCTCGGCGAGATGATCGCCTCGATCCTCTTGGACGAAGTGCCCTCCCCAGAACCGCTCATGAGGTCTTCCGGCCGCTCCGGGGACGTGGCGCTGGAGAGGGGCGTCGGCGCGTCCCAGGATGGGATCGTTCTTCCCGAAGAGAGTCAAAAACGGCTTCTCGAAGCGGCCAAGCGTGTCCCAGGCCGCGCGGTTCGCCGGGACCGCAGGGTCCTTTTCGCTCGTGGGCACGAGCGCTGGAAACGCTCTTGGACCTGCCTCGTATTCGCTGGACGGAAAGGGCGCGTCATACGCTGCGACTTCGGCCTTCGAGGGTTTTTTTACACAGCCGGAAGCGACGATGCGTCCAATGGGAAAAATGGGGGAATAGGACGCAAAGCTGCGCCAAATGCGGAATGCCGGTGGGACGGCGGAGCGTGCGGTCGGCAAATAGCCATTGGCCACCACGACGCGCGCAAAAAGGTCCGGGCGCTCGCCCACGATCCGGAGCCCAATCAGCGAGCCCCAGTCTTGGCAAACGAGCGTGACGTCCCGTAGCGCGGTGCGTTCGAGCCATTCGGTGACCCAGCGCACTTGGCGCTCGTAGGAGTGGTCCCGCTTTTCCATCGGCTTGTCCGACCGACCGAACCCCACGAGATCCGGCGCCACCGCGCGGTATCCCGCCGCCGCGAACAGCGGAATCATCTTTCGATAGAGGTAGCTCCATGAAGGCTCGCCGTGGAGCATGAGCACCACCGAGCCCTCGCGCGGGCCTTCGTCCACGTAGTGCATTCGGAGCTTCGAGCCGTCGCCCGATTCGTCCGCCGCCACTTCGACGTAGTGGGGTCGAAACGGGTAGTCCGGAAGGTGGTCGAAGCAGGTGTCGGGGGTACGGAGCGCGCGCATTCCTCGAACGTACCGTGAAGATGGAGCGAGTGCCGTCGGCGCTTTTGGCTACTGTCGGCGCGGGGGCTTTACGCGATGCACGAGCGTCGCGTCGTCGAGAGGCAGATCCCCGTATTCGTCCTCGATTTGCCGACGGAGCTGCGCGATGCGCTCGTCCGAGAGGGCTCCTGGAGCGCGCGGCCCTTCGGCGTAGGTTTCTTCGACGTGGATGACCTGAGCCGGTGCGGGGCTGTCGTCCGAGGTGTCGCTTTCCCATTCGGGAGGCGCCGTCGTCACGGTGGTCTCCGCGTCCCAGTCCGAAATCTCGACGGGTCGTGCGGGGGCTCGTACGGGAGCCGGTATGGGCGCGGTTGCAGGCACGGGAGCGGCTGCGGGTTTCAGGAAATCGCCGAGAAGTTGGTCCCGCGAGATGACGTAGGTCGGGGCGTCCGAGAAGTCGTGCGCCTCTGCTTTACGTGGGGCGCTCGCGCCGCGTTCGCTTCGTGGAGGGAGAGCTGGAGCCAAAGGAACAAGCGGAGCCGTCGGCGGACGCGCCTGCGCCATCGGCGCTTGTGGCCGTTGCGGAGAAACGATGGCCACCGTGGGCGTGGGCCGGCGAAGGGCTGGGGCCGGATGCGGGCGGATGTGCGGGCTGGGTGTGCCGTCGCTGCTTGGGCTCGTGTCGAAGAGCTTGGGAAGGTTGTCGGTGCTGTCCGCTTTTCGGGTGTCGGGCCTCGGGCCGTCCACGGTTCGTGGGCTCGCTCCGGCAATCGGCGCGCGACGCTTTTCCTCGTGCGAAGGTGGAGCGGGGGGCGCGGCCGGAGCGGCCATACGCACGGTGTGGCGTCGCGGATTTGGATTGGCCCCGGACGCGCCGAGCTGAACGGAGGTGGGAGCCGTTACCATCGGGCCCGGCATCTCCACACCGGGATTTTGGCTGCGCGCGTGCGATCCCGCTGCGGGCCGCGGGGCCGGCGCGCCTGCTGCGGGCCGCACGTTTGGAAGAGCCGGGCGAGGCGGTTGGGCTGCTGGAGCTTGCGGCGCTTGCGCCTGAGCCGGTGCGGCGTACGGGGTGGCCGGCCTCTGCTCTCGCTGCGGCTCGGGCGCGTGGCGAGCGACCTCTTGCGGGTCTTCGATACGACGACCGCCCGAGGGCTCTTTCGGTTGTCCGAGCTGCTTGCCCACTTGGAGCAGATCGCGCCGAAGCGACGCGGCGGTGGAGTAACGATCGTCACGTGCGCGCGCCATCGAGCGCCGCATGATGGGCTCGAACGCCGGGGGCAAGTCGCGACGAAGGTCGCGCGCGGGGCGCGGATTTTCCGTGAGAATCTGGAGAAGAAGCGCGTTGTAGTTCGGTGCCAAGAACGGCCTTCGGCCCGTGAGGCACTCGTAGAGCATGACGCCGCACGCGTAGACGTCGACCCGTGCGTCGAGGTTGCGTTCGCCACGCGCCTGCTCGGGCGACATGTAGTAGGGCGTGCCCATCACCATGCCGGTGCGCGTGAGATCGAGGGGCTCTTCGGCGCCGCCGGCCATGCCCTTCGAGACGCCGAAATCGAGGATTTTGGCGACCGGATCGGCGTTCGTGCGTCGAGAAAGGAAGATGTTCTCGGGCTTGATATCCCGATGCATGATCCCTTTTTCATGGGCGGCCATCAGGCCCGCGAGCACCTGAGACAAGACCTCGACGGCCTCGAGGAAAGGAAGCCCACCGGACTTGCGAATGCGATCGGCGAGGGTCTGGCCGTGGAGGCGCTCCATCACGAGGTACGGGCAGCCGTCCTCGAGCCAGCCCATGTCGTAGACCTCGCAGATGTTCGGGTGACCGATGCCGCCGGCGGCCCTGGCTTCCTGTTGGAAGCGCTTGACCGTGTTCTTCTTTTTGGCCTGGAGCGGATTCAGGACTTTGACCGCCACCGAGCGCTCGAGCCCGAGGTGCTCGGCTTCGTAGACCACACCCATCCCACCCGAGCCGAGGATCGACAGGATGCGATAGCGGTTGCCTAGCACCTGACCGATGAGCGAAGGCTCGTCGAAGCCGAGGGGCTCGGGAGCCGAAGGGGCGCTGGAGGTGAACGTGCTCGGAGGTGGGCTGCCGCGGCCGCCCTTTTGTGGGGGAGGCGGATCGGAGGCCGGACGCCGCCCCTCGACGCGCATGCGCTTGCCCGTGGTGGGACAAACCGCAGCCTGCGCGTCGTGCGGCGTGCCGCAATGCGGGCAGCGAACGAACCTCTGACTCATCGATCTCCCACCAGACTGTCACGAGCGTATGCGATTTCCAATCGGAAGAAAGGCCGGAAGTCGCACTTGTTGGACGCGGCCTCGGGGCTTTCTTTTGCGCCCTCGCGCGAAGCGACACGCACGCCTGGCGTCCGAGGACACCCCAAAACCGTCCGCGACACCCCCTCGTCGGTCTTGTTAGGGCGCGAAGGGTTTGCAATTCGCGGACTTGGCGCAGCCGCCTCTTTGGCACGAAGGCTGCGATAGGGCCGTGATGGACGGCGTTTTTCTCGCAGCCACGGCCCTCGCCGCGGGTGGGTTGGCGCTTCGTCCCACGGGAACGTTCGTGTCCTGCGGAGTCCCCGCGGCCCTACTTATTCTCCTTTTCGGAGTGCTGTGGACCCGAACGCGGCGCCCGCTGGCGCTCTTCGTGGTCGTGGCGTTCGTCGTGGGCTCGTGCCGCGCTTCGGACCTCGTGTCGCGGCACGCGCTCGCCCTTTCGGCCGCGCCCCACGCTCGCACGGGCAAGCCGCGTCTCTTGCCGTGCGACGGAGAAGGCACGATCGACGTCTCGCCCACCGTGCGAGGCACGTCGGTGAGGCTCGTGCTCACGGACGTGTCGCTCGCGTGCGACGCGACGGCGCTCGGCGAGGGAAGCCCTTTCGCTTTCCATCGAGCCCTCGTTGGACGCGTGACCCTCTTCGCCGAAGCGGACACGGCGCCCGCACTGGGCCGAGGCGATCGTGTGGCGTTCGTGGCCAGTCTCGGTCCTCCACAAAGGTTCGACGTGCCCGATCTCCCCGACGATCGCCCAGAGCGCGCGCGTTCGCTCGGAGTGCTCTCGGGAGGCGCTGCCGACGTGCTCCTCGTCCGCGAAGGCCATGGTCTGCGTCGCGGGATCGATCGGGCGCGCGTGCACGTTCGGCGCCGCATCGAAGCGACGTTTCCTCCACGGGCCGAAGGGCTCGCGCGTGCGCTCGTGCTCGGCGAGTCGGACCTGTCCGACGAAGACTCGCGCGACTTTCGCGACAGTGGGCTCTCGCACCTCTTGGCGGTCTCGGGGATGCACCTCGTGGTCGCCGTGAACGGTCTCGTGCTGGCGCTCACGGCCGTTCTTGCGCGGCTTCGTTGGTTCGCGCTCCGGGTGGTTCCGCGGCGTGCGGCGTCGGTTTTGGGGCTCGCATTCTGTTGGATCTATTGCGATTTTTCGGGTTCGAGTGGTTCTGCGGTGCGGGCCGCGTGCATGCTCTCGGTGCAGCTTTTGGCCGTCTCGCTCGGTCGACGCGCTCGGCCCCTTCGCACGCTGGGCTGGTCCATTCTCCTCGTGGCGGTGGTGGATCCGCTCGCCGTTCACGACGTGTCGTTCATGCTCTCGGCGGCGGCCACGCTGGGCCTCGTGGCCCTCGGCGGGCCCCTGTCCGAGACGCTTGGCTCGCGCGGTCCGAAGCTCGTTCGTGCCATCGGTGCGAGCCTGGCCACCACGCTTGCGGCCACGGTTCCGTGTGCGCCCATTTTGCTTCGGATGGGGCCGGCGATTTCTCTCGGAGGCCTCGTCGCCAATCTGGTCGCGGTTCCTGTCGGTGAGCTCGGCGCGCTGCCCATTTGCCTCGGGCACACGCTCCTATGGCCATTTCCAAGCGCCGAACGTGGTGCGGCCCTCGCCGGGGGCGGTGCGCTCCTCGTGGTTCGAGCCATCGCCCATGCCACCGCGTCGAGTCGCCTCGGGAGGCTCGTCTTGCCGCGTCCCACGGAGCTCGAGCTCGGGCTCGTGGCCGCGTTGGTCCTCGTTCTCGCGTTCGCGCGCGCGTCGGACCCGGAAGCGTATGGGCCGTCCCTTCTTCCTCGTGTGCCGAAGCTGCGTGCCCTGATCGTGGCCGCAGCCCTGGCGCTCGCC
>JAYUKI010000858.1:0-3261 GCA_043764595.1 Myxococcales bacterium | reverse complement strand
ACACGCGCGGCCCCGAATCGGACAGCGTCCGGTTCCGGCTCTCCCCGCCGCGAGGAACGCCGCGTAGGCTGATCGCCCATGGCCAGACCGAGAGACGCGAGCTCAGCGGCGACCTGGCAGCGAATCGTCACGGCGGCTCGGGAGGAGCTCGCGAGTGACGGCGAGGCGGCGGGCGCGAACGATCTCTCGTTGCGGCAGGTGGCACGGCGATCGGGCGTGAGCCTGGGGACGATTCACTACTATTTCGAGACCCGCGAGGCCCTCCTCGAGGCGTGTCTCGACACGTACTACGACGCCCTGCGAGATCTCGCGGCCGAGCTCGCGACCGCGCTGAGCGTCACCACGCGCGAGACGGCGCGAGAGATCATTCCCAAGCTCCTCCGGCGGATGTTTCGCTTCGCGTACGCCGAACGGGCGCAGCTCAAGCTCCGCGCGCTCACCAATTCTCGTCGGGGCCATCTGCACCCTCACCGCGACATGCACGAACGCGGGCCGTACCTCGAGGCGTTCTCGCAGAGCATCGCCCGGCTCGTCGACATCGACGCGAACGGTGTGCGGATGGTCTTTCAGACGATGAGCTTCGTGGTCATGCAGTACGTCTTGCTCACCGACGCCGAGGTCGAGCACATCGTCGGCGCGGGCGGCGACGTTGGTCGCCAAGCCATCGAGGATCACGTCGTTTCCGTCGGCGCCCGGCTCGTGTTCGCGACGCCGCCAGAAGCGTCCCCGAAGAGCGCGTGGACAGGACCCTCCTCGGGGTGATCGCGCAAGGCGGCGAGAGACGACTGTCTTCGCCGGACGGCGAGAAGGGCGGAGCGGGCAAGATGGCCTTCCCGGTGGCCGCGGCGACTTGCAAGCAGCACGTCGAAGCGCGGCTCGAGAAGAAGAAGACCAAGCTCGAGGAGCGCACCGCGAACAAGAAGATCCCCGCCGACAAGGCCGAAGCGATGCGCGCGAAATTCGCCGAGCGCCGCGCCAAGGTGAACGCGGCCGTCGAGAAGGCCGTCGCCGATGGCACCGTCACCAAGGAAGAGGCCAAAGAGGTCCGCAAGGCCGGTGGTCACGGTCACGGACCCAAGGGCAAGAAGGGCGGTCAGCCCGCGTTAGCGCGCGGTCTTCCCCGTCTGCAGCGCAACACCCACGCGGTCTCTGGCGAAAGCTGGGGTCCGCGTTTTCGTTTCAGCCTCGATTTCGGTGCGCCAGGAAAAGCCTGGATGAGGAGGACGTCATGTAGCTGCCAGACAGACCAAAACTTCATGTAGCGATCCAGCGGGTTCAACCCCCGCCCGGCAAAGGGACAAGCCCGCCAGCCGGAAGCGAGTTTTGCGTGGCCGTAAGCAACGGGTGACCGTGGCCACGAAGCGTAAACAGCGAGCGTATGGGCCGTGCGATGGAGCCCCGACAGCAAGCTTATCGTGGTGGCCGACGCCGTCGAAATAGCGGAAGGCAGCATCGCCGTGGACCAGTAGGGCACCTGCCCGAACGGGCTTGGAAGCGGCGACACCACCGGGGTCTGAGAGCAGGGCACGTCCGCAGAGGATCGCCCAGGAACCTGGGAGATCTCGCCACCGCCGCGCGGTTCGGGGCGGTACAGCCGAGCGAAGGAAACGAAGCGGAGCCGAGGGTGACGAGAAGTCGGAGCGCCTCGTAGTAGCGACGAAGCGGGGGAACCGTCCCGCGGGACCCCGTGGAGCGAAGGGGGCGCCGGAACACGGAGTCGTTGGAGGGAAAGACAATGGGAATGCCGAGTCCCGAGACGGTCTCACCGAAACTCGAACGAATAGCGAAGCTGGCGAAGGAAGCACCGGGACTGGCGATCACGTCGCTGTCCCACCACATCGATGTGGCGTGGCTGCGCGAGGCGCACCGGCGCACGCGAAAGGACGGGGCTCTTGGCGTCGACGGGCAGAGCGCGGAGATGTACGAGGCGAAGCTGGAGGAGAATCTCCGGTCACTCCTCGACCGTGCGAAGTCCGGGACGTACCGAGCCCCGCCCGTGAAGCGTGTGCACATCCCGAAGGGCGATGGGTCGCAGACGCGACCGATCGGCATTCCAACCTTCGAGGACAAAGTGCTGCAACGCGCCGTCGCGATGGCCCTTGAGGCCGTCTACGAGCAGGATTTTCTCGACTGCTCGTACGGATTTCGACCGGGACGCGGGGCGCACCAAGCGCTCGAAGCGCTCCAGCGGGATCTGGTGTGGCGGGCCGGTGGGTGGATCCTGGAGGTCGATATTCGGAAGTTTTTCGACACCCTGGATCACGCCCGTCTGCGGGAGATCCTTCACCGCAGGGTACGCGATGGGGTGCTGCTGCGCCTCATCGGCAAGTGGCTCAACGCGGGCGTGCTCGAAAGCGGGGAGCTGTCTTTCCCGGTTGCGGGCACGCCGCAGGGCGGCGTCATCTCGCCGCTTCTTGCGAACGTCTACCTCCACGAGGTGCTGGACGAGTGGTTCGAGCGCGAGGTCAAGCCACGGCTTGGCGGACACGCCGCGCTCTTCCGGTACGCCGATGACTTCGTCATCGTCTTCGCTCGCGAGGAAGATGCTCGACGCGTGTGGGACGTGCTCCCGAAGCGATTCGGAAAGTACGGCCTCACGCTGCACCCCGACAAGACCAAGCTGACAGAGTTCCGCCGCCCGGACCGCCGCTCGCCTCGAAAGGGCGATGCGGACCATGGGCGGCAGACCTTCGACCTGCTGGGCTTCACGCACCGCTGGGGGCAATCCCGACGGGGCAAGTGGGTGGTCAAGAGGCGGACGGCCAGCGACCGCCTGAGCCGCGGGCTGAAGAAAATCACCGAGTGGTGCCGGCAAAACCGTCACCTGCCGGTGAAGCAGCAAGCACGAACGCTCTCGCAGAAGCTACGCGGGCACTTCGGGTACTTCGGCATCATCGGGAACTCGGATGCGCTCAGCACTTTCCGCGAGAACGTCGTCTGCATCTGGCGAAAGTGGCTCGGTCGGCGCTCGAACAGCCAGCGGATGACGTGGGACAGGATGGCTTTGCTGCTGAAGGGTCACCCCCTTCCACCAGCGAGGATCCCTTCGTCCCGCGCCTTTCAGTACGCGTAGCGAATCCGTGGAACGAGGAGCCGGATGCGGTAGTCCCGCACGTCCGGATCTGTGGGAGCCCCGGGGAGCGATCCCCGGGGCCACCCGACGTCGTGGTGACGAAGGGAGGCCAATCTCTCGGCCTTTCTCGGCGAAACGCCGCCTTCCTCCCTCCCAGCTAGCCCTGCTAGCCGTCCGGTCGTCAGACG
>JAYUKI010000857.1:0-11337 GCA_043764595.1 Myxococcales bacterium | reverse complement strand
CGCACACGTCCGCTTCACGAGCAAAATCGAGCAGTTGAATTCAACATCGAGCAGTAGTGCTAGGCTGACCTGCCGAAGCGGAGACGACGAGACGTGGTCGCAAAAGCGTCGCGTACACCCGCGCGATGACGGAGCGACTGTCCATGCGCAAGGTTCGAGAAGTTCTACGGCTTCGGTTCGAGTGCCGCCGCAGCTACACGGAGATCGCGGCGTCCGCCGCGCTCGGCGAGACAACGGTCCACGACTACCTGCGCCGTGCGCGTGAAGCGTCGTTCACGTGGGAGGACGCGCGCACGCTGACCGACGGCGAGGTCGAGGCAAAACTCTTCCGCGGGCCAAAACGATCGGAGCCGCCGGTGCGTGTGCCGGTCGATTTTGGATGGGTGCACCGCGAGCTCTCTCGAAGCGGCGTCACGCTTCAAACGCTATGGGTCGACTATCGCGAGGGCGCCAAAGCCGCTGCCCCCGCGAAGCCCTACGAGTACAGCCGGTTTTGCGGTCTCTACGCGCAGTGGCGAAAGTGCCTGTCCGTCTCGATGCGCCAGGTGCATCGAGCAGGTGAGAAGGTGTTCATCGACTATTCGGGCAAAAAGCTGCACATTGCCGACGCCGCGACCGGCCAGCTCACGGAGGTCGAGCTGTTCGTCGGCGTGCTCGGAGCAAGCAACTACACATACGTCGAGGCGACGCGGTCGCAGAAGCTCGGCGACTTCGTAGGCTCCAACGTGAGGATGTTCGAGTTCTTCGGCGCAGTGCCGGAGATCGTGGTCCCGGACCAGCTTCGAAGTGCCGTGTCGGGGCCCGATCGCTACGAGCCGGACATCAATCCGACGTACCTCGAGATGGCGGCACACTACGGCGTGACGGTGATTCCAGCGCGCCCACGGAAGCCGAAGGACAAGGCAAAAGTGGAGGGCTGCGTGCTCATCGTCCAACGATGGATCCTCGCTGCACTGCGCCACCGCACGTTCTTTAGCCTCGCCGACATCAACGCTGCGATCTCCGAGCTGGTGGAGAAACTCAACACGCGACCGTTTCAAAAGCTCGAAGGGTGCCGCCGCTCGGCGTTTCTGGCGCTCGAGAAACCTGCGATGCGACCGCTGCCCGAGCGCAGCTACGAGCTCGCGGAGTGGAAGCGATGCACGGTCCACATCGACTACTGCGTGACGTTCGACCATCGCCACTACAGCGTGCCGCACGCGCTCGTAGGCCAAGCGGTCGAGATTCGCGCTACCGAGCGCATCGTCGAGATTCTTCACAAGAGCGTCCGTGTAGCGAGCCACGCGCGCCAGCACGGGCCGCGAGGAAGCGCGCTGATCGTCGACGAACACCGTCCGCGCGCGCACTCCGAGTACGGGAAGTGGCCCCCCGAGCGCGTGCGCTCATGGGCCGAGAGCGTGGGCCCGCACGTCGGTGAGCTCGCACGCGCGATCCTCGATCGACGCATGCACCCCGAGACGGGGTACCGCGCATGTCTCGGAGTGATTCGCCTCGCCGACCGGTTCGGCCGCGAGCGCCTCGACATCGCGTGTGCGCGAGCCGTGGCCATCGAGAGTCCGACTTACAAGACCGTCGCCGCGATGCTGAAGAAAGGGCTCGACCTCGTGCCGATGCCCGAGTCACCGCGCGCCGCTGCGGTTGAGGAACACGAAAATATTCGCGGGGCTGCGTATTTCGACAAGGAGGAAACCGGTGCTGAGAGAAGAAACGATTCAAAAGATGCTGGACATGAAACTCGCCGTGATGGCGACGACCTTCCGAGAGATCTCTTCCACTCCGGAGAGCGCAGCGCTGTCCACTGAGGAGCACGTTGGTTTGCTGGTCGACCGCGAGTGGACTGCTAGGGAAAACAAGCGTCTGGACCGACTGCTCAAGGACGCGCGCATCCCGGCGGGTGCGTGCATCGAGGAGGTCTCCTGCGATGCCGCACGCGGGATCGACAAGTCTCTCGTGCGGTCGCTCGCCGCATGCCAATGGGTGAGCGCGAAGCAGAACGTGATCATTGTCGGCGCGACCGGCGCAGGAAAATCGTTCCTCGGTGGCGCGCTCGCGCAGGCGGCGTGTCGTCGAAACTACCGCGCACTCTGCGTCCGGATGCCTAGGCTGTTGCAGCGACTCGCCGTCGCCCGCGCAGAGGGCTCCTACGCGCTGGACCTTGCCCGTCTTGCGAAGATCGCCGTACTCGTCATCGACGACTTCCTGCTGGCGCCGATGAACGACGTCGAGCGGCGCGACCTGCTCGAGGTCCTCGAGGATCGCTATGGCCACTCGTCCACGATCATCACGACCCAACTTCCGACAAAGAGTTGGCATCAGACGATCGGGGACGCGACAATCGCAGACGCGATCTGCGACAGGTTGGTCCACAACGCACACGTCGTGAACCTACGCGGCGGCTCGATGCGGAAGTCCTTGGCCAAGATGAACGAGAAAGACCCCCAAACCAAACCCTGACCACGTCCGTCGCTCCGCTCCGAGTCGCCTCGGAACGGCACCTCGCGTCGGTTTGGAACGTCCGCCTCGCGTCGCTCGGAATACGCAGCTGGCCGGGCGCGGCGCCAATGGCGGCAGCGAGCGGTGCCGCTCTGGCGTCCGTTGGATCCAGAATGAGCACCACCGCCTCGTCGATCGAGCGCCCGCCCGCCACCCGCTGCATAAGGCCCGCAACGGCCAACTTGGACATGCTCTCGACGATGTTGCCGCGAGCCTCTCTGGCCCCATCAGTGAGACCCGGCGCGTTCAACTCACGAAGCCTGCTCGGCGAAATCTCGGCCAGTGCGGCCCCTTCGGAAGCGACGACAACGCACTGCAAACTCCCGTTCGAAACCGGACGCAGGACGAGCACCGCCATCTCCTGGAGCTGGCGTCCGGCCGCCGGCTGGGTGATGCGCAAACGATCGGCGAGTTCAAGCAAGCGATCGGCCGAGCCAGAGCGATCAAGCCACCCGACGCTCGGTTCAGCGCCCGGCGCAGGCGCGAAGGCGTACCCAACCTGGTCAGTCGTGCCATTCCACGAAGCTGCGAGTTCGTCGAGATAGGTATCGAGCAAGGCGTTTGGTTGCACAGTCGTTGTCGTTCCAATGGTTCGGAGGTGGGGTAAAAAGCGAGGCACCTTGTCGGCAGCAGCCGCTCACGGTTCTGCGCAGCCGATCGGAGGCATTGGGCGCTAGCCCGATTCTTCCTCCGGAAGGTTCACGACGATGTTTGTTTGCTGTTCCTGGACGCGCAAAGGCTGTCCGACGATGTAGCGCAGCTTGAGAACCTCTAGCGGCTTGGCAGTCTTCTTGACGATCGCACTTTGAATAGGCACCGCGTTCTTAACGACCCACTCGTGTACGTTCTGCGCGAGCTGGCGTTCACGCTGGACCCACCGTGTCACTCGCGACGAGGACCCCGCCATCGTGGATCCTCCTCCCAGCGGAAGGTAGATCGTCCCGTCGGCCACCTGGGTGCACAAGGTGAATTTTGCTCGGAGTAGTTGACGCTCGGCCGGCGTCAAGTCGGAGGGCTCGAGTGTGTCCGGAACGAACCCGGACGTCTCGTGCTCGATCGCAGCCGGCCAGTTGTCGTGAAGAATCTCCATCAAAGCCTGGTCGGCAAAGGACCCAACGCCGTGCTCCTGCCAATCGATCAGGTGGGCGCTGTCGCTCGTAAAGTACACGTAAAGAAGCTCTGGGCCGTGCGCGTCGTGATGCGGCCCAACATGAAGATGTTGGATACCCCAATCCTGGAGCAGCTTGTCGCTGTAGTCAGGTCTCAGGACATTCTTGCTCAGGCGAGGGCGCAGGTCGGTGCCGGTCTCGATCTCCTTCACTATGGCGCCAAGGCGGCTTCGTTGGCGATGGCTCAGTTTCCGGCGCAGCAGCTCTCGGGACTTGAGCGCCCTCCTTGGTCGCTTCGGAATGAGCCGGAACCTCACGTTGAAGTACCCGGAGCAGGCCGAGAACACGTCGTCCGCCGCCTTCGGAGGTGGAACGCCCAGCTTGGCGAGCTCGGACAGGTAGTGGAGGCGCAGGTCCTCTTGGAAGTCGGCCTCGACCGAGACCCTCGGACTCGATGGGGACACCATCTGTTGTGCTCGCTCCATCGGAGACCTCATTCTGGAAGCCGAGGGTGACAGCCGAGCAGGGAGCGATCGTTCTGAGCATCCCAGCGACCGGCATCTGAACGACAGGTTCCCGCCGCCTGAGGAGGGTGGTCGCGCAGTTGCCAGAGGCAGGTTTTCAGCGCCTCGGCGAGGCTCCCTTCAGGCGTGGCCACGTGCGGCGTGCGGCGTCCACTGCTGATCATACGTATAGTATACAGGCCAACCTAGCCGTGTCGAGGCGCGTAAGCTCGAAAACGAAGCTGTTGCCCTTGCGCGCGGAGTCCTTCATCAGATCCAGCATGACGCGAGCGGCCCGCACCGCCGCGCGCGCGGAAGCAAACGGCGAGACTCCCGACGGGATGAGGTTCGCGGTAATGAACACCGGACACTCCGCTTCGCCAGTCACAACGTGAAGCCGTCCAAGTCGACAGCCACCGTGCCGTCCGAGGAGGGCTTCTTGAGCGTGATCCGGACGAGTCCGTCCAGGCCCTGGTTCGACTCGTTCCTGCGCCCTTTGGGACGTCTCCGGCGAAGCTCATGCTCTGGCGTGCGTGGTCCACCGACGGCGGGGAGCGCTCGCCAAGGCGGCGCACTTCAGCAGCGCCTCCCGACCGGCCTCGTCGTGCCCGCCGCGATGGCCATGCGCTTCGAGCTCGCCGCTGTCTACCGCGACAAGCGCCACGCCATCGAGAAGGTTCGCGAGGGCCAGCGCATAGTCACCGTGGAGCGCGGCTCGGGCGACGTGGTCGGCCTGTTCCGCGAGGGCCCGCGCCGCGTGGAGCAGGCCGCGTGGTTCGGCCGAACGGCAGAGCCCCTTCGGAAGTGCCGATCATCTGCGAATTCCAGGCCAAGAGCACCGCGTTGCCTACCGCGTCATGACGCATGGGTGCGTCCGGAAATCGACCGCGACCCTTTAGCCCACGCGCGATCTTCGGAAAGGCCGAGAAGAGCTCCGCCGCCTCGCGCTCCGACATGCGGAGCACGTCCCCGATCGACTTCTCTCTGTACTTTACATCAAGCGTCGAAGGCTCGAAGCGAAGCCCGACGCAGGTCTCGCAGGCTCACGACGCGGGCAAAAACGACATCTCGTGAACCATCGCCCCTTGGCCGTCGCACGCGGGGCAGCGCCCGCCCGAGGCCGAATTGAACGAGAAACGGTACGCGGCGAACCCTCGGATCTTGGCGTCGGGCAGCGCCGCAAAGAGCTTTCGCACCTCGCCCCAGACGCCAAGAAACGTCGCCGGGACCGAGCGCGGTGTTCGTCCGATTGGGTCGGAGGGGTCGACCGCTCCGCGCTCCCGGAGCCATTTCCGGCTCGTTGACGAGACCCGCCTCCATCGCGTGCGCGCGACGGGTCTCGCCATCGAACTCTCCCTCGGCCCTTATCCTTTCGGAGGCGACGGATCGTTTCCGTAGCTGTTTTTTTCGCGGATGCGCCCGTTCTCACCGTGAATGACCAACTCGGTCTTGTCGCGTTGCGCGAGCTCTTTGCCGGCCGCGATCGCCTCCTTCTGGGTCTCGGTAACCTTGGTCGCGCGATCGTTGCCGCTGCGTTCGACGGCCCACCCGTTCGGACGCGGAACTACGTGAACAGACTTCTTGGACATCAAGACCTCCTTGCCGAGCGCCAGCCCAGCGTGGAATACACTCTTGCCACGATTGAACCCGTCGTCCAGTAATGCTACCGATAAATCTCACACATTTTATACACGGTGGCCCAGATGGCAGACATAGATCGAGATTTCGTCCACATGGCCCGGTTTGCACTCACCGGGTCTCGGGAGGACGCCACCGCGCTGCTGCGTCGGTCGCTGGCGGACCTTGGGCGCCGAAGGCCCGACCTGGCGCTGCAAGCGAAAGAGCTCCTCGATACAGCGAAAGGCGTGCGGGGAGTGATGAGGTTGGCCGCCCCCACTCCCCTTCCGGTGGATGCGGACACGCGTCTCGAACTTCTTCGCCGCGAGAGCCCAGTGGAATTGCCGCACGAGCCGCTGTGGTCGCGCGAGGTAGAGAGCGAACTGACCTCGGTCGTCGAAGAGCGACGGAGACGCGACGAGCTCGCAGCCGCCGACCTCGCACCGACACGCTCGGTGCTCATGGTGGGACCGCCAGGTGTCGGAAAGACGCTCGCGGCGAGGTGGCTAGCCAATCGCCTCGCGCTTCCGCTCCTCACGCTCGACCTTTCGGCGGTGATGAGCAGTTTTCTTGGGCGAACTGGCACAAACATCCGGGTAGTGCTCGACTTCGCGAGACAGACGGGCGGAGTGCTTCTCCTCGACGAGTTCGATTCAATCGCAAAGCGTCGTGACGACGCGAGCGAGGTCGGTGAGCTGAAACGTCTCGTCACGGTCATCCTGCAGGAGGTAGACCAGTGGCCGACGGGAGGCCTGCTTGTCGCGGCGACGAATCACCCCGAGCTACTCGACCCTGCCGTCTGGCGACGTTTCGACCGGGTCGTTACATTCCCAAAGCCCACCTCGTCCGTCATCGCCGAGCTGATTCGACGCGCGCTAGGTCCGGACTCGAACGAGCACGAAGCCGCAACGACGCTGGGCGCAACTTTGGAGGGAAAGTCGCATTCGGAGGTTGTACGCGTCGTGGACGCCGCCAGGAGGCACGCCGTCATGTCCGGCCAATCGCTCGCAACCGTCATGCTCGAACGTGCGGGTGCATTTGCCCAGGGGGCCGACTTGCCACGAAGGCTAGAGATCGCCCGCTCGCTCTCAGCTGCAGGGTATTCGCAGCGGCGCATTTCCGAGCTTACCTCTATTTCGCGGGATACGATACGCAAGTACGGAGCACCTGGGAAAGAGGGGTAGGATTGGCGCGAGATAGCAACTTTGTTCTCGGGATGGGTGAGCGGCTGACAAAATCGGTCAAGGTACCGAAGGGAGGTGGCGAAAAGAATGCGCCCTATGACTTCGCCAGCGCCAGGCAACGCGTTACCAGCAAACTAGTTGCAACAACGAGAGCGCTTGACGCGTTGCCCGCGGATGCGTGTCCAAACAACGAGGCGGTGGCGGTGCTAACCATGCACCCTCGCTACATTTCCAAGTCGGATTTTCCGGCACACTTACTGAGTGCTGTCGGTCTGCGTTCGGTAGGGAGCCGAGCCCGGACAATCGCGCCGGAACAATGGGGCGTAAACAAGCACCCTGCGCTTGCCGTAACAGAGGACTATTTCGTCGCGGGCTCTCGGAGCGCGTTCGCGAAGTGGGGCGCCGAGCTTGACCGGTGGAGTGCCCGTCAGCCGGGGGCCGACGATCTCGGTCACGTCGAAGACGTCGCGGCGGTCATCCCTCGGGCAAAGCTGCGTGGCGTCCCAGCGTCGCAACAGCGAACGCTTTTCGAGGTCGTTCTACACGGGAACAGTGAGTCCGTTCTCGAGGCCTTCGTAGAGTACGCACGGAGTAGAGGCAGTGAAGTCCTCAGAAGCCGTTGCCGGGCTGTTCGAGGTCTCCAATTCGTGCCTGTGCGAGCGCATTCGGCGGAAATGGAGACTCTCGCCACGTTCTCATTCGTTCGCGTTATGCGCGGAATGCCAGCCCTCCGACCAACCCGGCCATCGATCCTACGCTCGGCAACACAGGGATTCGCAGTCACGCTACCGGACCAGCCGGCGTTGAACCCCGAGCTAAGAGTCCTTATCTGCGATGGAGGCATCCCAGACGGCGTCGACCTATCGAAGTGGGTGCGGCCCCTCGAACCGGATGGCATCGGTGACTCCGTCGCGGAGTTGACGTCCCACGGGTTGGGCGTTACGGGCGCGTTCCTGTTCGGCCCCCTCGCCCACGGCACGCCGTTGATGCAGCCGCTTTGCTCGGTTGATCATCTTCGCATCGTGGACACTCGTACCGGTGTAGACGACGAACAGATGCTCTACCTCGACGTACTCGACCGCATAACAAAAACGCTAGACGGATCCAGCGGGGCGTATGAGTTCGTGAACCTGAGCGTCGGGCCAAACCTGGCGATGGAAGACGACGAGATCACTGCATGGACCGCAGCCCTAGACGAACGGTTCGGCCGACTGAAACTCGTCGCAACGGTCGCGGCGGGGAATAACGGCCATCTGGATGCACCGAGCGGGCTGAACCGCGTGCAGCCGCCCGCTGACGGCGTAAACGTCGTGTCGGTGGGGGCGGCGGACAGCGCCGGCGAACAATGGAAGCGCGCGACCTACAGCTCCGTCGGACCAGGCAGAAGCCCAGGACTGGTAAAACCCGACGGCATAGCGTTCGGCGGTTCGCCAACAGAACCGTTCATGGTCCTATCCCCAGACACCCCGCTCCGCGCTATCCAGGAGAACGGGACGAGCTACGCAGCCCCGCTCGCTCTGCGGACAGCGGTAGGCCTCCGCGTCCGGCTCGGTTCGAGCTTTAGCCACCTAGCGATTCGTGGCTTGATGATACACTGCGCCGAGCGCAACGAGCACCATCAGAACGATGTTGGCTGGGGCCGGTTTCCTCACGACGTCAACGATCTCGTCACCACGCCAGACGACGAGGCCATAGTCATCTACCAGGGAGAATTACCGGTAGGCGAGCACCTTCGCGCGCGAATACCAACACCAAAGGACAAACTGACAGGCAAGGTCGTCATCCGTGCGACGCTCGTAATTGCTCCTGACGTGGACCCGAATCACCCATCGGCATACACGCGTAGCGGACTCGAAGTCGCGTTTCGCCCGCATTCGTTGAAACACACGACGACAAAGGGCAAGCGATCGATGCACGCGGCGTCGAAAACCTTCTTCTCCTCGACGAAGATGTACGGTGCATCGGAGGCGGAGCGCCGCGACGACGGGCACAAGTGGGAGCCATGCCTTCGGCACGGCCAGAGCTTCCTAGCATCATCGATCCACGAGCCGTGCTTCGATATCTACTATCACAATCGCGAATTCGGAACCGCCGCGACCGATCCCAAGCCGATTCCGTACGCGCTAATTGTCACCCTCCAGGCCCCGAACGTCCCGGACTTATATTCCCAGGTAGTGAGGACTTACGCCAACATCCTAGTTCCGATTCGCCCTGAGGTCCGAATTCCAATTCGCACGAGGGGATGAGCGCGAAACTGCCTCCCCTTGGTGCGATTGGCCCCCGCTGTTCGGACGAGAGTCAGCGTGGGAGCGTCGAAAAATCGAGGACCTTCAGGGACGATTCCGGTTGGGTTGATCGTGGCGTGGCTGCCGTAATAGTGGAGCTTGATTTGCTCGAGATCGACCGTCTCGGCGACTCCGGGGAGCTGGTAGACGGCACGGATGAAGGCGGCGAGGTGGGGGCGCTCTTCGATTCGGTGCAGGTTGCACTTGAAATGGACGTAGTAGACGGCATCGAAGCGCACGAGGGTGGTGAAGAGGCGGATGTCGCCGAGGGTGAACGTGTCACCCATGAGCCAGCGACGGGTTGACAGGCGCTCCTCGAGCCAGGCGAGGGTCGGCAAGCCGCCCACGCGTCCTATCTTGCAATCTCGCAAGCTTGCGCTCACCCTTGCCCTGTCCCGGACGTTTTCTCGTGTGTCCCAGACGTTGCCTCTCACGAGCCACCGTGACGCGTAGACGCCTTGAAGCGAAGCGTGGCCTTGGGCAGCCCAAGGTCTGCCCCTGCACTACCATGCGTAGGGGCGCTGATTGCGGCGCCCTCATTGGGTGCCCGCCAAACGCTCGCCGCGCCCATCACCCATCATTCGCCTTCCCACGACGCGCACGAGGCTCCGCACGGACCTTCCCCGCCGCTTCGCGCGGGCTGACCTTCCCCGCCCCAAGAACCCGCTCAACCTCCCGCGCCAGCACAAACCCCGTGGCCGTACCCGCCCTCGCAAGCGCGCTAGGCGGCCCCTCAAACACAATGCGTCCGCCCGCTTCTCCCGCTTCGGGGCCAAGCTCGACGACCCAATCCGCCGCGCGAATCACATCGGGTTGGTGCTCGACCACCACCAAGGTATCCCCACGCGCCACGAGCTTCTCGAACGTGCCCACGAGGCGCGCGACGTCCGACACATGAAGGCCCGTCGTGGGCTCGTCGAGCACGTAGAGCGTCGGCGTGTGGTGCGCCGTCGCGGTGAGCTCGGAGGCAAGCTTGAGCCTCTGCGCCTCGCCGCCCGAGAGCGTGTTCGACCCCTGCCCCACTCCGAGATAACCCACGCCGAGCTCGTCCAGCATCGCGAGCGGACGCGCGATCTTCGGAAACGCCGAGAAGAGCTCCGCCGCCTCGCGCGCCGACATGCGAAGCACGTCGCCAATGGACTTCTCTCTGTACTTTACATCCAGCGTCGAAGGCTCGAAGCGAAGCCCGGCGCACGTCTCGCACGGGCTCACCACGTCGGGCAAAAACGACATCTCGTGAACCACCGCGCCTTGACCGTCGCACGCCGGACAGCGCCCTCCCGAGGCCGAATTGAACGAGAAACGCCCCGCGGCGAACCCTCGAATCTTGGCGTCGGGCAGCGCCGCAAAGAGCTTTCGCACCTCGTCCCATACGCCAAGAAACGTGGCCGGGACCGAGCGCGGCGTTCGGCCGATGGGCGCCTGATCGACGGCAATCGCGCGTTCGAACGCCTTCTCGCCCAAAAGCTTGTCGAAGCGTCCGGGAGCCTCGGTCACGAGACCCAGCGCCTTTCGCACCGCAGGGAAAAACACCTTGGAGACCAACGTCGATTTGCCCGAGCCGCTCACACCCGCCACCACCGTCAGCCGTCCCACGGGCACGCGGAAATTCACGCCCACAAGGTTCTGCGCACGCGCCCCGCGGACCTCGACGAACGCCTTTGCGGGCTCGCGCTCCGGACGAACCACCACCGTGGGCGAGGCCAGCGCGCGTCCCGTAGGAGAGCCCTTGGCCGCGAGCACGCGCGCCGCAGGACCTTCGGCGACCACGCGGCCGCCGAGCGAGCCGCCCGCCGGCCCCATGTCGATGACGTGATCGGCCGCGCGGATCACGTCCGCGTCGTGCTCGACCACCAAGACCGTGGACCCCGTAGAAACGAGCCTTCGCAGGTTCTGGAGCAACCTCCCGGTGTCCCTCGGGTGAAGGCCAATCGTAGGCTCGTCGAGCACGTAGAGCGCTCCGGTAAGCCCGCTTCCAAGCTGCGCCGAGAGACGCAGGCGCTGCATTTCGCCGCCCGAGAGCGTGGACGCTCCGCGGGAGAGCGCGAGATACCCGAGGCCCACTTCGTCCGCGAACGCGAGCCGACGTTCGAGCTCGGCGCGTGCGGCGTGCGCCAACGCTTCACGACGGCCTTCGAAGCGCCAC
>JAYUKI010000856.1:0-11356 GCA_043764595.1 Myxococcales bacterium | reverse complement strand
GGGGAACGGGGCGTGGATGCATCGGATGACCTCGAGGGCCTCTATCGACGGCCCCATCCCTTTCGTTGCGCAGCGGTTGCGCCCCATTTCACTTTTTTGCGCGTTCGGGCGCGTTCGGGCGCGTTCGAGCGCGGCTCAGCAGGAAACGAGGGTGCGGGTGTAGACTCCGTTCGGCCCAATGACCCCGAGCGCGAGGGTGCCGTGGATGCCCTTCTTTGGGATCAGCTCGGCGGGTTCGAACGTCGTGGGCGGAGTGTGCCCTTCCCACATGGCGATCGTGAGGTGAGGCTGGAAGTCGTCGCCGTTTCCCGTCGTAATGGGCACTCCGCTCAAACCGGGAAGAGCCGTAGCCGCCCGCTCGGCCGAACGAAGCGCCTCGGAACAAGGCACCATGAGCCACGCCATGGTGGCCGGAGCTGCAGGAGGTGCGTTGTACGGAGTGTCGTACCGAAGGAGCCCGAGCGACACGACATCGAACGTGCAGTATGCAGGAATGGCCGCCCGAGCCTCGGCGAAGAGGCTGTCCGGGGAGCGATCGGTCTCGGCGTGCAAGAGCGAGAGGTGCGGAAGAGCCTGCGCCCCGACCACCACACGCGGCGAGAGGTCTTTCACGAGGGAAGCGGCATACCGGACACAGAGGTCGGAGACCTCGGGAGACGGGAGGTAGACGAGTCCGAGGCGCATTGGTGTGAGGTTAGCTCACGCGCGCTGTAGGGCGCGACATTGCTTGTAGGACTCTCAACGCCGTCGGAGATGCCGGCGGCCCAATCCGAGGAGCGCGAGCCCGAGCCACGGGACCACGGAGAGCGTCGTCAGAATGCGTCCTTGCGAGATCGAGCAGCTCGACTCGTCTGGCTCAAGTGCGGAAGGGGTGGGCGCGGCGGCCGCCGCGCCGGCATCGGCGGGGCACGTGGCACAATTGGCGACGCCAACAACCGTGGGCCCCTTCCACTGCGTGATGATGAGGTCTTGGTCGGCGGAAACGCCTACGACGAGGTCTTGCGCCATGGCCGAAGCGGTCCACTGCGTCCGAAAACGTGAAACTCGCGGCGTATCGATTCCGTTGAAGAGCACGCTCATGTCCTCTTTGAACACATCCCGGACCGACTTGGCGGCTCCACCATCGACGGCTGGAACGGGCAAGTAGTCTTTTTCGAGGTCGCGGGGCCCGCTCGGAGGATAGTAGCTCATCGTCTTCTCGATGGTCTGAGCTAGCGTCGCCTGAGTGAGAGGCACGGTGGTCTCGAGCTCCCAGCCGCGCCCGCCGGATGCCGCCAACCTCGCGGCATAGACGGCCGCGTAGTCGTGTGCGCCTTCGCTGCCTTCGGAACTGAAGCCTCGCGCGACTCCCCTCGATCGGTCCCAGGTAATCTCATACGGGAGAATCGTGAAAACCGGGTAGTTCTTCGGCTCGTGGCGCGCATTGGCGACGACCCAGAGGGACAACGAGGCCTGAGGCTTCGATCCCAAAGCCATCATGCGCAACGGTACCGTCGGAGGGGAGCCCTTCATGGTGACGCGCAAGGGCCGCATCGTCTTGACAGTTGCTCCTGGTCGAAGCTTGGCCGCGAGAAAGCCAAACCCCTTGGCAATGTAGTCGTCCAAAAGCATGGCTGCGTCCGGTCCAACCGTGTAGCCGTTCGCAGCGAGCCACTCATGAAGGCCAACGGGCGAGGACGGCCGAACTTCGACGATTTCGTAGGGTGAAGCGACCTCGATGCTCGAGACGTGTCGCGGATGGAAAAAGGCATCCATCCCAGCGGGCACGTTTCCCTGGCACGGAAGGACGGGGCACGTCCGTGGCGGAAGCCCCACTATGGACTCCGTCCAGAATTCGAGACTTGAAAATACGATGTCCGACGATACCCCGACGCGGACCTCGCCCTTGATTGGAAGGAGCCAGGTGAACGACTCAGGCGCGCCGTCGTAGCGGATTTCGTCGTAGAGCGTCCACTCGTCCTGCCCGACCGAGACAATCATGCGGTGGTCCGTCACCGAAGATGCCGTGCCATTCGGGACAAGGTATGCACCGGCAGCACTGGCCACGCTTTGGTACGCCGAGAGAATACCAAGAAAAGAAGCAGCACATGCGAGCGTGAGCGAAAGGCGCATTGGACCAGTTTAGCACACCACCTTTGGTTGACGAGCGTGGTTCGAGAAATGTCGCCATGACATTGGTGTCCTGCCTTTTGAATCGGAGGCCGCCCGAAGCCATTCGATCTTCTGGGCGGACTACCTAACAAATGTCTCAAGGTCTGCGCCGTCGCGACGAGCCCCACGGGGCCCAGACGCCTACAGACCGTCGTTCACCGCCGTCTTCATGAGAACGACCTGGTACGGGTTCCAGGTCGAGAGCTCGAAGTAGATAGGTACTGAACCGCCTGACCGCTTGGAATACCTAGAAGGGAGCAAATACGGTGCATATTCGGCTCCCCAGGCACGGCACCGGAGCGGGTCCGCAGCAGGGTTCGACCGCAGGTTGCATTCGGGCAAACTGTCGTATGGAGCGCCGCGGCGACCTTCCTCCGCGGCGTTCTGAGTCTGAGAAGGACAGGCGAGGTTCACTTGGTGAGTAAAGTGACAATAGGAGTCTGCCGCGTCGAGGACACGCTGGGGAGGCGACCACTGTCCCCAAGGAAAGCTCGACGTCGTCAAGTAGATACCACGGGGCAAGTGGTTTTCTTGCTCCGGGGGATCGTTCGGATCGACAGCGACGGGACCTGGACTTCCGAAAAGCATCACCCACTTGTCAAGGTCGGCAATTCTCCGCACCGAAAAGTACCCGAGAGTATCCATGCCCCAGCTTCCGAAAGGAGCCATGGGTGCTGCAAGCGACTCCTCCGTCTTCCAGTCAGGGACCCCGGGGGCGCTCTCGCCACCAAAGTACCACCAGCGAGGCCGAGTGATGACCAAAAGTCGGTCGTCGCAGTTCGGAAGAAATGGGGGACACTGCGGCGACTTCGCTCCCACAATGAACTTGTCCTCTGCCCGAGTCCCCACCGCCGACCCCTCCATCGACGCCATACCTCGAGCGGGCTCGACAGTCGACGCCGTCACCTCGTGAAACCACACCGAGCCGTCTTGTCGAATGACGTAGAGGCGGTTTCCAACAGCGAGCACGCGCTTGTCGCCGGGGCGCGCCCCAACTGCCGAATTCACAAAGTCGTACTGCGCGAGAGCGTATGGAGCCCCAATGGACCTGGACTGAAAGTCAATATCATGCGCAAAGACGTGCCCGTCGCTCAAAACCACAATAAGCCGGCCACCCATCGCAAAAAGGTACTTGTCTTGGGTCTGCGCCCCAACCGGAGAGGACACCGCATATTGAACCGCATTCTGGACCGTGTTGCCCGTGATCTCATGCGCAAAGACGGATCCGGTTTGCGTAACCACGAAGATTCGTTCGTTGGTACCAACTACCCATTTGTCAACAGCCTGAGCTCCAACGAGACCGCAAGGAGCCTGCACGAGCCGGACGGCTGGCCCAAGGGAAGATGCGTCTGGCGCGAGTGAGTGGGTGAAGACACCACCATAGGACGTCACGACGAACAGCCTGTCCGCCATGGTGAAGACATGCTTGTCTTCAGGAAGGGCGGCGACGATCGGCCCTGCGACCTGAATCGGCTTGCCGACCCGATCTCCAGCAAGACGGTGCCCAAAGACGAGACCGGACTTGGTGCGAACCTGGTCCATCGAGGTGACCGCCAGATAAGGCGCACTCTCGTTCCACGGAGAAACGACCCTTCCCGTGTTGTCCTTTCTACCCGTCCCCCACACAAGGAGGGCCTTCCCCCCTCGCACCTCGGCAGGGAGCCCCTCCACTGCGGCGCCATCAACCAACTCGGGCATTGGCCAAAGAAACTTCGAAGACGACATTGCCGACAAGCCTTCGAATGCCGAGCTATCCGACCCATGCGAGATTCCAAGAATGACTGTCCCGCCTGCCATGGCGGCGCCGCTTGCAATTACGCCGCAATGAAGCGAGTCCCCAGGCGACTGGCAACTACCGTCCGGATTTCGACAACCCGCTACTGGACTCGACATCTCACACCCCATGGCGTCTTCGCATACTTCGTCATGGGCACACCCCCACGGAAGCGTGCACCCAGGATCGTGCTTCCGCTTCGTAAAGAAGCCGAAGGCGTCGTCGCCTTCTGCAAATCCTGAAACCACGCCTTCTTTCCGACCGAGCGGTTGGCCATCGAGCGTCGTCCTTCGGAACGCTTCGGTTTGGGGGGCTACACTGAATAGGCTCTCTTCATAGGCGAATACATGTCGGACCGCGCTCGGGGTCTCTGGCTCGAGGTCCGCACCGAGTGCGACGGTCGGCCCCGAGACCGAATGCGCCACCCCCACGCTCCCATCCTGGCCGAGGAGCACGTGGTGAAGGTGCACCTCCCCAGCCGAGTTCGTGACAGCCACCTCCTCACCGAATCCGACAACGAACCGATCATCCGGCCGCGCACCGATTAGCGAATTCTTCTCGTCCGCGAGCGCGAGCACTTTGCCCGGCTCAAGGCCTGCGGGCGACGCGCCATCATAGGCGTAGCCGATCGCGGAACCCGTCGACGAGATGGCTACGATTCCGTGCGTCAGCCCGGCAATCCATCGCACGTCGGTCAACGACATGTTTCCAACCGCTCTCCTCGGACCGAGGGAGCTCCCTGAGATTCCATACGCAGCAACGGCCCCATCGCCTTCCACGACGAAGACGTCGGTGCCATGGCTCACCACGGCCCGCGCGCTCGAGGCGTTCGAGACCAACCCACTCAAGGCGACGGCTGGTCCGACTTCAGTCCCATTGAACGGGTGTGACCAAACGCCACCACTTTCCGTGACTATGACGAGTGCGCCCGGTATTGGCACGACGAATCTGTCCGAAGGGTAGGCTGCCACCGGGGGGCCAGGGACCAGGTCTGGACCTAGGAGGCTAGCGCCACCCTCGGCGCTTTTCAGCGGGTACTTCGTCACGGCTCCACGTGGGGCTGTGTCGAACTTCAGACGAATGCAGTCGTCTGGATTGAACTTTGCTGCCGTTCTAGCCATACTTTCTGCGCCGTCGCCTCGAACTGCCTGATTCTCTGCCCATGCGCCCAAGCTCTGCGCACGAATGATGCGCTTCTCGGAGTCCGCTGGAACCACTGGGGCATGCGTGGGCGCGCCAATCGTCCCGCACAGATTGGGCTCGCAGAAATCGGGCGAGACTTCGTGGGTGTCGCCGAAGAGGAAACGCAACTCGTTCCCCTGTTCGAAGGCGTAACCAATGTCCGTGCCCGTCACGGTCGACGGCCTACCGCGTTGCGCACCAGTCAAGTTACCCTTGTCGAACCGATCCTCCATTCCGGTCAGCTGACAGATTTTCGAACTTGGCTTCACGGTTAGGCCCGCCACGCCCGTTCCGACAGGAATGGGTGAGGAAGAGGTGCACTGGGGAATGACACTCAGAAGTGCGAGTGCACCTGCGGCGACCAAAATGGCTCTCGACGATCTCACTTTTGACTTCAAAGCAACACCCCTTTTCATCACACTCGTCGACCGCAACAGTCCGGGGAGCGAATATGCCACAGCGGATGACGGGTGCAACACCTCGAAGCGCGCCCGACACTTCTAGGCGAGCCCGACAATGACAACCTACCAGCGGTTTGGACTCGTACGAAGGGCAGCCTCGTGAGCCAAACCGGCGGTCGAGCGGGGATTTGGGCCATTACCAAGGTTGCGTGGCAGTTTCCGCGGTGCGTTCGACGATGGTGAAGTCACCGATGACGGTTCGCACCGTGTAGCCTCGCGCGACCCACCAATCGGTTGCCTCGACGGTTCCGTGTACGAACGAAAAGGTGGCCGCGAATCTAGGGGGATTGGCTGCAAGCGCATGCCGATCCTCCTCAAGCCACTTCTCTCGGTGAGTTGCGCCTGCGGGACCGAGGGCAAATACGGTCCAAAAGAGTCTCCCGGGATACCTACGACGGGCGCTTGCATAGACCTGCGGTTGAAATCCGCGTACGGCGACGAAGTCCGTCTCATTGGTGTGCTCGCGCAGCCAAGCCCCGCATGCCTCGTTGTCGGCCACGGGCCCTCCAACGAAAAACTCGTGGAAGTGGGCCGTGAACTCGTCGCGCGTCGCCTTGCCCATAACCCAGCGCAGAGCGGCCAGATTCACATCTCGGTGCTCCACGGCACGTTCACTAGCAAGGAACAGTAGAACAAGCGTGAAACTCGCTCCAGGAGCAATCCAGCGCCGGGCGCGCTCTGGCGACAGCTTTATGGCGTCTGCGACCAAGCTCAATACGAGCAAGGGTACCCCCACGATCATTACGCCCCAGTGCCCTTGGAAGAACTTCCCCTGAATGCAGATCGTCGCCCAAGCCGAGAGAGAGAGGCCAAGTCCCAAGAGGAGGGACTGGCGTGATTGGGAGTCTTTGCGCACCAATGCCCGAAGAGTGGCAACTGCCAAGAGTGCTGACAGCACGTACGAAAACGGGCTGTACCAATCAAAAAGAACCTTTGTTTGAATGAGAAGGTCTACGGGCTTCTTGATGAGGCTTCCCTCGCGAACGTAAAGACTATTTGCCTCGACAACCAGCTCATAGGCCGCGCGGAGCGCTCCGTGTGCAAGGAAGTAGAGCGTGACGGGCGCCAGTACCGCGAGCGCTCCTGCCAAGACCGCGAGCAACTGACGGGCGACTGGCGCGAGCGAACGACGCCCACGCCACACAAGCGGCAGGAACACGACCAGGAGCAGGACTGCGGCCAACGGCTTCATCAAGAGCCCAGCCGCTCCCATGGCGCCGGACGCGAAGAGTCGGTATCGGGATGGCGGCAAGCGCGTTTTGGGGTGAGCCAGTGTCAGGATGAGACTAGCTAGGCAGCATAGCGCCATCCATATCTCGCCCTCGGACGTGGCTTTGAAGTCCAGGCATCCGAAGAATGTAACGCTCGCGATGAAGCAGCCAAGCCCCCGGAGCGGCGGCTTTGGCATGGTCCTGAGATTCGCGACGATAGCCCCTGAAATCCAGCCGACACCAAGCACGGCCAGCAAGTCCGCGAGGCGAATTCCCCAAAACGTCTCACCGAAGACCTTGACGCATATCGCATGAACAAAATAGAGCCCCGGCGTCTTGTGGTCAAAAACGTCCCGGTAGGGAATTGCGCCACGAAGCGCCCATTCTCGGCCGACATAGTAATAGAGGCCCTGGTCGCGCCCGAAAGGATACGTCAGCGACGCCCACGCGAATGCTGCGGAGATGACGGCGAAAAGCAAATCGCCGCGCCGCGCCGAAATCCAGGCCCTTGCGCTCCCCGGCGGTATCAACTGACCACTCCGCTTCCGGCGGGGGACGGTGCGACTTCCAATCGCCAGAACGCCGACGGTCTTTGACCTAACAAGCGGACGCTCCACCATCCGGAAGCTGGCTGCCTTGAACGCCGGCGAAGGCAAGTAGAGGGGTGGTCAGAATATCTCATGGGATTTGGACCTCCTTCGGTGGCAATTCAATCACAATGAACGATGGGAAGGCCGCTACCCGCACATAACCTCGCGATTCGTAGTATTCGGCGGAGTCGAGCCCATCATGGGCCCATGGCACCGTCACGATATACTTCGGTGGGTGCAACTCGCGGTCTCGGGCGTCCTCGGCGAGCCATTCCTCACGACGGTAGGCTCTCGCCGGGTTCGTCAGGAACGTACTCCAGAAGAAGCGGCCTGCGTGATGGCGACCGCAGATCGCGTACACTTCCGGCTGAAACCCACGAACAGTCACGGTATCCGCTGGGACCGTATGGGCTTTGAGCCACTTCCCGACATCGTCGCTCTCGGCATAGTTGAACGAGAGCGCGCCCAATTGAAACCGTGTATTGAACGCGCGAAGATCGTAGATTCCGCGCAGGTATTTCAGTTCGGCGTCCAGGGTGTCTCGCTGGACTCGCGCCGAGTTCTCGATCCACGCCGTGCCAACGTATCCGGCCGAGATCGCGACTCCGAACGCGACGTGACGGCTCCAATGACCGAACCGCCAAGCGGCGACCGCCTCGAAGACCGACAGACCCAAGAAGGTCAGTGGCAAGGTGAGGCACCCCCAGTGAAGGAGATAGAACTTTCCCTGCATCATGACGGCGAGCGTGGCGGCGCCGACGAGGGCAAACGAAATGGCAAATCGTTCTATGGAGTCGCGAGAGCGAGCCCGCACGGCCGTGGTCAATCCGACTGCGCCACCGAGAAAGAAGAGCGGCGTGAGGGGCGCAAAGACGCGAAAGATGTGGACGAGGTGCTCCACAAGCGTGCCCGGCGCTCCACCTTCGTGTTGGACGTAGTAGGCATTGGCCCCAACCACGATGTCCTTCATCGCTGGCAGTGCGCCCTTCACACCGAAGTATCCCAGCACGAGCACCGGCAGCATGGCCGCCCCAGCGGCGTAGACGGCGGCGTGCCTGACGATGGCCCGCGAGCTCGGCTCGCGTTCGCGGAGCCGGACCACGAAAACGGCGACCGCAATACCCAAGAACCAAAATCCGGGCGGTTTCATGAGCAGCGTCAGGCCTGCAAACGCCCCGGCGACGAGTGCGGCCTTCTGCGTATCCGAGATACGACGGGCGGCCCAGATACTGCAGATGCCAAAACCCGAATACCAAATCTCGCTCTGAGCGGTGCTCCAGAAGTCGAAGAACCCGAAGTACATGACCGCGCTCAGGAACATCCCCATTCCGCGCATTCCGTGCCGAATCGGCTTGCCGGCGCGCTCGAGCGTGGACCCGAGGACGAAGCCGAACGCGAGGACCCCGACGAGCTCGAGGATGCGTATGCCCCACTGGCGCTCACCGAAGAGCAAGATGGCCAGGGCGTGCACCAGGTAGATACCTGGGGTTTTGTGGTCGAGGACGTCTTTGTAGGGGATGGACCCCCGAACGACCCATTCACGAGCAACGTAATAATAGAGGCCCTGGTCGCGACCGAACGGATACATCAACGTCGGAAGGCTCAGTACGAAGGCAGCCAATCCAAACACGATGTCCGAAACCGGGGCTCGGGGCGCTGGAGCCTGTTGGGGAAGGACGGATGTGTCAGGCGGAGGCACGGCGAGGGCTCTAGTCTTTCCGGAAGGGCGCCGTTCGACAGAAGGTCATTTCGCCTTCCGTGTTCGGCCAACAGGCAGCGTCTCTCCAGCGGAAACGCGCTACCATCAGGCCGGAGACGAGGCAAGGGATCCTCGACCACCACCCTGCCCCGCGATTGCCTGGCGATCCCGGTCGGACTATAAACCTGGCCTCATGCTTCGCTTGTACAAACACCGGATCAATACCCTCGAAGCCTTGGCTTCGGTGCCTCCGGGCTTGGGGATCGAATTCGACCTCCGCTCCTCCGGGAACGACGTGCTCGTCACCCACGATCCGTTCACCGTGGGGCCTCGGATCGAGGAGTTTTTCCCCGCGATCGGCTCCCGTCCTTGCATCTTCAACGTAAAGTGCGAAGGGGTCGAGGCTCGCGTTTCGGAGCTTGCCAAGGCCCACGGCATCGAGGACTACTTTTTCCTCGATTGCAGCGTCCCTGCCGCCATGAAGCTATCCCGAGCGGGTGAAAAGCGCTTTGCCGTTCGCTACTCGGAAGTCGAGCCCATCGAGGCCGTCCTGGCCTGGAAAGGGCGCGCCGCTTGGGTCTGGGTCGACTGCTTCCAGACCTTCCCAGGTACCGCCGAAGACTTCCGTAAGCTTTCGGAACACTTCCAGATTTGCCTCGTGAGCCCCGAGCTCCAGGGCCACTCGCCCGAGGTCTTCGCGAAGCTCCAAAAGGACCTCGAGGGGCGTCCGTACCACGCGGTGTGCACGAAGCTTCCCGAGCGCTGGGGACTCCCGTGACCACGTCCACACGGCCGGCTCCCATGAAGCCGGTCAGCGAAGCGCCGCCGGCAGCGAAGGGGGAAGAACAGGGTCCGCGCGCCCAAGTCGAGCTCGATCTCGCCGAGCTTCGTACGGAAATTCGGGCGCTTCGGGCCTCCAAGCTCTTTTGGGTCGGCCTCGTCGCGAAGGTCGTTGCGTCGATGCTGTTCGGCTCGCACTTCGCCACACGGTGGTTTGCCCCATTCGTGTACGCGTTCGTGCACGGCAAGTTCGGGGACCCCTGGACTCCCTTTTACGACAAGGGCGAGACGCTGGCCTTCCCATACGGACCGGGAATGCTCGGTCTCCTTTCGGTGTCGTGGCTTCCCGCGCTGTTTGGCTCGTTCGATCCTTCGTCGCACTTGGGGCTCCTGCTCTTGCGCATTCCGCTTCTCTTGGCGGACTTCGTGGTGCTTCTTTTCCTGATGCGATGGCTGCGCGTCCATTCCCACGACGCGCTCGTGGCCTATTGGCTCTCGCCCATCGTCTTTTATGCCACGTACGTGCACGGGCAGCTCGACCTCTTGCCCACGGCGCTTCTCTGCACGTCCCTCTATTTCCTTTTCAAGCGCAAGCTCGTGCCGGCGGCCATCGTGTTCGGCATTGCGCTCGCCACGAAGGGTCACCTTCTCATTGCGGCGCCGTTCGTGGGCGTATTCCTCCATCGGCAACGCCGTGGGGTGATTCCGTTCGCGGCCATCACGCTGCTCACCGCGGGCCTTCTTTATGCCATTCCGGCCGCTTCGCCCGCGTTTCGCGCCATGGTGCTCGGCAGCGCCGAATCGAAGAAGCTCTGGGCCGTCGTGGTGCCTTATGGCGCGGTTTCGCTCTACGTGGCTCCCGGCGTGGTCGCGGTCGCGCTGCTTCGTTTTGCGAGCTACCGCAAAGTGAACCGTGAGCTCTTGCTCATGTTCTTGGGCGCCTTGTACGTGGCACTCGTGGCGCTGGTTCCGCCACAGCCCGGATGGTTCGTGTGGTCCATGCCGTTCGTCGCGTTCTTCGGGGCGCGCCTTTCGCGTACCGGCAAAGCGGCCCTTTGGATGCTCAGCATCACGTACCTTGGCTATTTCTTCGTGGCCGATCCGGTCACGTTCCTGGAAGCCTTCGATCCGATGTTGGGCGCCGGCCACGGGGCGCGCTGGGCGGCGGGGCTCGGCGCTTCGTTTCCGGGGCTCTTTTCGAACCACGCGGGGAGCATTGCCTTCACGGCGCTCTTTGCCACGACGGCCATGTGCGGCTTCGAGATGTACCGCAAGGGCGTGCGCTCGAATGGCATCTACACCTTCCGCGATCAGACCTTCATGCTCGGGTTGGGCGGGGACAGCGGCGCCGGGAAGCACACGATCGGCCGGGACCTGGCCAAGCTCTTCCCGGACACGATGACCATGATCAACGGCGACGACGACCACAGGTGGGAGCGCGGTCACGCCATGTGGCGGGAGTACACGCACCTCGATCCCCGTGGAAATCTGCTGCGCGCCCAGCTCGA
>JAYUKI010000855.1:0-3269 GCA_043764595.1 Myxococcales bacterium | reverse complement strand
AACTACAAGAACTTCAACTCCCGAGCCACCCGCGACGCCATCGTGGCGTACCACCGCCACATCCAGGCCGGCGGGAAGATGTTCTGGGCCGTGGCCGGGGCCATGTCGTCGGCGCAGCTCGGCATTTCGCTGGCGCCCGCCATCCGGGAGGGGCTCATTCACGGACTCTCCGTCACCGGCGCCAACCTCGAAGAGTCGCTCTTCCGCTTGGTGGCCCACGACCACTACAAAGACTTTCCCGACTACCGGTACTTCACGAAGGCGGACGACACCAAGATCCTCCAGGAGCGGATGCGGCGCGTGACCGACACCAGCATTCCCGAGGACGAAGCGTTCCGCGCGGTCGAGCAGGTGGTGGTGCCCATGTGGAAACGCGCCGGCGAGACGAACACGCGTCGCTATTGGCACGAGTACTTCTACGAGCTCGTGACCACCATCGGCAAAGACCTTCACAAGGGAAACGCCGAAGAGTGCTGGCTCCTCGAAGCCGCGAAAAAGAACCTGCCCATCGTGGTGCCAGGCTACGAAGACTCCACGTTCGGCAACATCTTCGCCTCGTACGCCAAGACGGGCGAGGTAAACGCCAGCATCGCGAAGTCAGGTATCGAATACATGGGAGCGCTCTACGACCAGTACCGCGAGCTCTCGGCTGGTGCGGGAGTGGGCTTTTTCCAGATCGGTGGCGGCATTGCCGGCGACTTCCCGATTTGTGTCGTTCCTTCTTTGAAGTACGACATGCAAGAAGAGGCCAAGCCGTGGGCCTACTTCTGCCAAATCTCGGACTCCACGACTTCGTATGGCTCGTACTCGGGCGCCACGCCGAACGAGAAGATCACCTGGGACAAGCTCACCGAAGACACTCCCATGTTCGTGATCGAATCGGACGCGACCATCGTCGCGCCGCTCGTGCTCCAGGCGCTTCTCGAGGCCAAGAGGCATCCTGCCGAGGCCGACGCTCTCATCGCAAAGGCGCTTTCTTGACACTACGGCGGGAGAGCCTTGTTCGGGGCCCGAAATACGCTTCGCGCTGAGACACCCCTCACTGCGGATCTTCCGCAGTAGTGTTAAAGGAGAACGACGTCGGCCGACGTCATCCGAATATGTCAAAACCCGCCACCGTACCGATGCTTGCCGGCTGGGGCCGCCTCGCCGTCCCCGGCAAGGAGCTCGTCTCCGAGAACCTAGAGAATGCCACGCGCGGTGCCGTTTTGTCGCGTGGCCTAGGTCGCTCCTATGGCGACTCCTCCCTCCCGGCAAGTCCCGACGACAAAGTCGTGTGCACGCGCTTCGCGAATCGACTCCTATCGTTCGACGAGCGCACCGGACGCTTGCGGGCCGAGGCGGGGCTATCGCTCGTCGAGATCAACAGGCTCTTCGTTCCGCGAGGTTTCTTCTCGCCCGTCACTCCGGGCACGAAGTACGTGACCTTGGGCGGCATGGTGGCGTCCGACGTGCATGGCAAAAACCACCACGTCGAGGGCTGTTTTGGCGCCCACGTCACGGCGCTCAAGATCCGCCTCGCCGACGACAGCGTCCTCGAGTGCAGTCCCACCGAGCACGACGATCTCTTCTACGGCACCATTGGCGGAATGGGCCTCCTCGGGCACATCCTCGAGGTCGAGTTCACGATGCATCGCATCTCGAGCCCTTGGATCCACATGGAGAGCGAGCGTGTCCCCGACATCGACACGTTCCTCCACGCGCTCGGCGAGGCCGCGCCGCGTTGGCCCATGACCATGGGATGGATCGACTGCCTCGCGACGGGCAGCTCGATGGGACGCGGCATCCTCATGGCGGGGCGTTGGGCCACCGAAGAAGAAGCCAAGCTTCTTCCGCCGGGCGAGGGACCGCAGCTCACGTTCCCGCTCGACCTGCCGAACTGGGCACTCAATCCGATTACGGGAGCGCTGTTCAATACGCTCTACTATTGGCGGCACTTTCCGCACCGGAGCGAGACGCTCATCGGTCCGGAGCCTTTCTTTTACCCTCTGGATGCGATTTTGGAGTGGAATCGAGCCTATGGCTCGCGGGGGTTTACGCAATACCAATGCGTGATTCCGCGCGCGGCTGGGGCTCCGGCCGTACGCGAGTTCATGTTTCTCTTGACCAAGCTTGGCGGGGCGTCCCCCCTCTGCGTCATCAAAGACTGTGGCCCGGAAGGGAAGGGCGTCCTCTCGTTTCCACTCGAGGGCACGTCCATCGCGGTGGACATGGCGGTGTCGTCGGACACGCAGCGCATCGTCGACCGCTTGAACGAGTTCGTCATCGAGACGGGCGGTCGTGTGTATTTGACCAAAGACCGGTTCACGACGCCGGAGCACTTCGCGAAAATGGAGCCAA
The DNA here is from genome assembly GCA_043764595.1 of Myxococcales bacterium. Classification (GTDB taxonomy): domain Bacteria; phylum Myxococcota_A; class Polyangia; order Polyangiales; family Polyangiaceae; genus JAAFHV01. The sequence goes on along the minus strand of JAYUKI010000855.1, from coordinate 929 downwards.
GGCTCCCGCGATTTTTCGAGCTGCGCGAGAAGTGGGACCCCAAAATGAGGTTGAGGAGCGCACAATCGGTGCGCCTCTTCGGAGATTCGGTATGAAAGCTGTAATTTTGGGTGGCACGACCGGCATGGGGCGCGCCATTGCGCAGAGGCTCGCCGCACGCGGCGACTCCGTGTTCGTCATGGGCATTGGCGAAGAAGAACTGGCGAAGAGCGCCGCGGATCTGAAATCGCGGCACCCGAAGAACGAAGCCGTGGGGCATGCGATCTGCGATCTCGAGAAGCCCGAGACCTTCGCCAAAGCCCTTGATGCGGCGGACGAAGCGCTAGGCAAGTTCGACGCGGTCATCGTGACGGCCGCGCTCTTCGCCACGCAAGATGCGCTCGAGGCCGACGTCGAGCTTTGCCGCAGGCTCGTGACGGTGAACTACGCCAACACGGTGGTGTTCTGCGAGCACGCGCGCAAGCGCCTTTTGGAGCGAGGCGGTGGTCATCTCACCGTGTTCTCCTCGGTGGCCGGGGACCGCGGGCGCAAGCCCGTGGCCATTTATGGATCGAGCAAGGCGGGCCTTTCGGTCTACCTCGAAGCTCTCGATCACAAGTTCCACGAAAAGGGCCTCGCCGTCCTCTGCGTCAAACCGGGGTTCGTCAAAACGGGAATGACCGCTGGCCTCAAACCTCCGCCGTTCGCCGGTGAGCCGGACCAAGTGGCGCGCGACGTGGTTTCCGCGATGGACGCGCGAAAGGCCATGATTTACACGCCCGGCATGTGGGCGCTCGTCATGTTGGTCATTCGCTTCTTGCCGCGTTTCGTGATGCGCAAAATCGGCTTCTGAGGCTGAGCCCGAGCCTGAATTTCGCTCTACCTAAATCAGCGGTCGTGATTCTCGAACAACTGCTCACGAGCACGAATGCACGAGCACTTTTCGACCG
>JAYUKI010000854.1:0-3271 GCA_043764595.1 Myxococcales bacterium | reverse complement strand
TCCTCCTCGCCTAGCAGCAGTAGGACTCGTCGTCGCGCCTCGCACGGCTCGCAACTCGGCGAAAATCCTCGGTCATCAAGCGGTTCGGCGCTCTAGGTTACCGCTCCGCGTCCAGGTGAGCACGCAACGCGCGTTTTCCGAGCTTCACGTTTCGCGGTCGCACGCTCGCTGATACTCTCCAGGAGATGTCCGAAAACGAGTGGGGTGAGGACGGCGACGATGGAATTCCCGCGGGCTCGGGGACTGCGATCCTGAGGTCGACGCAAGAAGTGTTTGGTACGACCTTCCGCCTGGTCGTGACTCGGGGGCCCCAGGCAGGCACAACGTTCACGATCGACGGAAGCTCGGGAGGCCCGGACTACGTCGGACAAAGTGCGAGCTGTGCCATTCGTCTCGAGGATCCCACCGTGTCGCGTCGTCATGCGAGCGTCGACGTTTCGGGGTCGACCCTGCGTCTTCGGGACCAGGGTTCCACGAATGGCACGTTCGTCAATGGACTACGGATTTCCGACGTGTTCTTGCGCGGCGGTGAGGACGTGCAAGTGGGGTCGAGCGTGCTTCGCGTGGAAGCGCAAGTGGCCCAGCGAAAGCCCGTTTTGTCGTCCGCGGGCCGCTTTGGTCACGTCATCGGGCAAAGCTTCGCGATGCGGCGCCTCTATCCGGTTTGCGAGCGATTGGCTCAATCCGACGTCCCTCTCGTCATCGAGGGAGAAACCGGCACCGGCAAAGAGGCTCTCGCCGAGGCGATCCACCAAGCGAGCCCTCGTGCGAGCGGTCCGTTCGTCGTCTTCGACTGCACCGCCGTGCACCCGAGCCTCATCGAGTCGGCGCTATTCGGTCACGAAAAGGGCGCATTTACGGGCGCCGTGACGTCGTCGCAAGGCGTGTTCGAAGAAGCCCACCGAGGCACTCTTCTCATTGACGAAATTGGCGATCTCGACAAACCGCTCCAAGCGAAGCTCCTACGTGCGATCCAAAACGCCGAGGTCCGTCGCATCGGTGGGTCGAAGTGGCTCAAGGTCGACGTGCGCATTCTGGCCGCGACCCGTCGAGATCTCGACGCCGAGGTTCAAGCGGGACGCTTCCGTGACGACCTCTTTTTCCGCCTCGCGGTCACGAGGGTCACGCTTCCACCGCTCCGCGAGCGTCGCGAGGACATCGACCTTCTCGCGCGCCACTTTTGGAACGCCTATTCGAAGGACGGTTCCTCGATGCCGCAGGACATAGTCGAACGCTTCCAGAGCTACGAGTGGCCAGGCAATGTCCGCGAGCTCGCGAACACGGTGGCGCGGATCGTCGCGCTTGGCGAGCTCGTCGAGGAGCACGCGGGCGGCCTCTTCATGCACGAAGGTCGTGTCGACTCGAGTGGAGCAAAGGCGCAACGAGCCCCGGACTTCATGGATGGAATCGTGTCGAAGAACCTCGGCCTCGCTGAGGCGCGCGACAAGATTCTTCGCGAGTTCGAGAAACGTTACGTCGAGCGGCTTCTCGGGATTCACCAAGGGGACGTTGGCAAGGCCGCCGCTGCGTCGGGAATCGGAGAGCGTTACCTGCGCGTGATTCGCGCTCGGGTACGTGACAAGTCCGCAGAATGATCGGGCGTGCGCTCAGCGCATGAAGAGTGCGGCGTAGACCGTCGTGGCGAGCCCGATCGTCGCGGTAAATCCCCATATGCCGTACCAAACGTGGTAGGCCGCCGTGCTCGTGTTCCCGGGGTCTTGGGCTTCGCCCTCCGCAAAACGCACGTCCGCGTCCGTGCTCGGAATCTCCGTCGAAAGGCCGTCGTGCACGAGACCGTCGTGCTCGTCGGCGGGACCTGCTGGCTCCGAAGGTTCGACGACCGTGGAATCGGTGGCGTCTTCCGACCGCGCCGAGACGACTGGTGAGCCCGAGGCTGACTCGACTGCGCCAAGCGAGGCCAGAATCTCGGGGTTCACCCACGACGCAAGGACCTCCGGCTCGACCAATGGTGGGAACGTCTCATGCGGAGCAAAAGCCGGGGGCGGAAGTGACGACGCGACCTCATCCACCGTGTAGGACGACACCACGGCCACATCCATTTCGGCGAAGATGAAGGACCACGCAGACGCGGTTTCCTTCGAGAAGAACTGGTCGAGCGACGAAACCGAACGGCCTTCGTCGTCACCTTCCTTCAGAAGAAGGTTCGCGAGCACACCGGGGGGGGGGCGACTTGACGTGGAGCTTGGTGAAGCAACGAGGGGCTGGTCCATGGTGTCCTCCTTGGCCGGAAGGCCGTTTCGATCACGGATTAGCAAGTGGTGTGCCGCATCCGTTCTTTGCGAGAATCTCCCGATTCGGATGGATCGCATCCATCGGGATGGATCCGGCCCTGCCGTCTCGGAACAGGGCCTTCCATTCGGGTGACGCGCACACGCGAATGCCTCGCGAAACGCCTCGGAATGGCGTCTCTCTCGTCTTGGCTCCCCCCTTGCACAAGAACGTGCGAGGCCACAATGAACCCATTTCCCAAGCTCCAGGCTCTGCTGCTCGTCGGGATTCTTTCCGTGTCCCGCTTTGTAGAAGCTCAAGAGCCGCCGACACCCGCTGGCCACACCGACGAAAGCGACCCCGTACTCGAAGCGAAGAAGCGGTACGCCGCCGGCACACGCGCCATGCAACAAAGGCAGTACGCGGAAGCTGCCCTCCATTTCGAGGCGGCGCAAGCGGCTGCTCCGAGCGGCGTCGCTCTCTTGGGCTCCGCGCTCGCGTGGGACGCCGCCGGCCAGCCCCAGCGCGCCGCGGATGCCTACTCCCGAGCGCTCGACGAGCCTGGAATGAGCAAAACGCAGACGACTCAAGCGGCCACCCGTCTAGGCGCCCTCGAGCGATCCCTCGGCACGTTGGTCGTCTCCGGCGAGGATGGCATGCGCGTTCAGCTCGACGACAACGTCGACTCGTCCGTCCCCGCGCGCCTTCACGGAGCACCGGGAACCCACAAGCTCACTGTGTGGGCGAAAGGGAAAATCGCAGGCCGTCGCGAGGTTTACTTGCGCCTCGGAAGGCCCGAGACCATCGCCGTGCCATGGCGGGACGATGCCCCCGTGCTGGCCCCTCCTCCGCCAAAGACCGTGTTCATCGAACGGCCACAGTCCGCGACGCCTTTCGTCCGTATGGCGGGAGCGGGCATGGTTGGGGCCGGGGTGGTCTCCCTCGTGGGCGCAATTGCCTTTACCGCGTCTGCCAATTACGCCTCGTCGGAGGCCTCACGGGCCAACCCGCAGAATGGCGGCGTGTCGACGTTCGGGTCCAC
>JAYUKI010000853.1:0-11430 GCA_043764595.1 Myxococcales bacterium | reverse complement strand
GGTCTTGGTGTTGTCGGAGCCGAGGGGACGCCCGCAAACGGCGGCGCAGGCGCCACGACGCCAGGCACAATCGAAGCAAACAAGTGGACTTCCTCCCGAGGGGCCCCCGGCCAAACGGCGCGCCCTGGCCAAGGTGGCGGAGGAGGCTCCGGAGGCGCATCCGCCACGGTCGGTGGGGGTGGCGGCGGTGGATGTGGAGGCTGTGGCGGTGGAAAGGGCCAAGGAGGCCAGAGCGGAGGATCGAGTTTCGCGGTCCTATCCCTCGGAGCAGCGGTCGCCCTCGAGAATGTGACGCTGACGGCCGCTGCTGGTGGAAAAGGCGGTGACGGAGGGGCCGGCCAAGCGGGGCAAACGGGTGGCGCAGGTGGCGAGCGAGCGCCAGCAGGCAGCGGTTGCCCAGGAGGAGCGGGAGGTCAAGGCGGCCAAGGCGGAGGCGGCGGAGGCGGAGCGGGAGGCCACTCCGCAGCCGTGGCGTATACCGGAGCCAAGCCGTCCTTGAAAAGCATCACGCCACAAGTCGCAGCCACGGCCGCCACCGGCGGCGGCCCCGGAGCCACGGGAGCGGCGAGCACTCCAGCGACCGCTGGCGCCCCGGGCAAGACTGCCGCGGACTTGGCCCTGTGACGCACTGGCACGACGAGGAAGACGAGGGTGACCTCCTCTGGATTCCCAAGCCGCAGGACGAAGCGCGCCCGTACTTCGGATTCCACAAAGGTCACCTGGCGATGTTCGTACGGTGCGGAGCGTGCGGGTGCACGACGCGAGCGTATGCGACAGTGTTCACCTTCGTCGCATGCGTCCGATGTGGGGACGAGATCCCCATCGCGTGGAACGTGGCAATCGCGTGACTCACCTTTTGCAAGGGCAAAGCGGGCCCGCGAGGGCCCGCTCTGCGACTTACGCCAGCGCATCCCTCAGGGTAGCGAGCACTTCGTGAAGCCGGCGTTCGACGCGCCACGCCTTCACGCGAAGTGTGCGCACGCCGTGCATGGCGAGGTACTTGTCCCGAAGGGCATCGTAGGCCTCACGCCCGCGATGAGCCCCGCCATCGACTTCAATCGCGAGCTTCGCTTCGGGAACGTAGAAGTCGACGATGGTGTTTGCGAGGACGACTTGGCGCCGAACCTTGACGCCAAGCTGCCGTTTTCGCAGCGCCTGCCAAAGGATGCGCTCCGAGGGGGTGGGATGCCGACGCGAGTGCTGCGCGCAAGGCGTGAGGAAAGTGCGTTCATGACGAAGAGTGGGAAATCCCCCACCCGCCACGGCCTACAGCGCGATACGCATGGTTCGGCTTGTGGCCGTGTCGGCCTCCCCCTCGTCGTCCGCTTCGCGGCCTCCAGGGGAGGCGAAGAAAGGCGCGGCGTGTCTCAACAGAAAGCGCATGTGGACCTCCGAGCCGGCGAGTGGGCCGGCTTCGAGCCAAAAGGCGCAGGCTCCGTGACAGCGGCGCGTGCCGCATCGCGACGGTCGCGGTGCCGCTGGCGCGGAGGGTGCGCCACAGCTCGACGCCGGCCCACTCGCCGGCTCGGAGGCCAAGGGCTTCGGTGGGTCACGAGGTCAGGCGGGCCGTCCGCGTTTTGCACGCCCGGGTGACGAGCCGTTCGGGGGTGTAGGGCCGTTGGACAGGGTGGTCAGGTCGTCGATTGGCTCACGATGGCTTCGGAATCGAGCCGCGGGATTTGGCGCGAAGAGTTTTTGCGGATGAGACAATTGGCGGGAGATGGAGAAGATGGACCCGAGTGCGTTTGTGCAAAGTGCCAATCTGGTGGAGCTCGCGTTGCCGAGGCCTTTCGATTGCTTCGCGCGCAACGCGGACTCTGCACCTCCCCCTGAGCGGGCGGCTTTGCGTCCGCGATTTGGGGGAGGTCGACAGGGGAAAGAAAGCAAAATCATGAGCCAATTTATAGCCGTTGGAAACCCTGTGCACCGTGAGCCTTCGTTGGCTTTCTTTCCCCTGGCGGGTGGGGGCACCTTCTTCTGCTCCGATCCACGCGCCGCTCGCGGATGCCTCGTCTCGGCAACGTCCAACGAAAGCCGGTCATCGGCAGGCCTCGGCCGAGAACGTGAGCGCGAGTGGCACCGTGATCATGCCCGGGACTGGGATTCGGTAGAATGTGCCCTCGCTCGCGCCTTGGGCCAGCGTGATCTGGTGGAGTCCTTTGCGGTTCGTCGGGGGAACTTCGTTCGGTCGTGCCGTGTTCTTTTCGACGTAGAGAAGCGCGTGGTCGAGGGCGCCGGCTTGGCGGTCCGTGCTCTTTCCTACGGGGCCGTTCCAGTACATCTCGGGGAGTCGGCCGCCGCGATCGGCGATCTCGTTCCACACCGCGCGTGTCGGCGCCCGATCGGCCGGAACACCGACATAGCTCACGAGCTCACTCCGGATGAGGAGACAGCCTGTTCCTTCGTTCTTCACCCGAACCGAGATCGCTTGGCTCGCGCCGTAGTTGCCGAAGTCCACCTCGGCGGAGTCACCGAGGCGGGACTTGGCTTTGACCGCTTGTGCCGTCGTTCCGATGATGAACCCCTTGGTATCCCCGACCTTCGAGAACGACAAACTCGCCGTCGCGGAGAGGTCCTCCGCTCCGTAGAGCCCCGCGAGCCGTCCTTCGCCGGTGCATTGGCCGTTCGGGCAATACCAGTTTTTCCAGGCCACGTTTCCGGTCGCGTACCGGGTCGGCAGAGTGCTGCTTTCGGCCGTGCGCTGGGAGACGACATACGGAAAAAAGCAGCCCGAGCTTCGCACGCGCAGGCGCCCGTCGAGGTATCCGCCTCGTCCGGCGGAGGCCGCCAACTGGACGTACTTGCCTGCCGGGACGCGCTTCTTGGCGTAGACCCTCGCGGTCTCGGCCGTGAAAAAGTATTTCTTGGTCGCTGCCACCGAGACGAAGTCGGCAAAGCGGAGTCGGTTCCACGGGCCCTCCGAGAGATCCCCGAACGTCTCCACGTCGATGTCTGCCCCGGCGGACATCACGCCGAGCGCGACATATCCCGACTTGGCGATGTGCGCGACATAGACTCCGATGTCCTTGACGCCTCCCTGCGGGCAGCTCGCGTCGAGGACACCCGTCTGGACGATCTTCGGAGTAGGAGCGGGACCCCACGAGTTGCCTGCGGAGAGCCTCGAGGTGTTGGTGCCGCTCGCGAGATCACGAAGGGTCGCCAGGACCCCGTCCGAGTCCACGATTTCCGGGTTGTTGCTCGCGAAGATGGGAATCCCGGACTCGCGAAACGTGAGCGGGAGTAGCGCTCCCCTCGTGGGTAGCGCGCCCGTCCCGCCCGCTACGAGCTCCTCTTCGGAACTGTTCGTGCCGTCGCCCGGCTCTGACGATTCCGCGGAGCAGCCAAACGTCGCAGCGAGGAGGAAGACCGCTGAAGAAAGGCGCAGTTGGAATGGGCTCATGGGAAGGTCTACTGCACCATTGGTGCCACCTGACCGACCTTGGCGGAGCTTGCAGAAGCGAGTGAATGTACCCAGAAATCCGGGATCGTGGATCGTGTCGCGCGGAGTGAGGATCGGAGAGAGCCTCCTTCCCTCGGGGACCTCGCCCTCGCTCCATCACCTGAAGAACCTCGAGCATGAGGCCATCGGTCGCGGTGCCTCGATTGCACCCGTGGGAAGAGGGTCCTCTCGCCAAGTCGGATTCGTCTCAGTCCGGTTTCTTCCGACGGACCGAAGAGCCACGCGTCTTGTCCCGAGGTGTGGGCAGGCGTGCACCGATGAGCTTTGCGCCTTCGACCCAGTAGCCATCGGACGACTTCTGGAGGCTTCCACGCAGCCCGAGCTCTCGAAGCTCGGCCAGGGAGACATAGAGTCGGTTCAGCTTCGCTTTCGGATCCGCGTCGCTTGGCCAGACCGCATCTGTGATCTCGGTCGCGCGAACGGCGCGAGGGGGATCTTCGGAGGAGCCCGCGGCGAGGATGGCGAGGACCTTCTGGAGCGTGGGACGTGCGGCGAGGCTCACGATGCGTCCGTCCACACGGAATGCGCGCGATCCGCTAAAAATCTCGACCCGAACGCGTGCGCGTGCCGAGGAAAGCTCGCGCTGGACGTCTTCGATTCGGCGCATCAAGAGTCGAAGCGCCAAACGTACGTCGTCGGAGTCGTCGACGAGGATCCGGCCTCCGCGTCCCGGGTTCGGCCGTCCGCAGAGAAGCGCGCTCTCCACGGCAATCCCAGCGAGGGCACGGGGAAGCTCGCCGTCGGGATCGCTCGTCATGAAGCGTTCGACGATCTGGGCGATCCGTACGTGAAGCGCCTGGATTCGGACGGTGCCTTCGATGAGAGGAAAGGCTTTTGCGTCGTGAATGGCCTCTTCGAAAAGGCGTGACGCCTCAGGCAACGATTCACGTCCGTGATAGGTCCGAATCGTCGCGAGCATCGATTGGAAGAGCGACTTGGCGTCGCTTCGACCGCGTGCCTTGGCCAGCTGGATCGCGCGGTGGAGGAGAATCTCGGCCTCGGGCAGATTCCCTTGATGGAGCTTGGCTTGGCCCAGGTATCCGCACCAGATCATGGCATACGAGGGAAACGCCAGTCTGTCCGCGATCGCGATCGCGCGCTCGTACGAATCGACGGTCTCGGTGAGTTGGCCATTCTCGAAGCTTATCGAGCCTCGACTCGCGAGGGCACGCGCGACGAGGAGCTCGTCACCGATCGACGTCCCGGCCGCTTCGACCACGAGGAGGAGCTCGGCGGCCTCCTCTAGCCTACCCATCGTTCCGAGGGCCTCGGCCTCGCGGTGGGCGAGCCTGGCTTCATGGACAGCGAGGTCCGGGCCTCCGAGGGCCTGGCGGGCTCGTTTGGCCGACCGAAAGGCCTCGAGCGCGGCTCCAGGATCGAGGGCAATACGAAAGAGCTTTCCGCTCTGCTCCCACGCGCGGCTCGCCCGATCGTCGATACCGTTGGTGTCGAGGCGTGCGTGGTCCGTCTGCTCGGCGAACGCCCGAAGGTCCTTTGCGCCCTGTTCGGAGTGGCCTGTCAGGCCGAGGCGGATCGCTTCCAGAATACGAATGTGCGTGTCGACTTCGGTGCTGTCGCGCAGGTGGGGAGAGGAGCGAACGCGCAGAATGGCCGCTTCGATTTCGACCGCGGACGGCCAGTCCTTCGCGGGGTCCAGGAAGCGGTCCGCGAGCAAACGAAGCTGTTCCTCGGCGTCGTGCCATTTGGAATGGGCGGAATCGGCGGATTCGGCGGAAGCGACGAGGGAAGGGGTCGTACCTTCGTGTGCCGGATTCTTGTCACTCATAGACGAGCTTTACTGTACGCCGCGTGAGCCTCGAGCGTGGCGCGGCTTACCTTTCCACGAGGATGCCGTAGGTCGTCGGCGAATTCGTCATCGATCGGACCTGAAACAAGAACCGCACGCCCGCGGACACCACGAGAGTGTCGTTCCGTCCGAGGATGTAGGACGAGCCGCCGCCCTGGACCGTGACCGTGACGACGAGGGCGTCGCCGGCGGGCCCGGCAGGCGCGACGACCCGAATCGTGCGGTCTCCGGGGACCGTCGTGCGAAGGAAGTAGTCGACGTCTACCCCGTCGGAGAGTTGACCGCAGGTGAAGTTGTTCGGGAGCTGAGGTGCGGTCATCGGATTGCCATTGGGCTCGGGCTCCACGCAGCCTATCGGCGAGGCGTCCAACGTCGCGTCTGGAGACGCGTCGACGGAGCCACCGACGGAGCCGTCCTTGGTCCCCGGGTCGAGCGCCAGGCCCGCGTCCGGGCTGGGAACGCTTCTCGTCGGTGAAGCGGGAACCTGCGTGACCGGGGAGAGTGAGACCGAGCGGTCCGGAGAGGTGACGAGCGGCGCGTCCCCGATCGCCGGGTATTCCCCCGAGCATGCGATCGAAAGAGCCGCGCCGAAGATGCCGGAGAGGCCTGCGAGGAGGGGCCTCGTGAGCTTGGCGGGCTTGGCCGTCGTCGCGTTCATGCGGGGCCGCACTTACCAGGACTCCCGACGAATGGTCTGGCATGCGGTGACGCTCGAACCGTCGACCGCGCGGACACCGACCCTTTGCCGACTCTCGAGCATGACGGCGATTCCGCCGCTCGTCGGAGTGCCGACGATGCTCACCATGACGGGGCCGGGTCGTAGCTCTACGGAGCCGGGCGTCGTCGTATAGCTCCACGTCTGTGCCTCGTCGCAGGCGGGACCGAAGCGCAAGGCCGTCGACGCGGTGAATCCCGTACCTTGTGCCCACACCCAGGTCGACGCGCCATTGGAGCCAGCGCCCGCGTTGGAGAGTCCGATGGCGCCCGAGGGCGAGGGCGAGGGCGAGGGCGACGGCGACGGCGGTGCCGGGGCCGGGGCGCGTGTGTCCCCGAGCGCGAGAGACGCGACGAAGTCCTCTTTGACACGAGGGAGCGTCTCGATGCCTGGGCTTTGGGCATCGAAGTTTTTCCAGCGATAGAACACGAGCGCGGATACCCGTTGACGGCCGCTTGCGTTCCACTCGAGGACATCACGTGTGGCGGCTTGCATGAAGCCTCGCCCGCGGCCACCTGGCTCGCTCGCTGCTGCATTCCACGAGCTCGGCCAGGGGGCGGCTTCGGTGATGTAAACGGGGAGGCCGCGTGCCCAGGACGGGAAGCTGTCGAGCGCGCTTCGGTAGCTTCGGAATTGGCGCGCGTAGGTGGGCGCGGCCGGATCGCGCTCGTCGCTGGCGACGAGGGAGGTGTCGTGGCTCGCGGTGTAGGCGTGCAGGCCAATCGCGTCGAACCCGCCATTTCCAAGCGCCGCCATGACGCGTGCTTGGTAATCGATGCCGTGCTCTCGGCCGCCGGACTCGGTCGAATAGACATAGGGGGCGACGGGAGCGATCGCGACCTGGTCGCTCGGACGGACGGCCTTGATCGCGGCGCGGATTTTCCGAAACCCTTCGGCATAGAGGGCCGGCGTCGTTCGCTCGGGCCTCATCGTGCCCGACGCGTCGGGGCAGGTGGGCCAGGTGTTGAAGGCATCGTCGATGTTGGGCTCGTTGCCGATGACCCAAATCGAAACACCGGATGTCGACGCTACGTAGGCCGCCACTTGCGCGGCAAAACGGTCGAAATCGGCACGACAGGGCATGCTGCCTTTGCCCTTTTCCCAGGAGTTGTCGACACGAGCGATGACGCGAATTCCGCGGCGGGTGGCCTCGCTGAAGTCGGTCTGGTAGCCGCTCGCGCGCTCTGGGCCGTTCAAGGGCTGGTACCAGAGCGACCAGCCGGCCGCGTTGGCCGTGTCGTGGAGAGACTCTCCTCCGAGGTCGTGCAGGCCCACGATGGAGGGGATTCGAGATCCTGCGGACGGCGAGTCGCCTACGAGAGAATCCGCGAGGTCGTTCGCGCGGAGCGAAGGCGAGGGGGATGATCCCGCAGAGCATGCGGCCGCCGCTGCCGAGAGCGCTACGAGTGCAGTGACGAGGGAATTTTTCATGAATCCTGACTAGTGCAACGGGCAGGCCGCACTCTGCGTGCACCCGCCAGCTAAGGTCCTCGGAGGCCTCGATGGAGCTTGGCGCGGCACGAATTGGCCTCTTTCTCACGAATCTTTCGCGCGAATCGGTGTGGATCGATCGGCTCCTCACCGGCCCGCAGGCGATCCACGTGCCTTCCGAGATCGGGCGATCCACGTGCTTTGCGAGATCGTCCCTGCGCAAGATTGGGCGATGAAGGCGTGCGGCGATGCAAGTCGATGCCGTCGCTCGAGTCTTTCTGCGACGAGGCACAGGAGTGGATCGTTTTGTCGATATCGGTCTTGCGCGCGACATCGTGTGGAGCATGTTTGGCACCACCACCTCTCGAGCCGCCCCAATGATGGCTCTCCGGGATCCGTATGGCCATGGGCGCCTGGTGTGGGGACTCTACGTGAACGTGATGTGGTATGGCGTCGCGCGCCCGCGCGCCCGCTTTTGGAGGGTCGATAGGACGAAGCGGGATGAAGTCGTGCGGGCAGGGATTGCACGATTCTCCCGGAGTACCGCAATAGGTCGCGGACTCTGCACCTCCCCCTGAGCGGGCGGCTTTGCGCCCGCGATTTGGGGGAGGTCGACATGGGGGAAAAAGCAAAATAGCGAGTGTCTCGACGGCTATTGGAAACCTCGAGTCCCTCGTGCTTCGAGCGCTTTTTTCCCCATGGCGGGTGGGGGCACCCTGCTCCGTCTGCTCGCTCTGCTCCGTCTGCTCGCTCTGCTCTCTGCTCTCTCTACTTCACGATTGGACGCAAAATGGTGCGCCCGTCTTTTTCGGCTACTTCGAAGTCGACGTCGCGACCTCCGTGTTGGCCGCGGAGCTTCTCGCTCGAGGTGCGTAGGCTGCGTGCGACGCTTTCGAATGTGGTCGTGGCGGTGGACTCGCCTCGGGAGCGCTTTTCGCGGACGTACTGCGCGTAAATCTGCCGAATACGGTCTTCGCTGAGCTCTCCCGGATTGCCTTTGGGAGCTACGGCGGGTCTTCCGACGGGGCGAGCGGGCGCGGCAGGCGTGGCGTTTTCGCGCGGCGCGGCAGCCAGGCTTTCGCGGGAGCGAATCTGGCGAATCTGTGGGGCTCGGGGCGGCTCGGACATCGGGGACGGCGGCGGCGCGGGATCCGTGGCCGGTGGGTAGTCGCGGAGGCGTGACTGAGACGCTTCTTGCACCGACATCGGTCGAAACGCCTGGGGCTGGGTGTCGGGCGAGAGACTGTAGGGCGCGCCGCTCGAGGGGTAGTGCTCGGTGGGATCGTAGGTGGGCTGCGTGTTCGGAGCTTCGTCCCAGCGCGGGGCGCGCTCGCGGAAGGACGGTGGGCTTCGGAGCGCGGCTTCGGAGGGAAAGCCTGGCTCGCCTTGGCCCGGCGGAGGGCGCACGGTGTCCACGCCGTCGTCGTCGTCGGCTCCAGCGGACTTGTCGTCGTCGTGGAGCTTCGAGAGAAACTCGTCGTCGGTCATTTCGTCGAGCTCGGCAAGATCGACGTCCACGTCGATGTCCAAGTCGGCGTCGCGCTTGCGACCGCGTCCAGCGGCGCCTTCGGCAAACTTCGCCTTGGCCTTCTGGATGTGGCGCTTGTACGTGCCCTCTTCGATCTGACGGCAGATGCGCTGCCAGTAGGACTGGTACGTGCTGTATTTCTGGATCGCGACGTTGAGGCGAAAGCGGAGGGCCGTGTTCCGGAAGTTTTCCTTGCGGAGCATGTGGAAGCGCCGCTCCACGTCCTTGCGCGGGGTCTGGGGCTCGAGCTTTTCGTACCCCATGAAGTACTGGTCGTAGAGCGCGCGGAGACGGTCGAGCCGGAGCTCGAGCTCGTTGATGTTGATCTCGATCTCTTTGAGTTCCAAGAGCGCCCTACGCGCCGCGACCTTGCGACACGTTCGATTCTAGATGGGGTCCGCGCGGAGGGCCACCTTGCTTTGAGGGCCCGCGCACTACCCGGCGGGCGCGAGCGGGGAGCAGGCTAGAGCGGGGTGACGCGGACGTTGTCGAAGCAGACCTTGGCGTCCCAGTCGTTGAACCCGAAGTGGTCGTGGCCCATGCCTTGGAGGGGCTGGGGGTCGCTGAACGAGTGCATCTCGGCGCCGTTCACCGACCAGCGCACGGTCTTGCCGTCGAGCCGCTCGATCTTGAAGTGGTAGCTCTGTCCTTGGGCCACGGGGCGTTTTCGCGCATCGTCCGACTCCTTGTCGACGTGGAGCTCGTGGCGATCGGTGCCGTGCTCGTTGATGCGTGCGAGCACGTGGATGGTGTTTTTCCAGCCTCCGAAGATGGCCAGGTAGCTGGTGGCGTTCGTGTACGACACGGTGGTTGCGGCCGATTGACCGTCGCCCCACACCTCGGTCTTGAGGTCGCCTTCGGCGTTCTCGCTGCGGGCGTCGAACTCGATGCGGGCGTTGATGGGGAGCACGCGGTTCAGCCACACGCCGTGGTTGCGCGCACCTTGGCCGCAGAGCCAACCGTTTTCGACCCGCCAGGCCGTGGTTTTGGCCTGTGTCCAGTCGGGGCCGAGATTGCCGGGATCGAGGTTCGGCGGGGGCTCTTTTTTGGCCGGGGCGGCGTCCACGGTCGTGCCGGCGTCCGAGGCTTGGGCATCGGCCTTCCCCGCGTCTTTTGCAGCGATTCCGGCATCCGCATGGGTGCCCGCTTCCGCTGCGTGCGCGGGGGTGGCATGCGAAGCGCTGGCGTCGTGGTGCTGCGGTTTTCGCTCGAAATCGTCGAAAAAAGCCTCCGTCATGATGCCGATCGAGGGCACGAAGACCGGCGCCGCGCTGGCGTGAGGGGAGGGGGCACCGGAGTCCTCGGGGACGGCGTTTCCCGGGGGAACGCATGCGGCTAGGGCGACGAGCCCGCCAAGAACCGAGACTGTCGGGAGAAAAAGGCTAGGGCGAAGTGCGCGCATGGCCGGGCCTTTCTACCACGAAAGCCCGCGTATGGCCGTCCCTCGCGCTCGGGTTCCGGGGGCCGTTGCCAGCCTTCTTCCGCGAATGCCGCGTTTTTTGGTAAACGTGGCGCACGCCATGCATCCGATCCTCTTTCGTATCCCGCTGCCACACACGCCCCTCAAGCTGTGGTGGGGCCTTGCGCTCATCGCCGCCATCTCGGTGATCTACGCGCTCTACGCCCGAAAAAAGGCCGACAACTCGTCCTTCGCGGCGGGCCTCATCGTTGCCCTGATTTGCGGCGTCGCGGGCTTCGCTTTCAAGGACCAGAAGCTCGAAGCCGCGAACCTGCCGATCTACTCGTACGGCGTGATGCTCGGCCTCTCGCTCGTCGTGGGCTGGTACCTCACGCTCACCTTGGCGGAGCGCGACGGGCTCCCCAAAGAGACGATGGCCAACTGCTACGTCATCGTGGCGCTCTCCGCCGTGGTGGCCTCGCGCCTCCTTTACATCGCGACGAACCCGGACGAGTTCAAGCAATTCTCCGACGTCTACGATCTTCGTCGCGGCGGTCTCGTGGCCTACGGCGGCTTCGTCGGTGGGTTTATCGCGAGCTGGGCCTACTTGAAGTCCCAAAAGATCAACCTGATGCCCTGGGCGGACGTGGCCGTTCCCAGCCTCGCGTCGGGTCTGCTCGTGACGCGCATTGGCTGTTACCTCTTCGGGTGCGACTTCGGAAAGCGCCTCTCGGACACGGCTCCTGGCTTCCTGAAGAAGCTCGGCACGTTCCCGCACTGGCCCGAGCACACGCTCGCAAGCGGCGACGGCTCGCCCGCATTCGTGCGCCACCTCGACCTCTTCCGCGGTACGCCTCTCGGCGCCGACGTGATGAAGGCGAACGCTTCGCTTCCGGTGCACCCGACGCAGCTGTACGAGTCGCTCACGGGGCTTTTTCTCCTCGTTTTGCTGCTCTCCCAGCGCAAAAATCAGAAGTTTCGCGGACAGATTTTCTTCCTCTTCACGTTCGCCTACGGCGCGATTCGCTTCGTGCTCGAGGTCCTTCGTGACGACACCGAGCGTGGCTCGTTCGGTCCGGCGCTCGGCGAG
>JAYUKI010000852.1:0-3285 GCA_043764595.1 Myxococcales bacterium | reverse complement strand
TGACTTCGCGCGCCCCTCCGGCGTCGCTCCCTGTTCGGCTCCAGCCTCTGCGCCGCAGACCGAGAGGAACGCGGCGGGCATCGAATCGAGCTGATCTCGGTGCGCTTTCACGAACGCGACGAGCTCTCGCTCGTGCTTGCCGAGGTGCACGGACCCGACGAGCACCGCGGCGTCGCTCCGCACGAGCGCCGCGGGCGCATCCGCGTCCTCCACGTCATGGACCGCAACGTCGAGCGTGCGCGCAATGAGCGCCGCGCCTACCCGCTCGGCCACCTTCCGCGCGTGCCCCTCCTTCGTTGCGTAAAAAATGCCGACTTGCTGCATGGCGACCTCCGAAAGCCCGCGTAGCAACTCCTGGGCCGGATCGACTCCGCGTCGACCACGGTGTTCGGCATTCCGGTCGAGAAGACCAACGAGCACTACGAGCAGCTCGGTTCACGGGGTGGCAGTGCACGCGCGCGCGGATAAGCGGATAGCTGGTCAAAGGCAGTCGAGTTGATCGCCCCTGAAATAGACTCGGCCGAAGATTTGATGAATCGCGCAGGTCGTCCAACTCCTTCAAAATCGTCACCGCGCCATCAGCTCGATGAAGTCCGCCTTCGAGAGGCAGTTGGGGGCGAAACGTTCTGCCGTTCAGCAAAGGCGAGGTGCTTCGGGCGCTGTACCGGCTCGCGGCTTGCAGACGCGAACCACGATGATTCACGATAGCGTTCACTCGAGCCCACGGAAGTCGGCAACCGAGTGCCGGGTGAAACCGCTTCGGTGGTCCGCCGTGGTTCTTTCTAAAGAGGTTTCACTGCTCGCGCCCTTGGTCAACGTTCGGGCTACGGCCCAGGAACGGCAACGGGCGCTTCCCGGCGACACGCTGCTTCCGGACGCAGCGACCGTCGTCATGCACGCAGTCACGATCGCAGCGCCGGTGGACCGAGTTTGGCCCTGGCTCGTTCAAATGGGCGCGGGTCGCGCGGGTTGGTACAGCTACGATTGGGTGGACAACGGTCGCAGGCCGAGCGCGGTGACGATTCTTCCGGAGCTTCAGCACCTGACAGCAGGAAACGTGATGCCGTCGCTGCCGGGGGCAAAGGATTCCTTCGTAGTGGCTGTCGTCGAGGCCGAGCGTGATCTCGTTTTGACTGTGCCAGCTGCGAGTGGAGGGCTTCTCGTGAGTTGGGAATTCTTCCTTGAGCCGCTCACTCGATGGACGACCCGCTTGCTCGTGCGAGGGCGTCTCAGCTCGAATTGGCCATCAGGAGGACCGGAACCGACGTCGTTCTCGCCTCGTCTCATCGAGCGTGTCTATGCGTTGCTTGCGGGCGCTCCCCGCTGGCTAGTGGCCCCCGCCGCCAAGTTTGGCCACGGCGTCATGCAGGCCCGACAGCTGCGCGGAATCAAGCAACGGGCGGAAGCTTCAATAGGTTCGGAAAACGTCTCGAATTGCCCATACACCGGAATAGGTTCGCCCACTCCTCGAGGCGCCGAATGACCCTCCCTGCTACGCAACGCGTGGTGCTTCTCCAGAAATTCGGCGGTCCCGATGGCCTTGTTGTCGTCGAGCGACCCATGCCGATGCCCGCTCCCGGTGAAGTGCTGGTGAAGGTGCTCGCGGCAAGCGTGCAGTTCACGGATGTCATCCTGCGAAAAGGCCAGTACCCCGACCTCAAGGACAAGCCGCCACTTGTGCTCGGCTACGATCTGGTGGGCGAGGTCATCAAAGTTGGCCCCGGCGTTCAGGGGGTGTCGGTTGGGCAACGCATTGCCGACCTTACGATGATCGGTTCGTACGCGCAGTATCGGACGCTCGAGGCTGACCGCGTCACCGTCGTGGATCCTGCCCTCGACGCCGGAGAGGCGACCACGTTGGTTCTGAGCTGGATGATCGCCTACCAGCTTCTGCACCGCGACGCGCGCGTTCGGAAGAGTCAGAGACTGCTTGTGATCGGTGCCGCCGGTGCGGTCGGCCAAGCGCTCGTCGTGCTCGGAAAGCTCTCGGGCTGCGAAGTGTGGGGGGCGGCCCATGCCCGGCACGCCGAGCTCGTGCGCTCGTTGGGTGCGACCCACGTCGACAGCGACAACGCCGATTTCGCCAAGGTCTTGCCGGCAGGCTTCGACGTCGTGTTCGACGGCATCGGTGAGAGTGGCTTTTCGCGTGCGTGGCGGGCGGTCGGCGACCAAGGTCGTCTGTCCGCATACGGATTCTCCGCGGGCGTGAAGAGCAATGCCCCACTCCCTCTCGTCGGCCTCTGGTTCGCGAAGCTGTGGTGGTGGAACACGTTCTCTGGGGCGCGCACGGCGAGCTTCGTTTCCATCACCTCGTTGCGCAAGAAGCACCCCGAATGGTTCGTGGCCGACCTCGGAACCTTGCTCGGCATGCTCTCGCGCGGTGAGATCAAACCGCGTGTCGCCGAGCGCATCGGTCTCGACGCGGTGGCGGATGCCCACGTTCGTCTCGAACGTGGGGGCCTCGAAGGAAAGATCGTGCTCGTCCCCAACTGTGAGTCCGTCGCCGACCAAGGTGACCTGGCTGTCGTCGATGAACCCTGATGAAATTCTCGCCGGCCTCGGGCGCATTGCCAACGAAGCCTTTGTGTACGCCGTCCTGTGGCACCTCGTTATCGTCTCGGTGTTCGCTGGGCTGGTCTCCGCCTGGCTTTGGCTCGGGTGGCGCCCTTCGCCTCGTCTCGTCGGCGGGCTGCTCTGTCTGCCGCTCGCATCGGTCAGTGGCTTCGCGTGGGCGTTTGGGAATCCTTTCAATGGCTCGACGTTTGGCCTACTCGCGGTCCTGCAGGGGTGGATGGCATGGCGCACGCCTAAAGGTTCCGTGATGAACTCCCGACGGTGGTCGACCGCGCTAGGCGGCTTGCTCGTCGCGTTCGCGTGGTCGTACCCACACTTCCTCGTCGGACGGCCCACGCTCGCCTATCTCGTAGGGGCGCCCCTCGGGCTCATCCCATGTCCGACGCTGTCGCTGGTGATCGGAGTCTCCTTGATCGGATACGGCCCGAACACGAAGGGCTGGTCCTTCGTTCTCGCGGCGGTAGGCACCTTCTACGCGCTGTTCGGGGCACTGCGGCTCGGCGTCGTCATCGACCTGGCGCTGCTTTTTGGTTCGATTGCCATTGGCGCGCGAGCGATGGCCACGGGAAGGACCACGCCATTCCTCGACGCCTTGGGGAAGCCACTGCCGGGTAGCGTGTCGGAGAAGATCCACATCGAGATCAACGGCACGCGCCAGGGGATGTTCATCAAGAGCAAGGACTCTGCGCATCCAGTTTTGCTCTACCTGCA
>JAYUKI010000851.1:0-3288 GCA_043764595.1 Myxococcales bacterium | reverse complement strand
GTGGGCGAGGCCCTTGTCCGCGTTGACGCGGCCGAGCCAGAGGGCTTCGCCGGTGAGGGATTCGAGGGCAGCGACGAGCTTGGCTTTGTCGCCGAACTTCTCTTTGACGGCAGCGATCGGGCTTTTCATGGGGATACTCCTCGGAGGGTGCGCAAGATCACTTGCGCGGCTAAAGGGACCGCCGCTTCTAGCGGAACGGACCCCGGGCCGCAAGGGAATCGCCGGCAGTCATGCGGGCAAAGCCCGGCGGAGCGTTCGGTGTCCTTCCTCGTGTAAGTTCGCGTCCACAAGGCCGTTCGGGCGCGGTTCTGCGCTTCGGCCCACTCGCACCGTCGGTGACGGGCTCATCGAAAGGAAAACCATGCAGCGGCATTCGTGGCTCGTCGTCTTGGGGACGCTTGCAGCCCTCCAGGGCGGATGTGCAAGAGCGGAAGCAGCCCGCCCGTCGAACTACGGTGGGGCTTCCAAAAAGACAGGCTTCCAGGGAGACGTTTTGGCCGCGGGAGGGTTCGGTCCTCAGGACGCGACCGTCTCGGACGAGCGCGTGGCTTCCGCCGAAGCCGCTCCGGCCGCGGCTCCTTCGCCGCCACCGCCACCCCCGCCGCCACCGGGTCAGCCCCAGCGTTCTCCCGCGGAGGAAAAGTCGAAAAAGGAGTCGGGCGAGGACAAAGGCTCGGCACACGACTCGGCGATGATTGTGTATACTGCAACCATTACGATGGCGGTCTACCAGGTTCAGCCGAACTTGGCGATGGTCGAGCGCATCGCGAAAGAGCAGGGCGGCTACCTCTCCGTCCGCACCGACAACAAGATCACCGTGCGCATTCCGCGCGCGAAGTTCGAGCCGACGCTCGCCGCGATCGAGAAGATCGGGGACGTCCTCCATCGCGACGTCACCGCCGAAGACGTGACCGATCAATACGTGGACCTCGAGATTCGCATCAAGAACGCGAGGGCGATGCAAACGCGCTTGAAGCAGCTTCTCGAGAAAGCCGCCGTGAAAGAAGCCATCGAGATCGAAAAGGAGCTCGCTCGGGTGACCGAAGAGCTCGAGCTGATGGAGGGACGGCTGAAGCTGCTGAAGGACAAGATCGCGTATTCGTCGATCACGGTCGTCTTCGAAGGACGCGGCGCCACGTTGCCGGGTGCAAGCAAGGTTCGCCTTCCGTTTCCGTGGCTGGGTCACCTTGGACTCGTGAACCTCCTTCAGCTCCGGGAGGAGCGGACACCATGAAGCTCTCTCATCTTGCTCTCGCGGTCGTCCTCTCGGTGCCTCTCTTCGCGTGCGGTCGTCCCTTCAAAGTGGCTACGGCGCCCGGCTTCGTGGAGCTCGACGGTCAGTCGCCCGATGGATACGCCTACCGCGCGACGAGCCCCGAAGGTGTCGTTGTGGCGGTGCGCGTGATGGAAGACGAGGACCGTGCCGACCTCGGATTTTGGACCAAGTCGATCGTCCTGCAAATGCGGGACGTCTCGGGCTACGCCCTAGTTCGCACGAGCGACGTGACCTCGCGCGACGGAACGCCAGGCAAGCGCCTCGAGCTCGCGCATGACGAAGACGGCAAGCCTTTCGTCTATTGGGTGACCGTGTACCTCGCGCAGGGAAAGCTCTTCGTCGTGGAAGCGGGCGCACCGAAAGACCTCTTCGAGCGAAGCCAAGCGTCCGTCGAGTGGACGATGAAGAGCCTGAAGGTGAAGTGCGACACGTTCGTTTCGCCAGTGCTCGCTTCGCGCACCTGCAACCGCTGGTAGCGGCTCCGCTGCGGTAGCACTCGAAATAAAGTATTGCACACTTTATGTCGGGTGCTACATCTTTCCCATGGGACTCACGCTCGCTTCGCGTATCGAAGGTGGACTCTTGGGATTGCTCGTGGGGGACGCGTTGGGCGTTCCGTACGAGTTTCATTCTCCCGAGCGAATTCCACCTCGCGCGGAGATCGAGATGGTCCCGCCCGTCGGGTTTTTGCGCGCCCATCGCGGCGTGCCCACTGGGACATGGTCGGACGACGGGGCCCTGGCGCTTGCACTGCTGGACTCGCTCTTGTTGACGAAGGGGGGCCTCGACCTCCCCGACTTTGCGTCGCGCATGCTCGATTGGTTCGAACGCGGGGCGTACACGCCCGATGGGCGCGTCTTCGACGTTGGAAATCAGACGGCTCGTGCGTTTTCGCTCCTTCGCGAAGGCGAGAGCCCGGAGACCTCCGGTCCACGCTCGGAACGTGAGAATGGCAACGGCTCCCTCATGCGCGTCTTGCCGCTGGCCCTCGTGCATCGAGGCTCGCTCGAGGAGATCGTGCAGCTTGCGGAACGACAGAGCCTGCCAACCCACGGGCATGTTCGCTCGCTCGTGTGCTGCGCATTCTATTGCGTGTGGGCCCGCTTCGAGCTCGAGGGAAAGACGGACGGATTCGACCGTGCGGCCACCGAGCTTCGACGCATCTACGCGGGGGACGAGGCTCGCCTCGAGGTTCTCGAGTTTCACGTAAGGCCGGAGAACACGAGCCCCGGCGGCGGCAGCGGATACGTGGTCGACACCCTGCGTTCGGCGCGCGATGTCTTGTCCGAGCCGAGCTACGAGGCCGCGATGAAGGCCGCGATCGCTCTCGGGCACGACACGGACACCACCGCTTGCGTGGCAGGCGGCATCGCCGGCATTCGCCATGGAGCTTCGGCGATCCCAGAACGGTGGCGAGTGGCTTTGCGGGGCGAGAACGTGGTGGGGCCGATGCTGTCCCGGCTGCTTTCCACGGTCCCACGCTGACCTTGCTCGGGTTACGGGCCTCGGGCCGTCGTTTACCCTTTGCCCGCGCTCTGTTAGGGATGCGCGCGATGGGAAAGCCGCGCGTTCGTTTTGCTCCTTCGCCCACCGGATACCTTCACATCGGAGGCGTTCGGACCGCCCTGTTCAACTGGCTCTGGGCCAGGAAGACGGGCGGAACGTTCGTGCTTCGCATCGAAGACACCGACCAGGAGCGCTCCACGCCGGCGAGCCGGCAGGTGATTTTCGATTCGCTCCGGTGGCTCGGAATCGACTGGGACGAGGGGCCCGAGGTCGGCGGACCTCATGGGCCGTACACGCAGATGGAGCGACTTGCGCTCTACAAGGAGTATGCCGAGAGGCTCGTCTCCGAGGGCAAGGCGTTCCACTGCTACAAAACGCGCGAAGAGCTCGATGCCGCGCGCACGGCCCTCAAAGAGAAAGACCCGAAGGCGGAGTTCAAGTATCCGCGGGAGTGGCGCGATCAGCCCGAGCAGCCGGGCAAGCCTTTCGTCGTGCGCTTCAAGGTG
>JAYUKI010000850.1:0-11463 GCA_043764595.1 Myxococcales bacterium | reverse complement strand
CCAACGAGCTGAGATCGAAATCCAGGCTTGATATGCGCTTCGACCAAGTGCAAGACGCGGTTTGTTTCACCAGCACGGCAGATGCCAAAGACTGCGTGCACGAGATGGCACGGCTCGTGCTCTGTTTTCCTGGAGAAGCCGCGGATTGCGGCACTGGAGAAACGTCATGAAACGTTCCGCTCGCTCGTCGATCCTGTTCGCCGGTGTGCTGTCGGTCGTGGCCTTGGTCGGCGCCGCGGGCTGCGGAAGGCGTGAGAGCTCGAGTTTCGTTCGGACCGAGGTCGAACCTTCGGGCTCGACGTCATGCGAGCCCCGTTCCTCCGCCCTCGCCGCCAGCGATAGAATCCCCCTGCGTGTTCCGGAAGAATCGAGCATCCCCGAAGGTCCGGTGGGCGACGCCATCAAGCGAGGCAAGCGTCTCGTTACGGCTACCTACGAAGAGCTCCCGTCCAACGTCGGCAACACACTCCATTGCACGAGCTGCCACTTGAACGGCGGTACGGTGGCGGGAGCGGCCCCGTGGATTGGCCTCGCC
This sequence comes from Myxococcales bacterium, assembly GCA_043764595.1. Taxonomy (GTDB): domain Bacteria; phylum Myxococcota_A; class Polyangia; order Polyangiales; family Polyangiaceae; genus JAAFHV01. The sequence continues at coordinate 10,928 of JAYUKI010000850.1, read as the reverse complement.
GGCATGTTCCCCGAGTATCGCGCGCGCAGCGGCGAGGTCGCGTCCCTCGAAGACCGCGTGAACGATTGCTTCGAGCGCAGCATGAACGGGAAAAAGCTGCCTCCCGGGAGTCGAGACATGACCGATATCGTGGCGTACATCACGTGGCTCTCACGCGACGTTCCCATCGGTCACGCGGTCGAAGGACGTGGCTTCGAGCGCATCGTGAACGCTCCGACTCCCGACAAAGAGCACGGCAAGGCCGTATTTGCGACGAAGTGCGCGAGCTGCCACGGCAAAAGCGGGGAAGGGAAGCCCGCCGGCACTGCGTATCAGTTCCCACCCCTCTGGGGTGACCACTCGTTCAACGTGGCGGCGGGGATGGCGCGGCTCGATACTGCGGCCGGCTTCGTGAAGTCGAAGATGCCTCTCGGCGCCAGCGGAGCCTTGAGCGCACAAGACGCCTACGACGTCGCGGCGTACTTCACGACCATGCCTCGCCCCGACTTCGCCGCAAAAGCGAAAGACTGGCCCAAAGGAGGCAAGCCAAAAGACGCGCGGTATTGACCTGAACGCTCACGCGCTCTAGGGTCTTAAGGTCGTGGGATAGGACGCCGACACCCGAAAAGGATGTTACGTGTGGCGCGCCAAAAGAGCAGCACGGGCCTCCATGAGGGCGAATCCCAGGAGATTCTGACCGCGCCAAAGCGACGGGCTCTCCGCGTTTGGGTTGTCCCGTCCCAAGCCAATGCCCCACACGGTGTCGCGCGGAGCGGCTTCGACGAGGACACGGTTGCCCGTGCGGAGGAGAAATTCGCGAAGATCGGGACGTGAGTCGAACTTTCCGACGTTTCCTCGAATCACCGTTTCGTAACGCGCGCTGGCCCACGCTTCGTCCACGTAGCCTCGAACCTCGCGGCCTATGGCCTTGGCCTCCGCGGGGCTCTTGGCCTCGAGCACGCGCGCGAGCGCCTCCGTGTCTCCGAAGAGCTTGGCCTTTTCGGCCATCATGAAATGCTCGGCGGTCGCGAAGCGCGTTCCGTCGACCACGAACGGCGCGGGGTACCACTGGCTCAGGCACGACGCGTCGACCTGGCCCGCCCACTTCGGCGTGTGGCCCCAGAAGAAGAGGTACTTGAAGCTTTCACCGGCCGCCACGCGGCGCACCAACGTCTCGCGATTCATTCGCCAGAGTTAGCAGGGCCGATGATTGAGTCAAGTTTACTTTTTGTGGGTGACTTGGCCGCAGCCACGTCGGCCGTCGTCGTCCGCCGGAGGGCACGGAGCACGCAGGCAAAGCTCTCGCGCTGCACTGTGCGGTCGGGCACATTGCCCATGACCATGAGCTCGTCGCACCGTGCTTCTTCGGCGAGAGCGACGAGCTTTGGCACGACCTCGCTCGTGTGGCCATGGAAACCTCGTCCGGCGTACGCCAGCAACAGGGCCTCGTCCTCTTCATCGAAGGCATGCGTCCGTGCTTCGGTGAACGTGGGCATGGGCCAATCGCGGAGGCCTCTGGCGAAACGGAGGCCCGAAACGTTGGCGACCCGGGTGAGATCCTCGGCGACGGTCGGGTCGTCCGAGCACGTGGCCGAGACGGCAAGAATGGCGTGGGGAGTCGGAAAAGCCGCACTCGGCACGAAGCTCTCGCGATAGGCCAATAGGGCGGGAACGGCGTCGTCGGGGGAAATGTGATGGGCGGCCGCGAAGCCGAGGCCCGAGGAACCCGCAAAGCGGCCACTCTCCGTGCTGGTGCCCAGAATCCACACCGGCGGCCGAGGCACACCCGAGGGAATGGCTCGTACGCTGGTGGCGAAAGGCTCTCTCGGGGGCTCGTTGTCCGAGAAATAGCCAAAGAGCTCCGATACCTGGGCAGCGAAGTCGGACGCATCCACCCTTCGAAGGAGAAGGGCCGTTCGCTTGTCGGTTCCTGGCGCGCGGCCAAGTCCGAGATCGACTCGATTCGGGTGGAGGGCGTGGAGCACACGGAAGGCTTCGGCGATTCGGAGAGGCGGGTGGTTCGGCAGCATCACTCCACCCGAGCCAATGCGGATGTGGCTCGTGTGCGCGAGGAGGTGCGCGGCCATGAGCTCCGGGGCCGGGCAAGCCAGCGCTCCGGCGTTGTGATGTTCGGCGACCCAATAGCGCACGAAGCCGAGCGCCTCGACGTGCCGCGCGAGCTCCAGGGATGCGCGAAGCGCCAAAGTGGCCGTCTCGCCGCTCGCGATGGGCGACACGTCGAGCACCGACAGCGGAAGGTCGGGCCTCACTTCTTCTCGCCGAGCGCTTCTCGAATCTTGGGAACGAGCGCGTCGATTCCTCCGATGATCGAGAGGTGCCCGATTTTCTCGGCAATTCGCTCGGCGTGCTCGAGCTCCTTCAGCCGCATGAGCGTCGGGTTCTCGTCGAGGAGACGCGCGGTGTTGAGAAGGCTGCGGGTCGCGGCGGTCTCTTCGCGTCGCGTGATGAGGTTGGCCTGCGCGCGTCGCTCGGCTTCGACGAGCTGATTCAGGATTTGGCGCATTTCGCCGGGAAGAATGACGTCGCGCAGCCCTGCGGAAACGATCTCGATTCCCAGCGCCGCCGCACCTTCTTTTGCACGTTCGGACAGGCACTTGCCAAGATCGTCTTTGCGCGACAAAAGCTCGTCCAGGGTGACCTTCTGGGTTTCGTCGCGGAGGGCGAGCTGCAAGACGCGATGAAAGGCTTCGGCGTAACCCGCGTGCCCGAGGACAGCCTTCTCGGGGTCGACGATGCGGTAGCGGACACTCAGGTTTAGCCTGAGCGAAACCTTGTCCGAAGTGAGAAGCTCTTGCCCACTGACTTCGAGGCCTTGTTCGCGCAAGTCCACCACGTCGACGTGAACGTGCTTCTGGCCATTCCAATACGAGTGTGCGCCCGGGGGAAGTCTGCCTGAATGCGCTCCGTCGACGAACAATATCCCGACTTGGCCTTGTCCGACGGTGAAGGTCGTGAGGAATGCTCCGACGTCCGCCGAGCGGCGCAGGGCAGGAAGTGCCGAATGGGAAAAGGCAGGGTCGCGTGCATCGACGACTTCGATGCGGAGGGCGGGGCTCTCGCTTCGCAGAAAGAAGTACGCACCCGACGCCAAGAACCGGCGGAAGTTTTGGCCTGCAAACACCAGACCCCGCTCGGCGTCACCGACGACCGTGGAGACGAGGGCCTCTGCGATCTCGGGAATGCGCATGAGCTCGGACGGGTCGGGGGCCGAGACGGGCTCGAACGATCGAACCGTGTCGATCCGGAGCGTCTGGCCGGTTTCGAAGAGCGCGTGTCTACCGGGCGAGAGGCTCCGAACGAGCACTCCGTCGACATAGAGAAGCCCAAGCGTGCCTGCGTCCACTCGGACGAGCTTGAGGTACCGCGCGGCCTCGGCATGGCGCACGATCGACGTCTCGGCCGGGTGATGAAGCTCTCCTCCGGCGACCGGTGAAAGGACCTCGATCGTGATTCCGCTTTTGTCACGATGGCCCGCGAAGACGTGTCGCCCCGGAGGCAAGAACGACCAGAAGACGCCGCGTCGGAACGCGAGCCCGAGGCGGCCTTCTTCGACGTGCACGGAGGTCGTGTGGGCGACGACGTCCGGCTTTTGGAGAATGGCGCCGATGTCCGCGAACCGCACGAGCGGATCCTCCTCGGGGACCCGCTCGAGTCTCACCCGCGTCGGCGAAAAGAACCTATGGCGTCCAGCAGCAAGAACTCGTCGGAACGTCCCGTCGACGAACAAAAAGACCGTCTCGGCCTCACTCACCGTTTCGACGCGCGAGACCGTTTCCGAAAACCGTTTGGCGATGGCAAGTAGGGTCACAGAAGGCTCCTCGAAGACCAAAGGCCCCTCTCTCCGTTTCGCTTGGAAGACCGACCTTGGATCGGGTGGGCAGGCGCGCAGCCTCCGTCCCGCCCACCACGGCTTTCCTCGCCCAGTGGGACCGAGGCTCCCGCGTGGCGTGGTCGGTCGTGGCGAGTCGAGGTGGCGGCGAACGGCATGCGCAAGACCCGAGCGAAGGTGGAGTCGACGGCCCTCCTTCGGTCGTTCCTGGGCGTTGGGCGAGAGGGGCCCCCATGGAGGTGGACATTGGACTCGGAAACGCGGAAGGCGCATGCGCCCCGCGTCCGTCGAGGGACGAAACGTGCGCTGCGTCGGAGCTCGTGCCGGTCCACCGCGGGGGAGCGTACGCGAACGGACGAATGGCGCAGCGCGAATATTTGCGCACCTTGTCGCACCTTCGGGGCGCGGTCCGGTATTCGATCGAGCACGGAGCGCGCCACGGCGGCGTGGTGGGGCCAAAGCCCGGTAGCATCGTGTCCATGGCCGCCCCCGTCTTCGTGCTTGGTGGATCGCAGACCGACTTTTCGCGCAACTACGCGCGTGAGGGAAAGACCCTCTTCGACGCCATCGGCGAGGCCGTCGCCGGCGCGCTGCGCGATACCGAGCTCGAACCGGAGGCCATCGGGAGCGCCCACGTCGGCAATTTCTGTGGCGAGCTCTTCACTGGACAAGGTCAGCTCGGTGGGGCGCTTGCGATCGTCGAGCCGCGACTCTACGGCGTGCCTGCCATGCGCCACGAGGCGGCGTGTGCCTCGGGAGGCATCGCGGTGCTGTCCGCGATGGCAGAGATCGAAGCGGGCCGCTACGACTGCGTGCTCGTGGTCGGCGCCGAAATGGAGCGGAACGTTTCGGGAGCAGAATGCGCAAAACACCTCGCCAGTGCGGCCTGGGTGGGGCACGAAGGCCAAAACGCAAGGTACGTTTGGCCGTTCATGTTCAGTGAGATCGCCGCGGAATACGAGCGTCGTTATGGCCTTTCGTACGTGCATCTCGCGGCCATAGCGAAGAAGAATCTTCAAAATGCCAAACGCAACCCGCTCGCCCAAACCCGAAGCTGGACGTATGACGACGGGAGCTTCACGGAGGACGACGCGAAGAATCCAATCGTGGAGGGGAGGATTCGGCGCCAGGACTGCGGCCAAGTGACCGACGGCGCGACGGCCATCGTGCTTGCGTCGGCCACCTTCGCGGAGGCGTGGGCCAAACGTCACGACGCACGGGTGTCCGCCATTCCCCGAATCTTGGGATGGGGACATCGCACGGTCCAGTTGGGCCTCGCGGAAAAGCTCTCGCGCTCGCGTGACGAGCCACTCGTCTTTCCGCACGTGCGGCGCACCATCGACGACGCCTTCCGACGCGCGGGGATTCCTGACGTTCATGCCCTCTCGGCGATCGAGACGCACGACTGCTTCACGACCAGCGAATACATGGCGATCGACCACTTTGGGCTCACCCCTCCTGGGCAGTCCTATCGAGCGATCGAGTCCGGAGAGCTGTTGTTCGGTGGAAAGCTACCGATGAACCCGAGCGGGGGCCTCATTGGTGGCGGGCACCCCGTGGGAGCCACCGGCGTGCGCATGGTGCTCGATGCCTCGAAGCAGGTCGCGGGAAAGGCGGGCGAAACGCAGGTCGAAGGGGCCAATCGCGTTGGAACGCTCAACATCGGCGGCAGTACGACCACTACCGTCGCTTTCGTGGTCGGGACCTGAGGCCCGGCTCACCAGGCTCAGGGAGCGGCCTGGCTCGCGGAAGCCCGCGGCACGGGCGCAGGCGAAACCTTCGGGGCCGGCTTTGCCGAGGCGGGCGGAGCCGGGGGCGTTCCGGGGGCAAGCTTCAATGGATAGAGGACGACGACTTCTCCCGACTCGGGCCGCGGAAACGAGAGATTCGAAAAACCTCGCATGATGCACGCCACGACGGCTTTGTCGGAGAGATCGGTGGACGCGATGTTGCCCTGTCGAGGCGAGCCGTCTTTGGCAATCACGAGCTTGATCGTCACGGTGCCCGCGAGGGCCGGATTGGTGCGAAGACCATTCTCGTAGCAAAGGCGAAACCGCCCGAAGTTCTGGCGAACGATTCGCTGGATGACTTCCGGAGGGAGCTCCCCGACCACCTGTAAGGCGCCTTGCCGAATGGAGGGCGACGACGCCGAGCCAATCCGTCCGATGCTCCCAACCCCGATTCCGGCGCCATATCCACCCGATCCACGCGAACCACTGAGCCCAAGCCCCCCAAGGCCGGTCGAGCCGCCCAGTGCGCCTGCGCCCCAAACGCCTGCTCCACTCCCGCTCCCCAAGAGGCCGATCATTCCGCCACCTTCGTCCTCATTTGGAGCTTCCTTCGCGTCTTCGGGCTTCGGTGGCTCCGCGGAGGCCACGGCCGTCGGAAGGGACGGAGCAGAGCTCGAAGGGCTCGCGCTTGCCTTGGGGATCTCCACTTGCTGAGGCGGAGTGAGCGTTGGTACGGCTGGCTCCGTTCGACCGCACGCAAACGTGGCTGCGAATGGAATCGAGAAGACGAAGAAGAGTCCAAGGCTCGTACCGCGCATGGTGACAGCGTAGCCCTTTCGTTCTGGGGGCGCGAGGGCGGAACGACCGCCACCGGTCACCGTTCTTGGGTGATCTCGACGCTCTGGATGGTGACGTCTGCGCGTGGCTTCGAACCGTCCGAGGGAACGTTCGCGATGGCGTGAACGACCGAGACGGGGGAGCAATCACCGAAGATCGTATAGTTCTTGTCGAGGTGCGGAGCGCCTGCATCGGTAATGAAAAACTGTGCGCCGTTCGTGTTCGGGCCGCGGTTCGCCATGCAGAGAAGGCCCGCGCGGTCATGTTTTGCGCCATCCCAGTTTTCGTCGGGGATCACGTATCCCGGCTCGCCGGAGCCGTTTCCTCTCGGATCGCCGCCTTGGATCATGAATCCAGGAATCACCCGGTGGAAGATCGTTCCGTCGTAGAGGGGACGCGAGACCCATTCCCCAGAAACGTCCTTGAACGGGCGAAGGCCGCGCGCGAGCCCGACGAAGTTGGCTACCGTTACAGGTGCTTTCGAGTCGAACAGCTCGCATCGAAGCTCGCCAAGCGAGGTTCGAATCGTCGCCATGAGAGGTCCCTTCCCCTTCAGCCCGGAGGTGGCGTCCGCCATGAAGAAGCTCCCGGCCAACGGATCCCCTGGACTGGCAACGATCTTGGCGCGCGTTTCGAGCTCCGCGGGGCTCGGCCCGGGCCGCGCAGTGTCGGCCGGCTCCGGGGTGGCGCGTACGGCGAGAGGAGCCGGAGCTGGCGGTGGGGGAGTCAAGACGACGTCGCTGGGGAGAGCTACCGGGCCCTTCGCTCCACACGAGGCGCATGCGAGCGCCAAAGCGAAGTGCCAAGAGGGTGGTCGGGCGAGGAGTCCGTTCCGCATGCCACGACGATACGGGAGAGTCGCCCGGACGGGTAGGGCGGACGGCGAATCAGTGCTGGGACTGGCAAATAAAGCACTCGCCGGTCGGGCATTCGTCCTTGGCGACGCAGGTTCCGAGCTTTCCTGCCGAGACTTCGCAAGTGGCGCCGACGCGCGTGCACGCCGCGGTTGGTTTCGGGGCAGCGTCCTTCTTTTCGGCAGGTGGGCAGCCCAAAAGGGAGACAAGGGCGAGCAGGAGCGAGAGGGCGCGAAGCATTCGGCCAACCGTACCACGCGAGCACGCGAGGGGGATCGAGCCGAGGGAGCGCTCAAACGTACGAGGCTAGCGAGCGCACGAGCAGCACGAAGGACGACACGGCGAGGAGAGCGAACACGGCGACGCGGAAGCGCGCCGGCGAGAGGCTTGCGTGCACACGTTCACCGACAAAAAGGCCGAGCACGAGCGGCACGAGAAGGGCCGCCGCGTCGCGCAGCGAGCCCGCGCTAAGGCGCCCGCCGAACACGTAGGATCCGACCAGAATGGCATTGAGTCCGAGCCATAACGCCGAGAGCGTCGCACGAAAGGGCCCTTTGTTCGGAAGGTCGCGGCCCAGGACCCAAACGGCGAGTGGACCGCCACAGGCGAACATCCCGTGCAACACTCCCGCTCCGACGAGCGCGGTGGCCGCCACGAGCCGCGGGAGGGACGCGATTGGGTCGCTTTGCGCGGCCGGACGGCTGGCTTTTTTGAGCTCCACGCACGCCAAAACAAGAACGAAGGCGGCAAAGACCACCTTGACCACCGTGGGGCTCGCCACCCTCGCCAACGCCGCGCCTCCGGCCATGCCGAGACCCATCCAAGGGGCTACGCGCTGGAACAGAACGCGCCAATCGACGAGCCTCCAGGTGCGGACCACCATCACGAACGAAAGCACGAGATTGGCGGGAAGAAACCGCAGAAGGACGTCGTCCACGGGCATGAGCTGCGAGCCGAGCGACACGGAAACCACCGTGCCGCCGAATCCCGCCGCCGATTCGACGACGAAGGCCACGAGCACCACGAGGCCGAGGAGCAACGAGGTCATGTGGCGCGGGCGATGGTGGAACGCATGGGCTCACGATACGTCGGTCGGCGCTCGATCTCTTGCCCAAAGACCGTCTCCCGAACGATGCTATCCTCCAGCATCGATTCCGGAGGAGATCCCATGATCCGAGCTTTATTGCCCTTTTTTGCCTTTGTTGCGCTCGCGGCCTGCAGCAGCGACGCGACCACGACCGACGGTGGCACGACGACCGATGGCGGGACCACGCCAGTGACCGACTCGAGCACGCCCGTGACCGACTCGAGCACGCCCGTGACCGACTCGAGCACGCCAACGGATGCGTCGGTCGCGCCCACGTTCACGAACGTGTACGCCAACGTCATCCAAAGCGCCTGCGCCTCGTGCCACGTGGCCAACCACTCCACGGGCCTGAACCTCAGCACGAAGGCTGCAGCTTACACGAATCTCGTGGACAAGGCCTCGGGCACCGGCGGCACCACCCAATGCGCTGGGAAAGTTCGCGTGACGCCGAGCGCGCCAGCGGCGAGCCTCTTTTGGACCAAGATCGACCATTCGGCCGGTTGCGGAAACCCGATGCCCCTCGCCGGAAACAAGCTGTCGGCCGAGAAGATCAAGCTCGTCGCCGATTGGATCAACGCAGGCGCCAGGGACGATTGAGGAGCTCGGTTCGCAGAGCTTGTGCCAATGGTGAACGAGTCGGTAGTCTGAGGGCATGACCTACTCGCCGTGTCCGCAGTGCCACCGTCACGTTCGCTCGAACGAGGCCGCTTGTGTCTTCTGCGGGACGAGCCTCCGGGCACCCGAAGCGAGCACCCGCGGAGGGCTCTCGTCCGCCGCGCTGGTTTCGGTTGCCGCCCTGGCGCTGATCGGTTGCGAGCCCAAGGTCGAGCCCCCGACGGCTCCCCTCATGGAAGCGCCTTCGAGCCCCGTCGCTCCGTCGGCCTCGGCCGCTGCTCCGTTGCCTCCCACGAGCGCAGTTGCGACCACGCCGCCGACCGCCACACCCTCGAGCACCACGGCATCGCCTTCCTCGGAATCCCCCATTCGGCCCGCCATGCGCTACGGCATCGCTCCGAATCGGAAGCCGCCGCAGTAGGGCATTGCGTGTGACGGAGCCTGGCAAAGTGCCGTCGCGAAAGTTGCCAGTCCTGCCCTCGACTGGGAATGGCCGTCGGCACTTGCCCCTTCTGCCCGACGTGCGCCCAGAGGACCGGGAGGCGCGGCCCGCGTACGTGGTTTGGGAGCTCACGCTCAAGTGCGACCTTCGGTGCCTGCATTGCGGCTCCCGTGCCGGGAAATCCAGGCGTGACGAGCTCTCGACCGCGGAAGCCTTGCAGCTCGTGGACGAGCTCGCCGGGATGGGCACACGCGAGGTCACCCTCATCGGCGGCGAGGCGTACCTCCACGCCGGATGGCTCGACGTCATTGCCGCACTCCACGCACGAGGCATCGAGGTCGGGCTTCTGACCGGCGGCCGCGGAATGACGGCCGAGCGCGCGCTCGATGCAAAACGTGCCGGCGCCACGACCATCAGTGTATCGGTGGACGCCCAACGCGCGGTCCACGACCACGTTCGCGCGAGAGTCGGCAGTCACCAAAGTGCCATGGAGGCCATCCGAAACGTGAAAATGGCGGGCCTTCGCGTCGCGGCCAATACCCAAATTACCCGACCCGCGCTTCGCCAAATCGAGCCCATGTTCGAGGAGCTCCTCGACGCCGGGATCGAAGCTTGGCAAGTGTCGATGACCGTGCCGATGGGGCGTGCCGCCGATTCGCCCGAGCTCCTCCTCGAGCCCTATCAAGTCCTCGAGCTCCAGCCCATGCTCGCCCGCGTCGCTCGGCGCGCAAAGCGAGCTGGAGTCGGCGTCTTTCCGGGAAACGATATTGGCTATTTCGGTCCGTACGAGACGCTTCTTCGCCCGGACGGCCATCGGTCGGCCTGCAGCGCCGGGAGGCTCGGCATGGGAATCGAGTCGGACGGCGCCATCAAAGGCTGTCCTTCGCTTCCTTCGGCCGACTATGTGGGTGGCAACGTCCGCGACGCCTCTTTGCGCGACATTTGGGAGCGCGCCGAGCCTCTCAGGTTTACGCGTGGCCGAGGGAGCGAGTCTTTGTGGGGCTATTGCTCGACTTGCTATTACGCCGAAGGGTGTCTTGGTGGGTGCTCGTGGACGGCGCATGTCCTGTTCGGCAAGATAGGCAATAATCCCTATTGCCACCATCGGGCCCTCGACCTTCTGGACAAGGGTCTTCGTGAGCGGGTAGTTCGTGTCGCGAGCGCCCCGGGCCTTCCGTTCGACTACGGGCGTTTCGAGCTGGTCGTCGAGCCCTGGGAGGCGAGCGAGCTTTCGCGCGCACGAGCCGTAGTCGAGTCCGGCGAGGGGTTTTTCTCTTTGGAGTGACCTCCTGTCGCGAGCCTCCTCTTCGTCGTGCCGTTTCGTCTCGAGGTCCTATAGGATCCCGGGCATGACGGTACTCTCGGTGGATCTCGGTGGGACACGCATGCGTGGCGCGGTTTTGGGCGACGACGGAACGCTCCTTCATCGCGACGTCCGTCCGACGCCACGTACCGATTCCGAGCCCACGGGTCTCGTGGCGCTGATGCGCGATTTGGCCGGTCACGAGCTTCGTCCGACGCGCGCGATCGTCGG
>JAYUKI010000849.1:0-11468 GCA_043764595.1 Myxococcales bacterium | reverse complement strand
ACGGCGAAATGGCCCGGATGCCGGACCTCGAAGTCTTCGGCAAAAAACACGGCATTCGCATCGTCACGGTCGCCGATCTCATCCAGTACCGCCTCCAGACCGAGCGGCTCGTGGAGCGCGTCACCGAGCGACGCCTCCTGCTCGACGCCACCGGGACCGAGTGGATCGCCTCGGTGTATTCCACACGCATCGACGATCGACAGTTCTTCGCGCTTCGCAAAGGCGAGCCAAAACCGAACGAGCCTGTCCTGTGCCGGATGCACACGGGGTCCACCGTCGGCGACACGTTCTCGTCGTCCTCGCGCGAAGGCGGGCGTCACTTGCGCCAAGCCCTTGCCCGCATCGAAGAGGCCGGCGTGGGCGTCGTCGTTTATCTGCCGCCGCGCGGCGATCTCGTGGGCGAGCTTGCCACCCTCGCGGCCGGCGACCTCTCGCGTGAGCTTGGACCCGTCGCGCCGAAGGGCCCCCAAGACAACCCCCTCCGCGAGTTCGGCCTCGGGGCCCAAGTGCTCACCGATCTCGGCGTCTCGAAGATTCGCCTCCTGACGAACAACCCGCGCAAAATCGCGGGCCTTGCGGGCTATGGCCTCGAGGTCGTAGAGAGCGTTCCCTTGTCGGCCGAGACCACCGAGTAGTCGTTCGCCGTCGTTCGCCGCACCCATTCCAGAGGAAGCCATGGCACAGCCGAAAATCGTCGAAGGAGGCCTCGTCGTCGCACGCGGCACGAAGATCGCCATCGTGGCGAGCCGTTTCAACCACTTCATCGTGGACCGCCTGGTCGAGGGCGCAGTGGACGCGATCGTTCGCCACGGCGGCGAAGCCACCGACATCACCATCGTGAAGGTGCCCGGCGCATGGGAAATTCCCGTGGTCGTCCGAAGGCTCGCGATGAGCAAAAAGGTCGATGCCATCGTCGCGCTCGGAGCCGTTATTCGCGGCTCCACGCCGCACTTCGACTACGTCGCCGCCGAGGTCTCGAAGGGCGTGTCCCACGTCTCCATGGACACCGGCGTGCCCATCGCATTCGGAGTCTTGACGACCGACAGCATCGAACAAGCCGTCGAGCGCGCCGGCACCAAGGCCGGCAACAAGGGCTGGGAAGCGGCCGTCAGCGCCATCGAGATGGTCGCGCTGGGCAAGAGCCTCGAAGCGGCCGGGCTCTGAGATGGGCGCACGCCATACCGGTCGCGAAGCCGCCCTTCAGATGCTCTTCCAAGTGGAAGCCCAAAACGCTTCTTCGGAGGAGACCATCCGTCTTTTTTGGCGCCAATTCGAGGGAGATCCCGAAGGTCGCGCGTACGCCGACTCCATCGTGAAGGGCGTCACGGACACGCGCGACGCCATCGACGCGACCATCCGCAAGGCCTCCACGCACTGGCGTCTCGAGCGCATGTCGCGGGTCGACCGAAACCTCCTTCGCCTCGGAGCGTGGGAGCTTCTCCACTCCACCGAGGTGCCTCGCGCCGTCGTCCTCGACGAAGCCGTCGAGCTTGCCAAAAGCTATGGCACGGAAGAGTCCCCGGCGTTCGTGAACGGCGTCTTGAACCGCGTGGCCGAGGACATCGGCCGCAAAGACCGCGACCGCTGAGAAAGCGCGCGTGGACATCGGCTTTTCGACCCTTCACCTGCCAACGCTCGACACGAGCGGGTGCGACGTCATCGCGTGTGGCCTCTTCGAGGACGACCGTCCGATGCGCGGGCTCGCTGCCGTCATCGACTACCGCCTCGCGGGACGGCTCAGCACGTTCCTGCGCTCGGGCGAGCTGACCGGCAGGGCAAACGAAGCGTTTCTCTTTCCACCAAGGCCTCGCCTGACGGCCGAAAAGCTCGTCGTGTTCGGTTGGGGGAAAATCGCCGAGCTCGACGAGGACGCCGTCGATCGCGCCGTGCGACGCATGGTGACCACCTTGGCCGGGCTCGGGGCGAAGCGCGCCTTGGTGGAGCTTCCCGGCCGCCAGCGCGGGCTGTGCGACGCCGATCGATCGGCCATCCTCTTGTTCCGCGCCGTCGAAGACGCGGGCGCCGATCTCCATTTTCAAGTCGTGGAAGACGATGAAGGCAAAAAGACCTTCTTCGCCCGCATCGAAGAAGAGAAGAAGCGCGCCCGTCGCGTGATGTAGCGGCGAAAATGGCCGACGCGCTCGTCGCCACAACCCGCGAACGCATGACGCACGAAGAGCCCGCCGCACGTGACGCGCAACGGGCCCTTCCGGCAGGATTGGAACTGGGTCAGGCGGCCTTCGAGGCTTCGGTCTTCACGGCCAAGTGCTGTTGCGGCACCGCGAATCCAGCCTTTCCGAGCTCGTTCCGAATCGCCGCGTTCGTCTCGAAGTAGACCTGCCAATAGTGATCCGTGTGGCAGTACGGACGAACGGCGAGCACCGGTCCGGCAAGCGTAAACGTCACGATCTCGACGTCCGGAGCGGGCGCGGTGACCACGTTCGGGATCTTCGCCATGGCAGCCTTCAATATCTCGGTAGCTTTGCCGACGTCTGCGCCATGGTCGAGCTGGGCCGTGAGATCCACACGGCGAAACTTGTTCGACGAGTAGTTCTTGATGGTGTCGCTGAAGATCTTCGAGTTGCCAATCATGGTGAGCACGTTGTCGGGCGTGTTGATCTTGGTCACGAAGAGACCGACTTCTTCCACGGTTCCCGTAACTCCGCCTGCTTCGACGAAATCGCCCACCTTGAACGGCCGGAGCACCACGAGGAAGGCGCCGGCGGCAAAGTGAGACAAAAGCCCAGACCAGGCCATTCCGATGGCCACGCCCGCAGCGCCGAGCAAGGCGGCGAAGGTCGTCGTCTGCACGCCCAGATACCCGAGCACGCCGATCGCGAGGGCGATTTTCAGCATCGCCGTCACGGCCGCGGTGACGTACCGAATCAGCGTTTCTTCGATCTTTCGTGCCTTGAGAGACCGTTCCAAGATCTTGTCGAGAATGCCAATGACCCAGCTTCCGATGAGCCAAATGGCCAGTGCACCGAGGAGCTTGAGCCCAACGTCGTACGCGCTGTTTTTGGCCATGGCCACGAAGTCCGCGCCAGTTTGAAGAGGATTCTTGTCGGGATCGAGGAACATCGTGAATCAGCCTCCAAGGGGTCGCGCCCGAAACGAAGCGCCGCGCCACACTACGCGACGCCTCGCGCTGGGGTCACTCCGGCAATCCGAACTAGGCCAGACGGCAAGTCATAGGCTCAGAGCCCGATTCCCAAGACCTCGCAAAGTGCGGCGACGAATGGTCCTTCGCCCGATCCATCGTCGGCAACGACCCCGACCACGTTCGCGCCAGCGTCCCGAAAGGAGAGCGCCTCCGCGGGCGTCGTCCCCGTGCACGCCACGACCAGGCGCGGTTCGACGAGAACGATCTCCCGAACGAGAAGGGCGCGCGAGAATCCGAGCGTCGCACCGAGCACGAGCGCGTCCGGCGCGTGCTCACGGAGGCCGATGAGGGCCCGCACTGGGGACGGCTCGTGTTCGAGCGAAACGGACACGGAAAGAGCGCTCACGATGGCGTCCGCGAGCGCGCCGACGACGAGCACGAGTGGCTTCTCGCGGGCGAAGAGCTTCGGAAAGGGAAACCCGTGCGCTCGAAAGAACCCGACCAGATCGGTCCGCCGAAAGCGAAGCTGACCTCCGGGGCTTCGTTCGTGGGGCAGACTTCCCTTTTTGGCCCACGCGTGGACGGTCTTGAGGTCGACCGCGCAAAACCGCGCGACGTCCGGACCTGCGAAGTGACGGCCGTGCTTCACGTTGGAGGCGCGGGCTCGGCGGTTCGCATGTCCTCGGGGACGAACTTTCCACCACGCAGCACGTACCTCGACAGCCCCGGAACGCGCGACTCGGCGAGCGAATGCTCTTTGTCGCCGGGGAGAACCAAAGCCATGGTGCTCGAACCGTCCACATCGTTATGGGTGACGAGCATTGGGCAGATGGGCCGGAGGTCCGCGGCATCGGCCACCGCGAGCGCCGCCTCCACGTCTTTCAGGTCGCACAAGAGCTCGAGGCAGCGATGCGTGGGTGGAGCAAGCTTCACCTCGTCGCGCTCGAAGCGCGCCAACACTCCACGAGGAGTGGCCCAAAAGGAAGCGGTCGTCTCGCCATCGTCATGGGCGCCGAGCTGCCCCTCGGGCGCGCGGCAGAGGAAGAACCGCGTGTCGTACCGGCGCGCTTCGGCTTCGGGTGTGACCCAACGGGCGAAGGGCCGGAGGGCCGCCAAGTCCATCACGAGCCTCTCGCGCGCGAGCATGTCCACGAACGAAATGGCCGGAAGCTCGGCACGGAGCGACAGGAGCACCTCGTGGGTGGCGCGGCCTTCCGCGACCGGCAAAATCGCAGCTTCCTCGAGGCTCTCACGAAGCGCAGCGACGGCCAGCGCGCGCAGATGAACGTCGTCGTCCGCAAAGCCGTGCCGCGACGTGGGAAGCCCACGCGACAGGGTGACGAACGCCGCGTCGTCGTCTTGCGGATCGACTTTGCCTCCTGGGAAAACGAGCGCACCACCGAGGAAGCGACTCGCCTTGTTGCGCTCGACGCAGAAGATTTCCGGGCCCTGCTCACCGTCGCGGAGGAGAAGGAGGGTCGCAGCGGGCTTCGGTGGCTGGTGGGCGCGGTCGGCCTTGAGGTCGAGCATTCATGCCAACGTATCCCGGACGCACGACGAGCGGGAAGAGCTCAGGACATCGCGCGTCGGCAGTACGTGGTGAGAAGGGCGACGCCATCGTCCTCGACCGACGAGAAGCTCACTCCGAACGTGAAGAAGCCAAGGCGCGTCGAGGCGCGCCAACGCACGACGCCATCGACCGAAACAAGCTCGCCATTGAGGAAGAAGACGATGGCGACCGGGTCGCCGACGACGAGCGCCAGACGCGACAAAAGGCGTAGTCCGCCTTCCGACACGTCGAGTGCGGCGGCATCGACGAGACGACCTCGCGCCGTGAGCGTCACCGTTCCGGACAGCGGTGCACGGAAAGAATCGCGACGGTTCTTCGAAGTCGTAATTGGAAAGGCCATGGGCACGGTGTTCGAGACCATGAGTCGCCAATAGCAAGACTTCGGCCAACTCGAATTACCGAGGTTTTCCATGCGGCTCCCCCCGCAGAGATTTCATCTTACAAGGTAGGCAATTGCTGGAAACCTGCACTATCCACGCTGGATGAGCAAATTCCACTCCGCTAAACATTGCACGGTTCGAGGGCGGCAGATACGGGTCGGACGACGAGGCCCCGAGCGTCCTCCTGGGTCAGCTCAGGGCGTACGCCGACTCCGAACGATCTCAAGAAGCACACGCACCCGTGAAGCATCCATCAACGCTTCGCGCACGCTCTTGGCCGCAGCCATGATGACGTCCCGATCGTCGCTCTCGATCGAAAAGAGCCCTGCCTCGGGCTCGAAGGTGGCCTTGAACGAAGGGCCGAGCAACGCCTCGACCCACGCACGAAGCCCATGACCGTCGCGAGGGACATCGTGCTCGGTGAACGCCTCTGCGTGCGGAAAAACAGCGGACTCGAAGTCGCTCGTAAAGAGCGAGTAGCGCGGCCCTCGATGGAGCCCCAGCTCGAACGGCAGCGGGCTTTCGCCGTCGAGGTCGGGGACGAACGGTGCATTCTTCGGTCGCGCGCGGGCTCGCTTGCCGAGCTCCAGCGTGGCCGTTCGGGCACGACGCGATGGCGAACGGCTCATGGTGGCGAGCACGACGCCTTCGAGTGTGGAGTGAGCACGGCCCCGCACGTCGAGGGCCACGTCGTCCGTCGCGCGCAGCTCCCCGCCCTCGACGCGCGCGCGGGCGTCGCCGTCCAGTACGAGGCCGCACGCCCTTCCTTCGACCGAACACGACACGATCGTGAGGTCACCGCCGAGGCCTTCGATGGCGTTCGAGGCTCTTGGTCCGTTCGCTTCCACACGGCAGAACGCGAGCTCGAGCTTGCCATCGTGGAGCGCACAGCCCACGTCGCCTGGCGTGGATACCGTAGTCCTGCGCAGCGTCGCGTGGGCCTTCGGACCATTCACGTGCACCTCGCCCGCGCTCTCGAGTCGACTCGATACGACTGTGGCGTGCCCATTGGCGACGAACAGAGAATGCTCGCTCGAGCCTTCCACCGTGAGATAACCCGCTACGAGCGTCCCGCCATCGACCTGCACGGAGTGCGCGGTGGCACACGAAATCCAGACGGACTCGAGGGCGACATCTCCGCCTTCGGTGGCCACTCCCAGCGTAGGCGCCGCGAACGTCGTGCTCTCGATGGAGACGCGCGCTCCCTGCCCGATTCGCGCGCCCAGCCGACATGCTTCGGTGGTGCTTCGCCGAACCATGGCGAGCGAAGGCCCATCGAGCCAAAACCCGGAGCGGACCGCGTCGCGTACGGTCACGTCCTCCGCGTGGAGCAGGCCGGCACAGGTGATCCCGTCCACATCGGATAGCTCGAGGGTCGCGCGCGTGAGTAGGAGCTCGGCTTTGGCAGCGACGAACACCGAGCTCCCTCGTGTTTTTTCGACGACGAGCCCCTCGGCAACGACGACCGACCCTTTTTGAAGCTCGAGCCCATTGTGACGAGCGGACGTGATTCGAACATTGCGCAGCGTTCCCTTGGCTCGCTTCACGAGGAATCCTGTCCCGCATCGCACGATGACGGAGTCCGAAAGGACGAGGCTGCCCTTCTCGGACACTTGCACACCGGTCGACCGCGCACGCGCAAACCTCGAATCGACCACTTCGACGCTGCTCTTTCCGATCACCAGAAGGCCAACTTCCAATGCCGCCTCCACCCGGATACCAGAAAGCTTCGCCGTGGAGTTTTTCTCGACTGAAATCCCGACTTTGGAATTCTCGACCCGAACATTCGTTGCTTGCAGCGCGGCGCGGTCCCAGACGGTCACCGCGATCTCCGTCGCCTGCAAAGTTACCCCACCTTCGAGCCGAAGGAGGGTATCTGGATCGAGCGCGGAGACGCCGTGGGATGCCGACTCGATTCGGCATTCGGAGAGCCGCAGCACGCCGCCGTTGCGCACGCCCACGGCGCTCCGGTCCTCACGCTCGCCGACCCAGCGAATTCCGCAGGCCGACACCGATACGCCATCCACGAACAGCGCATGATCGTCCGCGACGATCTCGACGGCACAGACCTCCGAAGCCTTCGCTCTACGGCCGCGCGCGACGGGCTCACCCGGGTCGACCACGAACGAGACATCGACTTTCGGACGAAGCGACTCGCGGTAGCGTCCTGGAGAAATGGACACGATGTCACCGTCGTTGGCCAGAGCGACGGCCTTGGCAATCGTGGCAAACGCGCCTTTTCGAGTACCACCCACACGAAGGACCGTCGGCACGTGCACGCGCGGCCGTGCGCCCTCGTAGGGAGTCTCCCAAGGCCCTTTCACCCAAGGGCTCGTTTTGGCGCTAAGGAGCCAAGCGAGCGCCGCTTCTTCGTCGTCTTTCCCTTTGCCGCGATGCCCCATGAAGGCCTGTCGTCCGTGAACGTAGTCTTCACCGAAGGCCTCCCAACTCGAGAATCGGTCCGAAGCAAGCGATGCCGCACGCAGCACGAGCTCCCAGGCAGCGCCTTCGTCGAGAAAAGAGGCCACGTACATGTCGCCCGCCCAGGAAACGGCGCGGCCCAGGTCCCATGCGGGATGGGCACTTCGTTCGGAGCGAACGAGGGCCCGAGTCACCCATTCACGCGCTTCTTCCGAAGTGGAAATGCCAAACGATGCCACCAACCGGCATACCGAGCCTTCGCCTCGGTGAGTCCCTCCAAGGACGTCGAATCTCTCCCGGTTCCGGTGCGTGAGAACCGCGCCAAGGCCGAGGAGACGAAGCTGCGCCGGGGTCACTGGCCATTCCACGTGCAGAGCACAGCACGTCTTCGGCGCGGGGAGAACCGAATGCGCCCATGGAACGGCTTCAAGGCACGACCACCTCGTCCACCTCGAGCAAGGCGATCGTTTCGAGCGGTGCGTCCGCAAATCCCGCGTCCACCATGACGAGCGAGGCTTCTCCCTCGACGTGGTCGCGTGCACCCGATTCGTAGCGCACACCCATCGACCCGACGCGGAGAGTGCGCAAAGGCACGTGCGCGGCGCGGGCCTCCTCGCTCACCCAGTCGCCGAGGCTGCGCACACAGCGCGCGTGGCCGGAGTGTCCGACCACTTGGGCGAGGCCGAGGGGGAGACTTCGCGGATCGAACCTGCGTGGGGCCTTCGGATCGTACTCCCACTTCGGGTCCGCCCCTTCGCGGTCCGGGCGAGCGGGCCTGTGGTAGAGAAGCCCTCCGCCTTGTTTCCCTCCGATACCTGCAACATGCAAAGGTTCGAGGGCGAGCGCCCGTCGCGTCCCCGATTCCCACGAGGCTCGCACCTGGACGACCGACGACGAGAGCGTGGAGGCGAGACGTCCTGCGATGGCCAGAGGCTCCGATGGGCCTTCGACGCCGAGCAACGCCATCTCTCGTTTCGTCACTCCGGCGTGCGTGAGGAGAAGGGGCGTACGCCCTCGACGTCCAACGGCCGCGAGGCGCATTTTTCCGGACAAAAGGACGCGCTCGACCAACGTACGCTGGGCCACCGAGAACGACGCAAAATCGCGAATCACCATGCTTGGCGATGGGATGCGAGGGAAACGCTCGTGAAACTCGGCGGCGAGGACACTCGCTTTGGCAAGCTCCCCAGCCTCGTGCGCCTCCCAGATTCCTTGGGCGAGCTTGCGGGCCTCGGCAAAAGACCCGTCGGTCTCGAACGCCAGCTCGGCGACGCGAGCGACGTCATGGTTGCCGGCAAGAACGACCGCGTTCGGTTGTGCGGCCAGCCACGACAGAATCTCGCGCCCTGCGCGCTCGGCCTCGGGATGGCCCATGAGAAAGTCGAAATGGTCGCCCATCGACACGAGGCCCACGTCGGAGCGAAGGAGCCCATCGTCCTCGAGTGCCCCGTGGCGCTCGAGGACCGAGAAAAAGCGGCTCGTCGTGGTCTGCGGGTCGCCCGCGACGAGCCACCGCGTGGGCGTTCGGGCCACATCGACGGGCCATGAGCCTCCGTCGGCGAGGCGGGAGGCAACGTTCTGGGCCGTGACGACGCGAGCGTTCATCGACGGACCATAGCAGCAGGCAACCGTGGCACGCGCGCGTCGGGCGGAGGGCGTTCTCCGTTCGGAGGCGGTTTCCGACGCCTCACCCGGACAGCGCGCCCGCTGGCTATCGATCGACTGGAGACGAACGAGGGGACGACTACACCATCGTCATGAGCTCCACGTATCGCGACGCCCTGGGCGCCGCTCAAACGCGCATCGCCGCACTCGAGCTTGCGCTCGCGGAGGGCGCGCACAGTACCGTCGCGCCCGCTTCGCTACCCGCCGCTCCGGCGCCCCTCGTCGCCGCCATACCCGACCTGGCGAACGCGAACACGAACGCGAACACGAACGCGAACACGAACACGAACGCGAACGCGAACGCGCCTCGAAAGCAGTCCTCGCTCCTGGGGGGATTCTTCGCCTGTTCCATCGTCGTCTTTTGGGGCCTCCTGATTCACGCAACCATGGCCTCCGACTACGGTACGACGACGACGATCGAGGTTCCAACCGAGCCCAACGCGATCCACTACGGTGTCACGGCCTACGCAAGTCCGAAAGCCCACCCCTTCTTTGCTTCTAGGGCCTCCGTCCAGGCAGAGCTCGTCGGGATCTTCCGCAGCGAGTCGGGGCTGGTAAGCCTTGGCGCCGTGAATCCTACGTCCCTGAAGATCGCGTGGATGACCAAGCCGTTCACGTTCGACAGCGCCGTCGCCGACGTCCATATGGCGGGGCTCGGCCGATACGTGGGAGTCGCGAGCGGGGACACCGTGTACTCGGTCGACACGATGACTCACAGTAAGGTTTTTCAGCACGCGTTCGATAGCGAAGTTCTTTTCGTGTGCCCGCTTCCGAACGAAATAGAGCTCGCCGTGCAGACAGGGGTTTCCATGACGATTCTCCATTTGACCAGTGGAGAGGTTCGCGACGCGACCCCGCAGGACACCAAACAATGCGAGCGTTCGATTTCGATCCAAGAAGGGCTCGACCTCTGGAAGCCGACGAAAGAAGACGTCGCGGCGGCACGACATTCCAAAACTGCGGGACTCAAACCAAAAGTTCCCATGAGCGAGTCCGGCGAATACCGCCTATTGCCCTGTTTGCCTCGCGAAGGCACGGGCGATATCTTGTTGATGCTCGGTCGGAGCGACGACTCGTTCCGATGGCAAGCCCCCGCACTCGCACCGAACGACGGGATCCAGGGGAATCGGACGACGTCCTTGCTCACGAAAACGCACGTCCTCACGCGGTACGTCACGAGCACGGGCGATCTGCGCCTCGTCGCCCGCGACGTCCGAGATGGGCGCCTCGCCTGGAAAACGACCGTCCCGGGAGCCTCCATGGACGATGTCGTAGCCGAAGGCGACAAGGTTTATGCGGTCGCTGACGGATCCATTCGGAAGCTCGATCTCGCGACGGGTCACGAAGACCTTGCCGTCGGCTCATGGTGATTCGAGCGGCGCACAAAAGCGAAGCGCGCCAGAACCCGAGGGCGAGGCGCGCTTCGTCCATGAAGGAAAGAAGGTTTACTTCTTCATCATTCGCATGAGCGTAGAGGCCATTTCGCTCGGGTTGGGAGCCACTTGCGAGCCGGCCGCTTCGAGGGCTTCAATCTTCGCGGCCGCCGTGCCTTTGCCGCCCGAGATGATGGCGCCCGCGTGGCCCATGCGCTTGCCCGGAGGCGCCGTGGTGCCGGCGATGAAGCTGGCGACGGGCTTCGTCACGTTCTTCTTGATGTACGCGGCCGCAGCTTCTTCCGCGCCGCCACCGATCTCGCCAATCATGATGATGCCGTGGGTGTCCGGATCGGCCTGGAAGAGCTCGAGCACGTCGATGAAGTCCATGCCTGCGACCGGATCGCCGCCAATGCCAACGCACGTGGATTGCCCCACGCCCATGGCCGTGAGCTGACCCACGGCTTCGTAGGTGAGCGTGCCGGACTTGGACACGACTCCGATGTTGCCTTGTTTGTGGATGTGCCCGGGCATGATGCCGATCTTGCACGCGCCAGGCGTGATGATTCCGGGGCAGTTCGGTCCGATGAGGCGCGTCTTGCCCGTGAGGCCTTCGAGGACGCGACGAACCTTCAGCATGTCGATCGCGGGAATGCCTTCGGTGATGCACACCACGAGCTCGAGGCCCGCGTCGAACGCTTCGAGGATCGCGTCCGCGGCGCCGGGGGGCGGGACGAAGATGACGCTCGCGTTGGCCTTGGTCTTCTCGACGGCTTCGAGCACCGTGTCGAACACGGGCACTTTGCCTTCGAAGGTTTCACCGCCGCGCGTCGGCGTGACACCGGCCACGACGTTGGTTCCGTAGTCGAGGCACTGCTTGGCGTGGAACGAGCCCGCGCCGCCCGTGATGCCTTGGACCAAAAGGCGGGTCTCTTTGCCGACTAGAATGCTCATTT
>JAYUKI010000848.1:0-11479 GCA_043764595.1 Myxococcales bacterium | reverse complement strand
CGACTGCCGACGCGCCGAGCGTTTTCGCGGCGAGCTGCTCGCGGCACTTCGCATCGTCGATCGCGGGGACCTCCCTCCCGAGGCGATGCGCGGAGCCTGGGCGGGGGAGCTCGGGCAAACCCAGTTTCTCCCTTCGTCGTACGAGAAGTATGCCCTCGACTTCGATGGCGACCACCGCGCCGATCTCATCGGAAGCAGCGCAGATGCGCTCGCCTCGACTGCCCATTATCTCGAGGGTCACGGGTGGAAGCCGCACGAGGGTTTCGAGGCGGGGAGCGCGAATTTCGAGGTACTGGGAGAGTGGAATGCCTCGGAGAAGTACCGAAGGACGATCGTGGCGTTCGCGAAGAAGCTGCGGGGGAAGTAGGGACCTGTTACGGCGTTTCTTCGATCGGTAGGACGCACGACTCTGCCGCTTCCCGCGGCGTGCTCCAAGCGGCGTCCAGGGCTCGCTCGCGAGAGCCCTCGATGACGATGAGCCACCGCGGCGTGCCGACCCAACTGCCTCGCGGTACTACCCCACCAACCTGCGGCTGCCGCGCCAAGCACCCCGGGGTACTACCCCACCGACCTGCGGACACCGACGGATGCCGCTCGGGATACCCCCCTATGCACTTCTCGGCACCGCCGAGGTACCCGACGGTCGCTGAGGGGTACCCCGAGGTACCCCCTCGCCTCGGCGCTCGTGTCAGGCGTCAGCCTACGCGGAGCCCTTCTTTTTCCGCTTCACGGTCGCCTTCGCCTTGCGTGCGCCTGCGCCGTAATGGGTAGTGACAGGGCTGAGCGCGGTTCGGACCTTCCTATCGGTCTTCGCCGCGGTGGTGGCGATGCGGTAGGCGGGAATCGACACCTGGCGCGCTCGATCTCCCAGGACCAGGACGGCGTCCGAGATGCGGTCGGCCATTTCTTGCGCCCTTGCAACGAACGGAACGAGCGCCTCGCGACGCGCGACATTGGAGCGGGTGGGCTCAGTCTCGATCACCGCGTCGTCCACACCGTGATCTTGGTCGGCCATCGCGACGAAGTGCATGGGAAACACGTCCATCACACCGCAAAGCTCGACGATCGCATCCGCCTCGCCCTCGCGCAGCCGCCCCAAGCTCGTCGAACGCTCTTGAGGCGTAAGCTGCGGGAGCTTGGAGGTAAGGACCTCGATTTGGTCGAACGCCTTCGCGACGAGCACAAGCGTTTTCTGGAGATCCCCGACCGCCGACTCGAGCACAGATCCCTCAGTCGTTTTCTTCTTCTTCGCTGCCATGGTTTCCTTTCACCCCACGAGGGTGCGCGAAGCGTCACCGACGGCGCGGTCGAAATCAAGGAACGATTCGTGACGAAGGCGAGATGCCCGCCAGGGTTGGTGGGCCCGACGCGAAGGCAGGAAAGCGGGAACGGGCACTACGCCACCGTGGTGCGCCACTTGTGGCTCGATTGGACTTTTCACCCTCGGATTTGCCGGGGTTTCTTGGTGGCACACGGCGTGCTTTAGTCGCGGCTTGTGGTGGACGAGCCCAAACGCCCGCAGCGCTTAGCTAAGCACTGTTTGTGCCCCTGCGGGCCGTCTCCACTGTTGGCGCTTCCCACTCGAGGGCAGGCGCCGATACGGTCGTGCGTCCAATGACCCTCGACCTCCCTTCGTTCATCGCGACGTACGCAGCCTCGGTCGGTGAGCGCGCGAACAAGGACAGCTACCTCAAGGATCTCTGCACTGTCCTCGGGTTGCCGCACCCGAGTCCCGTCACTGGTGACGACGCGAAAGACGTCTACGTGTTCGAGAAGGACGCAAAGTTCGTGCGTCAGGGCGCCGCGCCCACGACGCGCAAGATCGACCTTTTCAAGGCGGGGGCGTTCATTCTCGAGGCGAAGCAGGGCTCGAGCGAGGGCATGAAGAAGCTCGGCACCGCCAAGCGGGAGACGCCGGGCTGGAACATCGCGATGAAGGACGCCTACGGGCAGGCGCTTGGTTATGCGCGCGCCTTCGCGAAGCCAGTGCCGTTTTTGGTCGTCGCCGACCTCGGCTACTGCTTCGACGTCTACGCCTCGTTCGATGGCTCATGGGACTACCGGCCCTTCCCGAACCCTCAGGCATCCCGCATCTTCCACGCCGACCTCGCAAAGCACGAGAAGCTCCTCAAGGCGATCTGGCTCGACCCTCTGTCGCTCGACCCGTCGAAGCAGTCCGCCGAGGTCACGCGCGAGGTAGCCACCTACTTGGCGAACCTCGCGAAGCTGCTCGAGTCGAAAGGGCACGCGCAGGAGACCGTCGCGAAGTTCTTGATGCGCTGCCTCTTCACTATGTTCGCGGAGGATGTGGGGCTCTTACCCGCTGAGGCGTTCACGAAGGCGCTCCGCGACCATTGGGAGCCGAATCCGCCTTCGTTTACGGGTGGAATCGAGTCTCTCTGGCGGACCATGAACGAGGGCGGCGAGCTCTTCACGGTCGGTAAGATTTTGCGCTTCAACGGCGGCCTGTTCAAAACGCAGACCGCGCTACCGCTCGATAGCCACGCGCTCATGCTTCTCCGACAAGCCGCTGAGTGCAATTGGACCGACGTGGAACCCGCTATCTTCGGCACGCTGCTCGAGCGTGCGTTGGACCCCAAGGAGCGTCATCGTCTGGGCGCGCACTACACGCCGCGCGCCTACGTGGAGCGCCTTGTAAAGCCGACGGTCGAAGAGCCGCTGCGGGCCGACTGGGATGTCGTCCAGGCGCAGGTGCGTACGCTCGTGAAGGAGTCGGAAGCCGCGAAGTCCGAGAAGTCAGCCAAGGCGAAGCTGAAGGAAGCGACAGACGCGGTGCAGGCCTTCCAGGAGAAGCTTTGCACTACCCGCGTGCTCGACCCCGCATGCGGCTCTGGGAACTTCCTCTACGTCACATTGGACCTGTTCAAGCGCCTCGAGGCCGAGGTCCTCGAGCTTCGTGCGTCGCTTGGTCAGTCGCAAGAGCTCATGATGGGCATGCAGGGCCTGCGCGTGACCCCGGCGCAGTTCCTTGGCATCGAGGTGAAGGTGTGGGCAAAGGAGATCGCGGAGCTCGTGCTCTGGATCGGCTATTTGCAGTGGCACTTTCGGCAATACGGCAAGGGCAAACCGGTGCCCGAGCCGGTGCTTCAGGATTACGGAAACATCGAGTGCAGGGACGCCGTGCTCGACTGGGATGGGGCGCCGCACGCCGAGATGGTGCGCGATGCGGCGGGGAAGCCCGTGATGCGGTGGGACGGCGAGACGATGAAGGTGAGCCCGGTGACAGGGAAGGAGGTGCCGGACGAGACGGCCACTGTGCCGGTGTATGCGTATCCGAACGCGCGTACGGCGAGTTGGCCGAAAGCAGACTTCATCGTAGGGAATCCTCCGTACCTCGGAGCGAGAACAATTCGGGACGCCCTTGGTCCGGGCTACCTAGAGAAGCTTCGCGAACAGTTTCCGAGCGTTCCCGACAACGTCGACTACGTCATGTATTGGTGGCACTTAGCCGCAGAGGCGACCGTCGGAGGCTCCACGCGCTCATTCGGCCTCATCACGACGAAGAGCATCTCGCAGGAATTTTCGCGAAAGGTGGTCGGCGCCTTCTTTGAGCGATCTCCAGCGTTTTCACTTCGCTACGTCGTGCCAAATCATCCATGGGTGGATTCGACCGACGGGGCTCAGGTGCGGGTGGCGCTCACAACAGCCGACGTATCGGGTAAGCCGGGCAGACTGGCGCGCGTCATCGCCGAGGACGCCGTCGGTGCGCACGGCGAGGCAAGCGTTCAACTTGAGACGGTGGACGGATGGATTGGTGCCGACCTGCGTGTTGGCGTGAACATTCTGGGTGCGGTCGCGCTCGCGTCCAATGAAGGTCTTTCGTCCGTTGGGTACCAGCTAACCGGCAACGGCTTCGTGGTCGACGTACTCGATAGAGCGAAATTGAGTGGTGGCGACCATGCCGCACCCATCTTCCCACTCATCTCCGGGCGAGACATCACGCAGGCTAAACGCGAACGATACGCAATAAACGTTTCGGACCTCACGGAACGTGAGCTACGCGATGAGCGTCCGGCCATATTCCAGTGGCTGGTCGACCGACAAATGCCCGAGCGAGCTACCAATCCTCGAAGAGCGGTCAGAGAGCGCTGGTGGGTGTACGGTGAAGCGAGAAATACATTCCGTCCCGCGCTCGCAAGGGCAGCGTGCGTGATAGCGACGTCCCTTACGGCAAAGCATCGTGTGTTTGTGCCCGTAGCCAATACGACCATTTGCGACAGCACGACGGTCATGTTTGCGCTGGGAAGCTGGGCGCAAGTCGCTGTGATGTTCAGTCGCGTGCATCGCGTTTGGGCGCTCGCGGCGGGTGGCCGTTTGGGCGTCGGGGACGATCCCCGCTACCTCAAGGCGCGCTGCTTCGATCCCTATCCGTTCCCGCTCCCTGACGCGCCCGCCAGTGAGCGGATGGCGAATTTGGTGCAAAGAATCGTCGCACATCGCGAGGGTCGTCAGTCCGCACACGCCGAGCTCACCATCACCGGAATCTACAATGTGCTGTCGAAGTTGGCGTCCGGCGAGGCGCTCTCGGAAGGCGAACAGACAATACATGAGCGGGCGCTCGTGTCTGTACTCAAGGCAATGCACGATGAGCTTGATTCCGCCGTGTGCGAGGCATACGGCTGGCCGACTCCACTGACGGACGAACAAATCCTCGAGCGGCTTGTCGCGCTCAACGCCGAACGCGCCGAAGAAGAGAGCCGCGGGATCGTGCGTTGGCTAAGGCCCGAGTTTCAGAACCCCGAAGCGAAAACGTCGGTACCTCCCGCCGCGCAACCTGCGCTTCCGGGCACGGAAGACGAGGCTGAGCCGGGCGAAGAAGGGGCCGGAGCTTTGGCTGCTGCAGGCAAGGCCGCAGGGTGGCCCAAGACACTCCCGGAGCAGATCGCAGCCGTGAGGGACGCCGTCTCCAAGTCGGCCGACGAGTACTCGGCCGAGGCCGTCGCGCGAATGTTCAAGGGCGCGAAGCTGGAGGCAGTGGTCGACCTGCTGGATAGCTTGGCGGCGTTGGGCGTGTTGGTGACGTATGACCTGCCCGAGGGGAGAAGATGGCGGGCCGCGCGGTTTATTGGGTAGCCCGGGACCTGTCGCAGTTTGTGGTCGCGATACGACACCATCCATTCGACCTTGGAATCACCCCGTTCGACCTCCACGCAACTCACAATCGATACACCTGCAAAGACGGGTCACACAAAATGGAACCGGAAGAGAAGGCGCAAGACAGGCGGGACAAGATCACGCGATTAGAGGAACGCTTCGATACTGGGGACGAGCATGCGGGCTTCGAGCTCATCCAGTACATTCTAACTGACTGGTCAAGCACCGATCGCATTCTAGCAGTGTCGATCCTTCGTAGATTGCAGGCAGATCACCGTCAACGATGGCTTCCATGGGCAACGATCTCTGCGGCACTCCTCATCGCAGGCGCCCTCTTTGTGAAGGAACCAATACCCAAGCCGCTCTGGGCAGCTACATGTTCGAGCGCGCTAACTCTATTCATCATTTCTCTACCGAAGAGGCGCCGACTGGATCTGGCGTTTCAGCGATCTTCCAGGCAGCATCGTGACGCCCAAGCTACGGCTATGAAGGAGCTTCTCGCAACGCTCGGTGCAAGCTTGAAGGACTCATCGACCAAGACCGCAAAAGCGATCGGAAAAGCCTTTGCCGACGCAGGCGAATCAGACGCAGGCGAATCCATCCGCCCTCTAACCAGCCATTGCTGGCGACTGCTCAACTACCGAGTCGTCGCCGCGGCTTTGGCGGCAGGACTTGCCTGCATTGCTGCATCACGATTCTCGTACTCATCCGACATCCTTCTCGCCACAATTCCACCTGTTCTCGCGTTAGGTTGGAAGCTCGAAGTCCGCCAATGAGTGACGATAACAGCACGCTGGTAGTCGCTCGAAGCGCAGAGCTGCTTACCCGGCTTTTTTCGAGCCGCATCGCCCAAGGCTACGTCCCACTCGCAATCGCGAGCCTGCTGCTCGGCGCTGCCGTGGGCGCCGGACGGTGTTGGTATGCTGAGAGGAAGGAGTACATCGACGACGGCACTATAGGTCCCAGAGACGCTTTCTACATGACGATGGAGCCGCCGAGCAAGCCGCAGAGGTTCGCCGCCCTCACACATGCGGTTCGCACCATAAGCTTCGATGAGCACGGAGGCATGGCGGACACGCACCAGCTCGCAATCGACCTAATTTCTGTTCCACTGCCGACCACGGGATTTGAGCCTTCAAAGCTCAAGACTTCGCCCGACTACATCTTCGATCACGAGGTATACTCAGCACGCTCCGAGAGCGCTCTTCGGTGGCTCGGAGCGTTTCAGGCTCAGCTCCCGCGCGAGCACAAGTTCCTTGTCGACCTAAGCTCCGCGAACCCATACAACGTCGCCGGCCCGGTTCGAGTGCTCTTTTTGTCGGTGGACGGTCACGTTATGAGTTGGTCAAAGAGCGGGGCTAGCGTCGCAGCCAGCGACGACCTGGCAAAGCAAGGCTATGACCCTCGTGGGAAGTACATTTTCTCCGCGCTCCGCCAAGACCTCCGCCGGTCGACTCAGGCAGAAAAGGGGCGCTGCTTCGAAGGCCGCGACGGAGGGAAACCGGTCTACGAAGGCGCAGGATTCTACGTCGACCAAGAAGGTGGTGGTCTACTCGAGCTTTGCTGCATCGGACTTATGGCCTCGGAAGGAAGCCGAGACCCAACACTTCTGGCGGCTGCCGTTTGCATTGAATATGCGAAAGGAATACTCCCCACCCATCACAAGAAGCCGCCTTTCGACAGTTGCTTGGTCGAGAAAACCACGGTCCCTGGTGGCCAGCGCGCCGACTGGAAAGCTGAAAAATGCACCTTCTTTCCGTCTTCAGCATCCGACCTACAGGAGTCTGTCCCACTTCCGTTGAAGGACGGAGCTATAGGTCGGTCTTCGGCAGCGCCGTCGGCGTCGCCCTTGAATGCACTGAACCCGATGAATCCCGTTGGCGTCGACGGTGTGACGAGCATGCAGTTCGGCACGCGTACCGGGGAACGAGGACGTGAGGGCATAGCCGTTATGGTACGCCGCACGGGCCAGGGCGAACTGTGGGTACTCATGACAGCAAGCGAGGGGCACTTTCCCACCGAGCAAGTCGTCGTTGGGCTAGTCGCATTGCTTGCGGTCCTTCTCGCAGCCATAGCCAAACGACGTACGGTAATGCGGCAAGCATCCACAAGCTTGGTAAGAAATCTTCAAGTGGGTGTCGTGCGCGTGGATGCACAAATGAACATTCTCGAAGCAAACGATCGTGCAGAAGAGCTTGTCGGCTATGATCTTCCGACTATTGGAGCGGGTGAGCAGCCCAAAGAGCTTAGCCGATACTTCGACAATGAGGGCTGGGAAGCTCCTGAGCGGAGCCAGGACGGTTCAGTCCGAGAGCTCGAACGAATCACGTTGAAAGACGTCATCGCTCGTCGTGCGCGAGGTGAGTCTAGTAGATACTTCCTTCGGAAAAAGTTTCCGAAGGTCGGGCTGCCGGAGCGGGCATGGCTCGAGCTCTACGGTTCTCCGGTCCTCTCGGCCGATACGCACGCGTCCGAAGGTATTTTCGCAGTTATCGATATTCCTTCCGAGCAGCGGCAGAAGCAGCTCGAAGATTCTATAATCTACAGGAAGAAGTGGCGAGGTGAGCATTGACAACGACAATCGTCGAGTGGGCCATTGGACTGGCCCTCGTCGCCGTGCAGATCGCGCTCGCTTTTGCTGTCTCTCCGCCCCGGGTGCTTGCCCTCGCGAGGATCGTTGGTAGGCGCCCAGCACGAGAAACTGTCGCGCTCCTAGCTGACGCGACGATCGTCGCGCGCGACGTCGGCGAGACGCCAGCACATCTCACTATCACTCTACAGTCTTATCATGATGAAGTCGTGTCGGACCCCCTCGAGATTCGCATCTACACTCCGTCCCCCGGAAGGCTGCATTGCGACAACATGCGGGTGTTTTGCGGGACGGGCGCGCATCTGGAAAACATTTCCTGCCGGGCGCCGAATATCGTCGACGGGGACACCTTAGCAAACGAGCTTGTAATCTCCGTACGAGAGTTACGAATCGCAAAGACCTTTACCTTCGTCATCGCGTGTAACGCTGAGACTGATAGGGTGGATGTCGAGCTCTCCGGCGCAGTCAGGCCACTCCACGACCTCCTTCCAATTCTGAAGTCGACGCCATTGCCTCAGCTTCCGCCCATTGTTGGGCGATTCAGCAAGAAGCGCCGGGTTTTTCCGGACCAGGCGACCGAGATCCTATCGGGCCGGGCAGGCACCACAGTCGCCAACAGTGGTAATGCAGTCCTGTTCCTTGCGCTCATGTCGGCAGCCGGTGCGTACTTTCAATTACTGTCGCTACACTCACAGTCGCAGACGTCACTCCTGGAAACCCTTCGCTGGTACGATGCGGTATTCTTGGGCACTCTAATTTTTGCCGTCACCTTTCTATTTTGGCTAGTTCGTCCGACGCCTGGAGTAATCGCACAGGGTTATCTCGAGCATTTCCCGCTCCGTCTGTCTTCCAAGAAGCCATAGAACCTGCGCTCACGGCAGCATCACCTGGACCGTCACCGGCCAGATCGACGTGGGAAGCGCCGCCACACGCGCGTAGCATCGGCTTGCCCGTCCCACTACGCCTCGGAGTGCCATGGAAATCCAGCCTGACAAGCAGAACCTCGATCAGACCTTCTCCACCACGGTCTACTTCATCGACTTCTACCAGCGGGACTACAAGTGGACGGAGGAGCCGGTGAAGCGCCTCCTCGATGACGTGTTCTATCAGTTCGACGAAGCCTACGCGAAGCACGCTTCGCTCGTGCCGAACAAGGAGAACATCAATGCTCGCTACCCTTGGTACTACCTAAACACCTACGTGACGAACAACGTCGGGGGCCGAGTCTTCGTGGTCGACGGGCAGCAGCGGCTCACCACGTTGACCCTCGTTCTTCTGAAGCTCCTCGCTCAGGCTCGGGCGTTCGGGTCCAAGACGGCTCCTTGGCTCGAGCGCAAGATCGCAGGCTACTCGGGGACCGAGCACGAGTTCTGGATGAACCACGTCCAGCACATCGAGGTGCTGAAGGCCCTCATGGAGGGGAAGGACCCGGCGACCATCCCGACGGCGAGCGGGGTGACCGCCGAGAACATGGTCAAGAACTACAAGGTGATCAGCGCGGACCTCGACGCCAGGCTCACGTCGGTTCACGCGTTCGATACCTTCGTTCACTACTTCCTGTTTCGACTCGTCCTCATCAACCTCGCGGTCGATACCGATCACGTTCCCATGGTGTTCGAGGTGATCAACGACCGCGGAGTGAAACTGAAACCCTACGAAATCCTGAAGGGGAAACTTCTTGGGCAGATTGACAAGATCGAGCTAGAGCGAGGCGCGTTCAATGCCAAATGGGAGGAGCGAGTCGCGGAGGTCAACGCGTTTGCCACCGACGAGATTGACAGCTTTTTCCGCTACTGGCTCAAGGCAAAGTTCGCCGACACGCGAAAGAGCGGACAGCGTTTCGACGGCGACTTCCACCGGGAGATGTTCAAGGCAGATCTGAATTCTACGCTGAAGCTCGAGCACAATCCCTCCGAAGTGAAGTCCTTCCTTTCCGGGCAGTTTCGCTATTACGCGAGCCTGTATGCGCGCCTATGGGAGGCGACGCTCGACGAGGTATCCGGGGCGGAAGCCGTTTACTTCAACAGTCTGAACGAGCAAGACAGCCAACTCATGCTGGTCCTGTCGGCCTGCACGGTCGACGACCCGGAGGAGGCCGCCAAGATCCAATCCGTGGCGGCGGGCCTGGACCGAATGATTACGCTCCTACAGCTCCAAGGCGCATACGACTCCAACTCTGTGGCCGCTCGGGTCTTTTTGGTGAGCGTCGACCTTCGTGGGAGCAAGGCGAGCGATATCCCGGCCATCTTCGACAAGCACCTGCTCGCGGAGATCACCGATCGCCGTGGCTCGGTTGCTGCGGAAGCGTTCAGCTACGGTCTGTTTCGGCCCATGTCGATCGACCGGCTGAACATGCGTTTCACGCGCTACGTGTTCGGTCGAGTGGAACGTCTCCTCGCAGCGGGGATGTGCCAGAAGCCAAGGCATTCGCTGCGCGATCTGGTCACGGCGCGAGGTGCGAAGTCGGGCTTTCACGTCGAGCACGTCCTCTCGCGCAACACAGAGAACCTCGCCTACTTCCAGGATGACGCGGCTCGCTTCGACCAGGAGCGGAACCGGCTCGGAGGGGTGTTGCTAATGAAAGGCAAGGACAACATCTCCAGTGGGAACGAGCCGTTCGAGAAAAAGCTCAAATCCTACGCCAATACGCTCCTCTGGAACGAGACACTGCGCGAGGACACCTACAAGAGCAAGCTCGACTTCAGAGAGTTTATGGAGAAGAACCGGCTCGCGTTCAAGCCGCTCACGACCTTCGGTCCGGACCAACTCGAGGAGAGGCAAAAGCTCCTATTCGAGCTGTGCAAGCTGATTTGGACTCCATGAGGACGCCGTCTCGAAGTCGGCAGCCAGGTGCGCCCGTCCGATTGGCGCAACGAGAGCCTTCGCTCCTCTTGGACTCATGACGACGCGAGGAATCTCTACTCCTTGCTGGAACGCTCGGCTCAACGTACCGAACATTCCGCGCGAAGCAGGGCGCGGCTCTCCTACCGAGACGGCCTTTCACCCCGTTCGGCGGAGCTCCTCGACATTCCGAGGGAGCACGCGGCAGGCCCCGCGCCCGGGGTAGAAGCGCCCGTTCGCGCCCGGCGCGGCATACCCGTTGATGAGCACGCGCCGCGGCTTCGTCGACACGTTCGGTAGGCTGCCGTGGATGGCGTAGGGCCCGAACACCAAGACGTCGCCCGCGCGCCCCGTGACAGGCACGGCGCGCGAAGCGTCCACTCGGAGCCCGCGCTCGTCCTGGACGATGCGCCCACGCGCGTCGAGCACGGCGGCGCTCTTGGGTACGAACTCGAGCGGACCATTCTCTTCCGTCATGTCGTCGACGAGCAGGATCGTTTGCACGTACGAGCCTTTGCCGGTGACGTCGCGCCAGGTGTCCCCACCTTTGTCGCGGTGCTGAATGTCCTGGTGCCAGTCGAAGGCCACGCCGTCGTTCGGCATCTTGAAGTGGGCTTGGCTGATGAGCTGCTCGGAGCTCGACGTGCCGAGGAGCTCGAGGGCCGGCTCGACGAGGCGCGGGCTCTCGCCGATGGCCAAGAGGTCGGGCTCCGCGCCGCCGGCCCAGACGACACGCTGCACGATGACCTCGCCCGTCTCGGGCGCCGACAGCACGAAAAACGCGCCGTCGTGATCGCCGGTCTTTCGGAGCTTCTGGGACTCGGCATAAAGGCGCTCGAAGGCCTCGCGTGCCTTCGCCACTTCGTCCTCGCGAAAGAGCCCGCGAAAGACGAGGTAGCCGCCCTCGTGGAACGTGCGTTTGTCGTCGTCGGA
>JAYUKI010000847.1:0-11486 GCA_043764595.1 Myxococcales bacterium | reverse complement strand
AAGGCCCCGAAGACGCTCGCGGGGATCCGCGTTGTGCCCATCGAGCCCGCGCTCGTTCCGCTGCTCGGTCGAACTGTTAAGCCTGGCTTAAAAGTTCCAGCTGGCGACCTCGTGGTGACGTGGCGAGAGACCGGGACGAACCACATGGCCGAGACGTTCCGCGACCACCTTCGCGCCGCAAGGGTCAACCGCTCGCGGCTCTTCGATCGCACGTCAACGGACGAGCCCGTGGACTTCCGTTCGCTCCGAGACACCTACGCGACGTGGTGCGCGCTCGCCGGCGTACCGGTCGCGGCACTTCGACGAAGGCTCGGCCACGAGTCGATCGAGACCACGGATCGGTACGTCAAATCCGCCGAGGCGTACGACGTCGACGGGGTGGGGGAGCCGTTCCCGCCACTCACAACTCGGACCACAATTCGGACCAAGGAGCACGAAATGCCTATAAATAAAGCTCAGCGCGTAGGAACCCCTCCTACTACCCCGCTGAAAACGCTCGGTTTCGTCGACTCCGCGCCAACCACAACACGCTTCGCACCCACCACAGTCGCGCTTCGCGAAAGCCGCGAACGCGGGAGCGCGAAGGAAGACCGGGTAGACCGGGCAAGACGTTTTGGATGGATAAGGTCGGAATCGAGAAGCCGAGCACCTCGGGTGTGAGAGTCACGCGTCCAAAAAAGGAACACGCAACGACGCACACTCTTCTGCCCGATGGACCACTTGTCAAGTCGGTGCGCTTCGAGAGCGCTCCGGCCGGGCCGTTTCAGCTCGCGCGCTCGGGCGCTTCGTGGCCGCTTTCGGCGACGTATTCCGAGTATCCGCCGCCGTAGAAGCGCGTGTCGCCCTTGTTGATCTCGAGCACCCGATTCGAGAGCTCGGCCAAGAAGTGACGATCGTGCGAGACGAAGAGCATCGTCCCCTCGAAGTCCTTCAAGGTATCGATCATCATCTCTTTCGTGTCCATGTCGAGATGGTTCGTTGGCTCGTCGAGCACGAGGAAGTTCGGCGGATCGAAAAGCATTTTGGCGAGCACCACGCGCGCCTTTTCGCCGCCGGAGAGCACGCGGATGGGCTTCTCGACGTCGTCGCCGGAGAATCCGAAGGCGCCTGCCAGAGTGCGAAGCGAGCCGACCGAGGCCTTCGGAAAGTCTTTCACGAGCGCGTCCCAGATGGTGTCGTTCGCGGAGAGCACGTCCATTGCGTGCTGGGAAAAATAGCCGATCTTGGTGCTCGGACCGACGCTCACCCTCCCGGAGTCGGCTTCGGTTTGACCTACGACGAGCTTGAGCAGCGTCGACTTTCCGGCCCCGTTGATGCCCATCACGCACCAGCGTTCGCGGCGGCGAATGAGCATTCCGAAGCCGTCGTAGATCGTGCGCGACCCGTAGGCCTTCTTGATGCCTTCGAGGTTCACGACGTCCTCGCCCGAGCGCTGCGGCTTCGGGAAGTCGAACGAGACCTTGCGACGGCGCTTCGGGGGCTCCACCTTCTCGATTTTCTCGAGCTTCTTCACGCGCGACTGCACCTGGGCCGCGTGGCTCGCGCGGGCCTTGAAGCGCGCGATGAACGCCTCTTCCTTCGCGAGCATCGCTTGCTGCCGCTCGTACTGCGCTTCGGCGTTCTTCTCCGAGATCGCGCGCATCTTCTCGTAAAAGTCGTAGTTGCCCGTGTACGTGGTGAGCTCGCCGCCGTCGATCTCGAGGATCTTGCCGACGATGCGGTTCATGAACTCGCGATCGTGGGACGTCATCACCAGCGCGCCTTCGAAGTTCTTCAAATACGCTTCGAGCCAGAGGATCGACTCGAGATCCAGATGGTTCGTCGGCTCGTCGAGCAGCAGGACATCCGGCCGCATGAGAAGCACGCGAGCGAGCGCGACGCGCATTTTCCAACCGCCGGAGAGCTTCTCGACGTCGCCGTCCATCACCTCTTCGGAGAAGCCCAACCCGGCCATGACCTCGCGGGCTTTGCCCTCCAGCGCGTAGCCGCCGAGCTCCTCGAAGCGGGCCTGGGCGTCGCCGTACCGCGTGACGAGAGCGTCCATTTGATCGGCTTGCTCGGGATCCGCGAACGCGGCTTCCAGATCGCGCAGCTCCTTGGCGACGTCGGCCACGGCGCCCGCTCCCGCCATGGCCATGGCCACGGCCGAGGCTCCGGCCATGTCGCCGACGTCTTGGCTGAAGTACCCAATCGTGGTTCCCCGGTCGACCGTGACGGACCCGGTGTCGGGGGTCTCGTCCTTCAAAATCATTCGAAAAATCGTGGTCTTACCCGAGCCGTTGGGCCCGACCAGGCCGACTTTTTCGCCGCGGTTCACGGCGGCGGAGGCGTCGGTGAAGAGGATTTGTTGCCCGTGCTGACGGCCGATCGAATCGAGGCGGATCATTTCGCGGGACTCGATACACGAGCGCGGCCCTCCTGGCGAGGCCCGGGGCTCGACCAAAGAACGCTTTCGACGAATGCGGACTTCGGGAGCCTCAGGTCGAAGGTGGGGGACGGTCCTGTGCGGACGCCACGGGCAGGTCCACGGTGAACCGTGCGCCTCGGTCGCCTCGGTCGATGGAGAGCTCGCCGCGGTGGCTCTTGGCGATCTCCCGGGCGATGCCGAGTCCGAGCCCCGAGCCCCCCGAGGCGCGCGATTTCGACTTCGCGCTGCGGTAGAAGGGCTCGAAGATGCGTTCGCGGTCTTCCTCGGGGACGCCCTCGCCTTCGTCCTCGACCGTGACGCGGACGCGCTGTTCCTTGACGGTGCCATGAACCCGAACGGTCCCGCCCTCGGGCGAGTGGGTGACCGCGTTCTCGAGGAGGTTCCGGAAGAGACGCGACAGATCGTTCGGACGCCCGAAGACGTGCACGTCGAGCCCCGCCGTCGAAAAGGTCACGTCGTGCTCGCTTGCGAGCTCGCGGGTGAGTGCAACCGCGTTTTCCACGACCGACGAGAGTATGGCATCTTCTTTTGCCGTGTCGCCCGAGGCCACCTTCGCGAGCGACAAGAGGTCGTCGGTGAGGCTCTTGAGGGCGCGTGTCGACTCGAGAGCCTCGTGGATGGCACGGCGCAGTACGGTCGCGTCGCGTTCCTTGCGCACTGCGAGCTGGAGCTCTCCGTAGAGCTTCGTGAGCGGCGATCGCAGCTCGTGCGCGGCGTGCGCCACGAAGCGACGTTGCGACGACATGAGCGTCGAGATCGTGTCGATCATCTCGTCGACGTCGCGCGACAGCTTGAGCGCCTCGCGATCGCCCGACGTTGCGGAGACGCGGGCCGTGAGGTCGCCGGACGTGACGCGGTTGGCCACCTCCGCAATGCGCTCGTGCTCGCGGGTGAGTCGGCGGACCACGAAGCTCGCGACGAGCCCCGCCCAGAAGAGGGCCACGACGAACGCGAACGCCATGGCGTCCCGCAAGAATCGCTCGTCGGCATCGAGGTCCTCGCGGAGTGCCGCGAGCAAAACGGCCTTCTTCGGGTGTCCCGGAATGCCGACGATCACGCCTCGGTAGTGGTGCGTGTCATGATTGAAATCGAAGCAGACGCCGCTCGGGTGCGCGAAGGTCCGGCGCTCGGGGGCGTGGACGTCGAACGGAGCCGTTACGGAGAGTGGACGGTCGTCGTCGCCGTAGATGACTCCGTGCTTCGTGAGCGGGCCGACGTCGTTCGTGGGCGGACCTGGGCCTTCGTTGAACGAAAACCCGAACGCAGGCGCCTCCCGGGCCTCCGACCGCGCGACGGCCACGAGCTCGCCATCGAGCTGGCCTTCTTGGAGTCGGGTGAACGCCGTGGAGATGGCAAAAAAAGCCCCGCCGAGCGCCACGGCGGTGACGAGCGTGGTCGTGAGGACGATGCGCCTTCGGAGCTGCAAAACGAACCTCTGGTGCGCCCTGACCCGTCAGGTTTTCTCGGCGCGGAGCCGATAGCCCGTGCCGCGGACGGTCTCGATCATCCACGCGCGGTCGCCCAGCTTGTCGCGTACGCGGCTCACGTGCACGTCGAGGACGCCGGAGCCTGGATCGAACTTGAGCTGCCACACGTCGAGCAACAGCTTGGTCCGCTCTACGGCCTTCTCGGCATCGACGGCGAGTCGAACGAGAAGGGCGAACTCTTTCGCGGTGAGATCGAGTGGTGCCCCAGCGAGCGCGGCACGTCGAGAGAGCCTGTCGAGTGTCAGATCTCCGACCGTGAGGGCCACGCCGACTTTCCCGCGCCGTACGAGGGCCTCGAGTCGTGCAAGGAGCTCTTCGAGCTCGAAAGGCTTCACGAGGTAGTCGTCCGCGCCGGCGCGGAGCCCCGTCACCTTGTCGGCGGTTTCCCCGCGCGCCGTGAGCATCAAGATGGGGGCGTGCACCTCGGCCGCGCGTAGGCGCTCGGCCACCACCGGGCCTTCCGCATCCGGAAGCATCCAATCGAGCAGGATCGCGTCGAAGGTCTCACGCGGGGCTCGTTCGAGGGCGGCGTGCGCGGTCCCCGCGACGAAGGTCGTGTGCCCTTCGTCTTTGAGGACGCGCGTCAAAAAATCGGCAAGCTTGGGATCATCTTCGACGACGAGAACATGCACGAGCGCACTCTACCCGACCCGTCCCGAACGGCGAAGGTTGTGCTTTGCCCCTTGGAATCTCCGAGCTTTCGGCCGCATCGGCACCCGAACGTACCTCGGGTACGGCCGGTTCCTCGGTGTGGGGGGGTGTGACAAAAGTCCTCCACGCGACGTCACTTGTCGGCTCGAGTTGCTACCCTGAGCGGGTGAACGTCGTATCCCAAGCGCGCACGCGCCCTTCCGCAGACGGACTCCTCGACTCTCGGCCGGTCGAGCAGCTGCTCTCCTACGCCGAGGATCGCTCCCTTACCGGGACGTTCGTGTTCTCCGAGTCCGGCGCAGACGTGGCTGCGGTCACCTTCCGTGATGGGCGTGTCTGCCGAGCGCGCACGCAGGCGCCGATGCCTCTCGGACAGGTCCTCTACGAGCTTGGATTCCTCGATGCCGAGGGCATGAATGCGGCGCTGGCGACCCTCGCAACGCGAGCGTCGTCGCGCGGACCGAAGGTGCTCTTCGGCGACGTCGTCCGCGAGAGCGGTGCCGTGGGCGAGGACCTGCTCGCCATGGCTATTTCGGAGCAGCTCGCGCGAAAGCTGACGAGCCTTTTCCACCTCGCTCCGACCACCCGGTTCGGGTTCTACGAAGGCGAGGACCTGCTCGACGGCTACGGCCGGGCCGACGTCGTGGCGACGGTGGGACGAGCCGTCCTGCGGGGCCTGCGCGAGGTCTTTTCGATCGGGCGGGCACGCGACGCTCTCGAGCGTGTCGGAGACCGGCCCATCGTCCTTGCCGGATACGAAGCGGGAGCCCCGTCGTTCGGGCTCTTCGAGGCGCTCGCCGACCTCGAGCTCACGGACGACGAGTCCCGTGTGGCGCGCATGCTTACCGAGCCAAAGCCTCTCTCCGTGTTCGAGTTTCTCCGGCCAGGTGCCATCGATGCGCGCGTCGTCTACGCGCTCCTTCTGTTGCGCCGTGCCCGGGTCGCGGCAACCACGCCCCAAAGCGAGGCGCTTCGGCGCGCTTCGCTCCAGTTCCGGGCGCCAAGCCCTCTCCGGCCGCCCTCGGTGGAAGTGCCCATTTCGGGCGTGCACCGCGCCGTCGTTCGGGACCCCCGTCGCGAAAGCGACGATCGCCAGAGCGAGCCCAAGATTTCTTCGGCACCGGCGGCTTCGGCGCCGCCAAGTCCGACGCCTTCACCATCGCGCGCGGAGGTCGAACAAGATCCGGCGCTGGCACGGATGAAGGCCCGTGGGCTCGTGCGACGTTCGGAGCTCGTGTCGGCGCTCGCCATCGTCGAGAGGCTTCGGGAAGCTACACCGCGTCCGGAAGCCGAGCTCGAGACTCTCTACGGCTATTGCCTCGGCCTCACCCGCTCGGATCTCGGCTCGCGCGAGCAAGCTCGGAGCGCGCTCTTGCGCGGCGTGGCCCTCTCTCCACGGTCGGGCGATGCCCTCTTCCGACTCGCCCTCTTCGAGCGTCATGAAGGCCGCCTGGCCGACGCGCTTCGCCACATGAAAGAGGCCGTCGCCATCGATCCGCACCACATCGATGCGGTTCGCGAGCTTCGACTCTTTCACATGCGTGTGGCCGGAGGGATGAACGTGGCGCGCGCGATGTCGCCGCCAGGCGGCATTCCGGCCGTCAAAGACCCGCGCAAAGAATGAGCCTTAGGTAAGAAGAACTTGCCCGTCTCGGCGGTCCCGCGCGCCCGATGCGGCGTTGCGGCTCCTCGAAATACAGCAGTTGTCGTCGCCGCGCCTTGACTGCGACGCCCGGTCCTCGCCGATACGGGCAAGTTCGTTCTGAGCGGCCCCTTACGGGTTCTGCTTGGCAGGTGGCTTCCTTCGCGGTGGAGCAAGTGGCGCGAGAAGGTCGAGTGCCTCTTCTCCCTCGGCCACGAGATCGCTCGTAGCGCCACCTTCGACCCAAGATTCGATGACCACGCGCAGTGCGCCGACGATGGCGCCGGCCGCGATGCGCGCGCGTCGTGGCTCACCACCGTCCCGCATGAGCGCAGTGGCCAAGGCAGAAAAGGCCTTCCTGTCCCACTCGAGGTCGCGCGCGAGAAGCATGGGAGAGGCGGCGAGGACACGGTGCTCGGCCAAGATCTCGTCCTTCGCCGCGAGGTGGAGCCCGGCGACCGAGAGAAGCGCCCGCCTGACGGTCGCAAACGGAGCTTCGATCTTCTTTGGCCGTCGAAGCTCCTCCTCCAGGGCCTCGAGCTGCGCTCGTCTTCGGCCGAAAAAGACGTCTTCTTTCGTGGGAAAGTACCGAAAGAACGTGCGACGCGAGACGTTCGCGAGCTCGGCGATTTCGTCCACGGTGACGCTCTCGAAGCCTCGCTCCACGAAGAGACGCTTCGCCACTGCGGCCAGTGTGGCGGTGGCTTCGAGCTTCTTGCGATCCCGGAGGCCGGGGGCGCGCGGCGTGTCGGAGTCTTCGGTCATTCCGGGGACGGAGTGAACATCCGGCCGACGAAGGCTTTCAAGAGTTTTTCTCGTTCGTTCGGGCCGAGCACGTCGAGCAAACGGTTCGCGTCGGCCATCGGTCCCTTTCCGCCACCGAACGAGCCGATCGCCTGGACGGCCGCTTCGCCGGTCGTATCCGCCGCGAGAACCTGGGTGAGCATCGCCGCGAGGCCCTGTACGTCGGCGGCGTCCGTTCGCGGTCCGGCCGCGCGAAGCGTCGCGACTTCCTCGCGAAGCACACCGAGAAACTCCTCGATGACCCGGGTATTTCCAGGGTTTATCGTCATGTGGATGTTCGCCTTGGAGGCGCCGTAGCCGAGCTGTGCTTGCACGGCAAAGCCTCTCGCTTTGAGCGCGTCCGCGAGGGAAAACACACAAAGCGTGTCGGACGTGAAGCCGACGAGGCTCATCTCGGGCTCGCCCATCACGTAAAGCTCGGGGATCGCCCGAATGCCGGCCACGAGCTCGTTCTTCGCGTCGAGAAGCTTCTTGGCCACGCCGAGGTAGCCTTCTTCGCCCATGAACTGGAGCACGGCCCACGCGGCGGCGAGCGGCCCACCCGACTTCGAGCTCTGGATCGTCGCGTTGAACATCGTGTAGCCGGTCCACGCGGCGCACACGAAGATCTGATGACGTCGCAGGCTCTCGTCCCGGTAGAGCACGACCGACGCGCCCTTCGGACACAGTCCGTATTTGTGGAAGTCCATCGACATGCTCGTCACGCCGGGGACGCGAAAGTCGAAGTCCGGCACGGGCTCGCCGAGGCGCTTGAAGTAGGGGAGCAAGAAGCCGCCCATGCAGCCGTCCACATGGCAAAGCACGCCACGGGACGCCGCAAGCTCGGCGATTTCGCGCACCGGATCGACCACGCCGTGGGCGTACGAGCACGCCGAGGCGACGACCATGATGGTGTCCGCGTCGAGCTTCTCGCGCATGTCGGCGACGTCGGCGCGGTAAGTGGTTTCCGACACGCGCGTGGGCACGAGGGTGACCCCGAGGTACCACGCGGCCTTGTGGAACGCGGCGTGCGCGGTCTCAGGAACGAGCATCTTCGGGTGCGTGATCTCGGGGCGCGTGACCCGCGCATGATCCCGCGCGGTCTTGACGGCGAGCAGGATCGACTCGGTTCCACCGCTCGTGAAATTGCCGACCACCCGCTCGTCCCCGCCAAGGTGCCGACGCGCCATGTCCACGAGGTCGTTCTCGAACGTGGCGAGGCTCGGGAAGGTGGTGGGATCGAGCCCATTCTCGGTGAGGTACTCGGTGAAGGCCGCCTTCCCGACTTCCTCGACGTCGGCCCCCGCCTCGAACGTGTAGGCAAAGAGCTTTCCGTCCCTCCAGGGGAAGTCGTTCTTGCGGGCTTCCTTCAGGGTTCGGGTGACTTCGGACTTCGATAGACCTTGGGACGGAATGCGCATGACGGCTCTCTCCTTGCGACGAAGGAGAGAATAGCATTCTGGCACTGAGTGTCAAATGTCCCTGAGTGCCTTTTGCTAGAAGCCACTCACGGATCGTCGTCCGTTCCCGTTCCCGTTCCCGTTCCCGTTCCCGTTCCCGTTCCCGTCAGCACTCGATAATGTTCACGGCGAGGCCGCCGCGTGCTGTTTCCTTGTACTTGGTCATCATGTCGGCGCCGGTCTGGCGCATCGTGGCGATGACCTTGTCGAGCGAGATTTTGTGCTTGCCGTCGCCGGACATGGCCAGACGCGCGGCGTTGATGGCCTTCACCGAAGCCATCGCGTTCCGCTCGATGCACGGCACCTGCACGAGGCCTCCCACCGGATCGCATGTGAGCCCCAGGTTGTGCTCCATGCCAATCTCGGCCGCGTTTTCGACCTGCTCCGGGGTGCCGCCCATCACCTCGGCGAGGCCGGCTGCGGCCATGCTGCACGCCACGCCCACTTCGCCCTGGCAGCCCACTTCGGCGCCCGAAATGGAGGCATTTCGCTTGTAGAGCATTCCCATCGCGGCGCACGTGAGAAGGTAGCGGCTCACCCCGTCGTCGTTCGCGTTCGGCACGTAGCGCAGGTAGTAGTGGAGCACGGCCGGCAAGATTCCCGCGGCGCCGTTCGTCGGCGCGGTCACCACGCGGCCTCCTGCGGCGTTCTCTTCGTTCACGGCCAACGCCCACAAGTTGACCCAGTCCATCGCGACGAGCGGATCGCTGACGCGCGTGTCGCACGTGAGCTTGCGATAGAGGGCTGCCGCACGCCTCCGCACTTTCAGGCCCCCGGGCAGAATGCCTTCGCGTTCGCACCCGCGCTTCACGCAGGCCTGCATGGCCGTCGCTATCTTCGCGAGACCGCCGCGGACTTCGCTCTCCGTGCGGAGCGCTTTTTCGTTTTCGAGCACGAGCGTGCTGATCGACAGCCCGTGCTGTTCGGTCAGTGCGAGCAAGTCGGCGCCGCTCGTGAACGGAAAGGGCGGGGGCTTCCGTTCGCCGAGCGACGCCTCCACCTCGCCGTCGTTCACGACGAAACCTCCGCCGACCGAGTAGTAGATGCGCACGAAGGGGTCTTGGCCTTCGAGGTCGGCCGTGAAGCGCATGCCGTTCGGGTGTGCGGGGAGGCTCTGGCGGCGGTGAAAAACG
The DNA here is from genome assembly GCA_043764595.1 of Myxococcales bacterium. Classification (GTDB taxonomy): domain Bacteria; phylum Myxococcota_A; class Polyangia; order Polyangiales; family Polyangiaceae; genus JAAFHV01. The sequence goes on along the minus strand of JAYUKI010000847.1, from coordinate 1,902 downwards.
AGACTCTGGCTCGATCCGCGCTCACTGAGCTCGCTGCCTGGATCGAAGCGAACGTTCGCCCAGCCAAGCAACTTGAGCTCTTTGCTCGTTCGAATGGCGTCGATGCGCGCGGGGACGGTGTCCGGATCGAGCTCCTCGGGGCGATCGCCTTCGAGCCCGAGCATCACCGCGACGTCGCTCCCGTGGCCCTTCCCAGTGTGCCCGAGCGATCCGAAAAGCTCGGCTTTTACCCCACGAACCCGTGGAAGCAGGGTCGCCTGGTCGAGGCTCTCGACGAACCTTCGCGCCGCGCGCATCGGCCCCACGGTGTGGCTGCTGGAGGGACCGATGCCGATGGTGAACATGTCGAAGACGCTGAGGTGCACGGCGTGATGTTCCTCCGCCACGCTCGGGCCCACAAGGACCGCGCACCGAAATCGCGTTGCACGCGGCTTTGGCGCGTCGGCAATCGTCGCCCTTGCGGCTCAGCTCGTGGCGAAGCCGTAGAAGTCGGGCCGCTCGAGCGCGGGGAGCTCACCCTCGCGAACGAGGAGCGTCCGCACGGCCCAGATGTCGCGGAATACCCGGTATTTTAGCGCCGTTTGGTCGAGGTAATCCACGCCCGCCGAGCCTCCCGTGCCGGTCCGTCGTCCGATCATGCGCTCCACCATGCGCGCGTGGCGCTGGCGAAACACGACGAAGCCTTGCTCCAGGGCAACCAGGGCGTCGACCACCTCGCGCGGCCACGCGAGAAGGGGCAGCTCACGGTAGCTTTCGATGAACACGAGGGCTGCACGCAAGCGCGACGCGTTCGCTCGAGCGTCGTCGCCCTCGAGGTCCTCGGCCAGAAGGTATTTCCGGGTGTCGGCCTTCTCGCGCTCGTAGCGCGTCGCGAGCCGCTCCACGTCCGCCGGGCTGAGCGCCGTGGTCTTCGCGAGCGATTGCGCATGATCCGTCGCACGAGCGTGCGCCACGAGGTACGACTCGACGAACGCGCGGACGGAAGCCATGTCGTTTTCGTCTTCCGGGACCGAGCCTTGGATGGGCGTTCGCATGAGCCAGGCGTGGACGGCGTCGCGCAGCGTCGGCTTGTCCGCGAGGCGCGCCTCGACCCTTCGCGAGGCCGGAGATTCGCCGCCGCCCGGCGCCCGGAGGGCCTGCATGTAGGAATGCTCGGACCCGAGCGGGATGCGCTCGGCGTCGCCCAAACCGAGCAAGATTTCGATCTCGCGGAGCTGGGCCGACTGGAATCCGCTGGCCGGGGAGAGCTTGTCGCGAAACCCGAGGTAGTCGCGTGTGGTCATCGTCTCCATCAGCGCGAAATGTTCCGCCATTTGGCGGAAGAGAAGGTCCATCCGTCGAATGCCGCGGACCGCGCTCGAGAGGGCTTGTTCGGGCACGCGGGGACGCGCAAAAAGGTCTCGCACGGTCACGAGCTCGCGCAGTGCGAGCTTCATCCAGAGCTCGTCGATCTGGTGCACGACGATGAAGAGGACCTCGTCGTTCGCGAGGTCCGCATCCGACTCGGCAATGCCGCTCTGGAGGGCGAGCAGCTCTTCGACTTTGATGTAGTCCCAGTAGGTCGTCGGGGGTCGCGTCATGGCGCGCACCCTGGCACCACCCGAGGCGCTAGCGCAAGGCTCGCCGAGACGCACGCTCCGCGGGGTTTTCGCGGGCAATTCGCTCCTCGCGCTCTTCTGCGCGCCCGCGGCAGGGCTTTCGGACGGCCTGGCCACGTTTTCCATGCTTTTCCCTGGCCTGGCTTGCACGTAAGCTCCCGAAGCTGCCCCTCGTCGTCGCGAAGGCCCATGAGGCCGAAGATGTGGGCACCCGACTCCCCATGAAGAAGAACTACGTCCTCGACACGAACATCGTCCTCCACGACCCCCAAGCCATCTTCCGGTTCGAGGACAACAACGTCAT
>JAYUKI010000846.1:0-3304 GCA_043764595.1 Myxococcales bacterium | reverse complement strand
GTCGGCGAGATCGTCTCGGGAACCGGCTACACGACCGAGCTTCTCGCGCGGGCCGTGGGAGCCGAAGGCAAAGTGTACGGCCAGAACAATCGCTTCGTACTCGAGCGTTTCGCCGAGAAGGGCTGGGCGGCTCGGCTTGCCAAACCGGAAAACAAGAACGTGGTTCGCGTGGATCGTGAGCTCGACGAGCCCTTCCCGGCCGACGTGAAAGACCTCGACTGCGTCGTCGACGTTCTCTTTTACCACGACACGGTTTGGCTGAAGACGGATCGCGCCAAAATGAATCGGGCCATTTTTGCAGCGCTGAAGCCCGGTGGCGTCTATGCCATCGTCGACCACGCCGGTCGCGACGGCAGCGGCACGACCGAAACGGACACCCTCCACCGGATCGAAGAAAAAGTGGTGCGCGAGGAGGTCGTGGCGGCCGGCTTCAAGCTCGAGACCGAGGGCAAGTTCCTACGCAATCCCAAGGACAGCCGCGACTGGAATGCGTCGCCCATGAAGGCCGCCGAAAAGCGCGGGACGAGCGACCGTTTCGCCCTCAAGTTCGTCAAACCCGCGAAGTAGTCCGCCCGAACCGAGGCTCGTCCCGTGTACAACCCACGAATCTTCCGACGAGACGAGCCCAAGCGGCTCCAAACGATCATCGACGACCTCGGCTTTGGCCTTCTCGTCGTGTCGGTGGATGGCGATCCGGAGATCGCGCACCTGCCCTTCGTCCTCGATCGAGGGCAAGGTCCACTCGGAACGTTGATTTCGCACGTCGCGCGCCCGGCCGAGATATGGCGCTATGCCGACGGGCGCCCGGTCACGGTCGTTTTCCAAGGCCCCCACGCGTACGTCTCTGCGAGCCACTACGAAGAACCCTCCGAGCAAGTGCCTACGATAAACTACGTCGCCGTACATGCCCGTGGTCGCGCCGTGGCTGTGAATGGCGCCGATACGCTCGTGGGCGTGCAGAAGCTTGCGGCCCATTTCGAGCGTCACGAAGCTAAACAGTGGTCGACCGATCTCTTGTCCAATGCCCTTCGCCAAGAGCTTTTGACGGGCATCGTCGGTATCGAGATACGCATCGAGCATCTCGAAGGCAAAGTGAAAGTCAGCCAGAACCGAGCCCCCGAGGACCGCGCTCGAGTGCGACGCGCGCTCGTCGAAAGGGGCGAGCCGAACGACCTGGCGATCGTCCGTTTCATGGACGAAGAATCCGACCGGCGCCCCCCAACGGCCCTTCGGCTGGTCGAGTAGGCCGTACTAACGATTGCCGAATCGGAGCTAGAGTACCGCCGGCCCTGCACTAAATTAATTTAGTCACTGGCCGCGTCCAAGCCTCCGTCGGCTGGCGGAGAGCCGCAGAGATACGTGGCCACTTTGGTGTAGGTGGAGCCCAGATTGGCGCCTTGGCAGATGCGGTCCCATCGAGCGAAACCGATGCGAATCGCCTCGGTGCATTCGAACTCGATCGGAGTTCGACACACGGTGCCTTCCGCTTGGGCCTTGCACGTTGCCCGCGTGGATTCGTCTTTGCACGTCGTGCAACTGCCGGTCACGCAGGCGGCCGTCCTCGACACGGGAAGCGCGCACTCCGGACGACCGAGGACGAGAGCAGCGCATGCCGCCAAGCTGGGCGTCAGGACATCAGGCGTTCTTGGAATGAGGGCGGGCAGCGGCGTGGACGTCGGAAGCTCGCCCCGAAGCGCGCCTAGAAGGCACCGTGCGCACGAGGGGTGGGCCCCGGTCCAAGCCGAACAAGCTTGGCCCGTGTGGACCGAAACGAGGCATACGGCCTCGGCATCGGCAATGTCCTGCGACGTGCATACGTCCCGGTAGGCCGTAGGTGGCAGGCCGACGACCTCGTCTCCCAAGTTCTCGAAGCATGCAGCATTGGCCGCGTCGGGGTACGCAAAAGCCGAATCGACGCTCGCGTCTTTTGGGACCGCCGCGTCGTCGGTCGGGTCTATCCACATCGGAGCGCCATACACCGGCCCTCCGCATGCCCCCTCGACGGCAGCGACCACCATCAAGCCCGCCCCCGCGAACATCGCCGACCGAGTGGCGTGCGACAAAGGCACGCGAACTTTGGCGGACGTGGTTTCCCCACAGTATGGACAGAGCTCGTCCCGCTCACGGACGTGACGTTCGCAACCCGCGCATAGTTTCAAAGCCATGCCGAAACCCTAGCATCGCTCTCCACGAGCGCCCGTCCCGCGAAGTCATTTCTTCACGGCGTGATTGGCTACGAACCCGAGGATTGCACCGGTGACCATGAGGGCAAGCATCACGTGCCCCGCCCATATCGGGAGCTTGCCGGTCCGGAGGTCCGTGGTGCTCCTCCCCGTCACCAACAGAATGAGCCCGACGGGCGCGAGCGCGAACGCGAACGGGAAGAGAAAAACGTAGAACTCTCCCCACGTGCGCATCACGTAGAGGTTCAATGCGACACAGGTCGAACAACCCACCAAAATGGCGAGTCCGCGATTTCGGGGCGAGAGGTTCGACTTCGAGCGCATGGGAAAACGTCCAATACGATGCACCCGTGGGGCCTGTAAAGACGCCGATGGCTCAGTCTTCGGCAGGACCGTCGATCGCTTCGCCTGGGAAAAGCACTTGGCTCTGCGGGTCCGTGGCGGTGGGCTCGGGCTCCAGCCACTCGAGGCGTGCGTGCCGACCGACGACGTGAATGAAGGCATTCCAATCCGCGACGTAAATCGACTGCCCGAACGCTCCCTCGGGAACCTTCGGCAAAGGCATGCTGGGCTCCGCGACGAGCCCCCCATCGACAAGGTCGATGCGCATGTCGCAGTCGTTCAGGTCGCCGTTTTCGTCGAGGCAGGGTGGTTCGATGATGGCCCACACGAGACCGGTCACCACGACACGCGCACGCCGCTCGGTTTCTTGGTGGCGGCCAAATTTTATCCGCAGCACGAGCACGAGCTCCGCCGCGACGTAGTCGACCGAGAGACCGTCGAGCCCTGCATCGTGGAGGCCCCAATCGAGCCCCTTTTCGAGCGTTCGAAAAACCGACATGGCCGAACGCTACCCCAGACGTGGTCCGGCCTGCTTCCGTGTACGACCTGACCACCGCCTGACAACCTCCTCGCTCTCAAGTGTGCTAGCGCGGGTTCCGATGTCACAGATCCCGTCCGTAGGCACCTACCGTCCCGGCCCGTCCCCCGTGTTTTCGCCCGAAGAGCTGCTCGCTGCACTCCCCCGTGTGCGGGAGCCCGTGCACGTGGTCTTCGATCCGGCCACGTCGCGCGTGGGCCTCGCCATTGGAGGCGAAATTCTGCCGTCCAGCCACCTCGCC
>JAYUKI010000845.1:0-11534 GCA_043764595.1 Myxococcales bacterium | reverse complement strand
GTCGAGGAAGACCTTTTCGCGGCCGCGGAGACGGAAGGTGAAGCTCTGGAGGTACTCGCTCGAGGCGAGATCCATTTCGTCGGGCAGGTCGTTCGAGTCGAGCGACATGTCCTCCTCCAGCGTCTGTTTCGCCTTCTTCACGATCTCGTCGCGTTTTTCGACGAGGAGGGTCTTGAACTTCTTGAGCTGTTGCTTGTTCATGCTGAAGCTGTCCCTTTCGCGGCCCAGTCAAAATCCGAAAGCGAGCTCCACTGTGAGCTCGTCCTCGAACCCGAGGGGCGGCCGTGCGAGAAGAAGGTCCCCATGCCTCTTTCGGGGGCGCAAGACGGTAAGCATGTCCCAGAGCCTCGTCAACGATACTCTTTCAACATCGAGCGCTTCGCCCAATCGCAAGAAAAAGGCTCCCCGCTCGGGTCAAAACCGTGCTCGGCCAAAGGCGGGTCCAACACGCCTGCTTCTCGGCGTCGACGAAAACGGCCTCGGCCCCCTTCTCGGACCACTCGTCGTCACCGCCGTGCGAGCCCGCGCGAACGAGGCGGGGGAACGTTGGGCCACGCGACGCACGCGGGGCAAGCTTGCGGCACGCCTCGGCGACTCGAAAGGGCTCGTGGCGTACGGAGAGAGTGCCCTGGGCGAGGCGTGGGCTCGCGCGCTCGATATGCGCGACGGTGCCCTCTTGGCCGCACGAACCCCGGCCGAGCTCTTCGCGCGTTTGTCGCTCGTACCGATGAAAACGCTGACGGCACCTTGCCCAAAGCAGCATAGAGACCTGTGCTTCCGCGACGACGACCCCTTCGTGGCCAGCAGAGAGCTCGTGGAAACCTGCGCACGGGATCTCGAGGCGCTCGAAGCACGCGGTGTCGAGATCCTCGACGTGCGAACGACTGCAATATGCAACCGTCGCATCAACGAGCACGGCGAGCGCGGGGTGTCCCGATTCTCCGTCGACCTCTTCGCCATGGAAGACCTCTTCCTGCGCGCGTGCGAAGCCTCGGACGGACAGCACGTCTTCGCAACCCTGGGCAAAGTGGGCGGGTTCGACTTCTACGGCCCACGCTTCGGCCGCCTCGGAGGCCTGCCCTACCAAACGCTCGTCGAAGGCAAGGCGGAGAGTCGCTACGCCTTCGAAAGCCTCGGCGAGCTCGCGTTCGTACGGGACGCCGACGGCACCAATGCCCTCGTGGGTCTCGCGTCGCTCGTCGGAAAATGGGTACGCGATCGGCTCACCTCCCTCGTCGTCGAGCACCTTCGCAAGCTCGATCCCACCCTGGGCGACGCAAGCGGCTACCACGACCCGGTGACCATGCGCCTCGTCGAAAGCTCCCGCGCTCTCCGCGCGAAGAAACGAATCGAGGACGCGTGCTTCTTGCGCGCGTCCTCGAAGAAGAAGCCCTAGAGCGTTCGGTCAGTGCTTCGCGCTCGCAGACGGTGCCGCCGAAGGAGCTCCTTTCGCTGACGAAGCGGGGGCCGGCATGGCAGAAGCCTTGTCGAGCGCCGTCTTGGCCTTCGCAATCGCTTCGTCCTTGGTGAGGCGTGCGGCTTGCTGCTTCTCGGGCGCGGCCGCCTTGATGGCATATTCCTCGTCGGCGATGCCCACGACGACGGATCCCTTGCGAGCCACGAGGACCTCGACCTTCGGCGCGCCGCTTTCGCCTGGATTCACGACATGGACCGCTTCATCGCCGGCGCCGCTCACCGGAATCGAACCGGGGCGCTGCTTGAGCGTCTTCATGACGTCTTTGGCCTGCGCCTCGTCGAGCGGCGCGATGGCGAGCGTACGCCATCGACGGTCGCCGTCCTTGTAGTAGCCGATTGCCGTGGGGCCCACGTTTTTCCAGCCGAAAGGCTCTTTCGGAAAGAACTGCACACCGTTCGGAACGAGCATCTCGTCGGGCAAATAGCGAGCACTCTGGGGCTTGCCCGTGTCCTCGGGGAGCTTTTGGGCGATGCTGCGCCCAATGGCTGCGAGGGCCGCGTCACTCGAGGCCTTGAGCTGCGACGGGGTCTCCCGGTCGTTGTTGTATTGGAGCTCGACGACCATGTTTCCGCGCCAGACGTACGCGCGTCCCGTTCCCATCGCACCAAGCCCACCGGTCGCGCTTTTTGGCCCGACGTCCATCACGCGCGGCGTCGAGGGGTCCGTGGGATCTCCCGCCACGATGCGCATGGTGTACATGCCGAACGCCCCCGCGACGTCGGCGAACTGGGAGAGCACGATGTCGACCGTGGCGCCTTTTCCGCCACCATCGACATAACGAAACGACACGACACGCTTGAGGCCGAAGCGCTTGTACACTTCGCATTCACCGTCGAACGCCGTCGTGCAGACCTCGTCCATCGAGTATTTTCCTTTTTCGCCGTACGTACGCGTCTCGCCTTGGGGGTCGACGCAGTAGCCTCCCTCGGTCTTCGGGAAGAACGCCGCGCTCGAGGGGTCTTTCACTTCGCCGCCACCATTCGCGCACGCCGAAGCTCCAAGGGCGGACGAAGTGCTCGCCGAAGGCGGAAGCGGCGGAGGCAAATCGCCACGAGGCTTCTCTTCCTTCGGACAGCCAAAGAGACCCAGAGCGAGACCAACTGCGAGAACCGAAGTGCGGCTTGGCTTCATGCCGCCCTACTTACCCGAAAATCGGACGTATCCCGAATTCACCGACACTGCTCGTCCGAGCAGGTCCTATCACGCATCTTTTTCATACCTTTTGAAAAGGTTTGCTCCTTTCGAGGTCGGCCATTTCAGGAACCTCGGAAAAAATGCGGTACTCAGAAGGTGCACGGGCGGTACGCACCTTGCTACTATTTGACCGGTGCACTCTTCCTCCCCGTCCTTCGCCAGTCTCGTGAGGTCACGTTTCGGTCGTGACCGAAGCGCGGCACGCGGCGTCACGCTCATCGAGCTGATGGTCGTGGTGATGATCATTTCGATCCTCGCGGTTCTTGCTCTGCCGAGCCTCGTGGGCAACACGCGAGACCTCGCCGTCTATCAAGCCGCGCAGCGCGTCGCCGAGCTCGTCCAGGGCGGCAGGTCGCGCGCCCTGGCCACTGGCTCCGCACACGCCATCGTGTTCTCCACCGATTCGGTCGGTGCCATCGGACCGGTGCCAGGAAAGTTCGCCGTTCAACAGGCGCAGCGCACCATCGGGGTCACGCCCCTCGTTCCGGTGAGCTCGTGCCGAAGCCCGGGCGCCTTCGGAATGAACATGGGCGGCGCGTTGCCCACGAGCTCGGTCGTCGCGCCCAACACGAGTCCGATCGTGGACAACATGGTCTTCGGCAGTGACCAGCGGTTCGTCGAGTACGACATCCGCGTTGCCGGCTTCCGCGGACCGGCGGTCCCGGGTGGCACGGAGATGTGGATCTGCTTCACGCCTACCGGTCGCGCATACATCTCGCAGACGGCTGCCCTTCTCACGGGCGCTCCTGCTCTCCTTTCCCCCGTCACCGTCGACATCGCCCGGTTCCAAGGCGGCGCTCGCCAGGGCCTCACCCGCAGTGTCGTCGTGACTCCAGGCAGTGCTCCCCGCATTTTCTCGTCGCAACTCCCATGACCAACCTCCCTTCGCCCAACGTTCATGCGCCCTCACTCGTCTGCGCCGACCTAAGTCGTCCGCAAGGGCAGGCTTCGCGACGCGTTCGGAGCCGACGCGCTCGAAGCCGCGTTCGCGCGCTCGGCTACACGGCGGTCGAAGTGCTCGTAGCGCTTACGCTTTTCGCGGTCGGGACGGCCGGCGTGCTCAGCCTCCAGCGCGCATCCATCGTGGGCTCGTCGGACGCCCGTCGCACGGACGTGGCCACCGCCGTCGGCGCCGAGTGGATCGAACGCCTTCGGCAAGACTCGATGGCGTGGAACCTTCCCAACGCGGAAAACCCCACGGCCCCATCGAACCATGGCACGGCCACGAAGCTCCTCGCGCCCGTCGTGGTTGGGCCGGTGGGCACTTCCGACGCAGGTGCGGACACTCCCTGGATTACGGCAACCATCCCCGCCAACGCCGCCGCCATGCTCGATCGTGGCTCTCCCGCCTACGATCTCGTCGGTCGCCCGCTCCTCGACACGGAGGTCACCACCACCGGCGCGGCCATCTGCGTCCAATACCGGCTCCAATGGGTCGTCGAGCCGTCGGTGGACCAGAACGGACTCATGCGCGCCGAAGTTCGCGTTCTTTACCTCGCGGCGGGTGGGCGCGTGGGGTGTGTGGCAGGCACCGGCGACCCGACCACACCTGCCGGATTTCCCAATGGATTCCGCTCGGTCAACCTGACCACCACGCTGAGGCAGAACCCAACATGACACGTCCCTTTTCCTCGCGGGCGAGTCGGATCGTGCGTCGTCCCCATCGATGGCGACCGCGCGGACAGCGTGGATTCACGCTCATCGAGCTCCTCGTGTCGCTCGTCGCTGGGCTGATCGTCGGCCTCGCCGTCGTCTCCCTGTCGAAGAACGTGGCCAACCAGTTCTACGAAGAAGTTCGTGCAAACGCGGCAGAGACCAGCGTCCGTTTGGCTTCGCAGCGGTTGCGTTCGGACCTCTCGCGCGCGGGCCTCATGACGACCGGGAACATCTTCTTGGATCCGCGCGCGTCGCACGCCGCCGGTGGAAACGGGGCAAAAGGCCTTCTTCCGCTCCAGCACCTCACGGGTATTCGGATCGTCTCCGGCGGCAGCCTCACCCCGATTACGACCTATGGTCTAGGTGGCGCACTTGCTCCCCCCGCGGCCTTCGCAACGGCGGCTGCAGCGCAAGCTCCGGGAGTTCCTGCCCTGACTCCCGACGCGTTGGCCATCTATGGCAACCTCACGAGCGGAGACGAATACTTCGGCAGCGTCGACCCTGGAGCGCCGCCAGGGTGCGGAGGGAAAGTCCTCCGACTAAACCTGGACGATCCTTCCCTCCTTCGCATTCTTCGTGACGTGAATGGAGTGGCCGTGCCCGCGGGACAAGCGCAGTCGGCGCTTCAACAGGTGTTCGCGCCCATCGGCGGCCATGCCTTCTACGCTCGGGTCACGGACACGAAGGGCTATTACCACTACGCCGCGACGTGCGTCATCCCCGCCACGTGGGACGGCACGAACGCCTATGTCTACCTTCAGGACCCCACGGCAACGCTGACCTCGCTCGAGACGGGCTCGCAGTTCGGTGGCGTGGATGGTTTCGAAACGGTCAGTGTTTCCCCGATTCAGGGAGCGTACTGGTTCGTCGGGCGCATCACTACGGGTGCTCTCGGCACTGCGGGCGCTCTGGTCGAAAACGCGGCGAGTGTCGCGCTTTCCACACAGAAGTTCGACCTCTACCGAGCGTGGATATCGGCGGACGGCGCAGGCACCATCTTGACGAACGATGCCGAGGTCGTGGCCGAGTTCGTAGTCGATCTCAAGCTCGGCTTCACCGTCGACGATCCCGCTCAACCGGAAGGGTCTTCCGCAAAGGCCCTCGCCTTCGGTTTCACGTCCCTTCCCTCCGACAAGGATCCTTGGGCCAACCGAGACATCACGACTGCGGCCCCGTCCGTCGTCGGGCGTGGCACGCAGGGCCCGCACCGCATTCGGTCCGTGCGCTACCGCTTGACGACTCGAGCCGCCACCCCCGATCGCGACCAAGCGCTCCCCCCTCCTCCGGGCAGCGACTTCATGTACCGCTACAGAATTGGCGCCCTCTATGCGCGTGCTCGCGTGACCCAAGGCGAGGTTGCCCTCGTGAACCAAGCAAGGATGAATTACTGATGCGTCCTTCCACCACGAATCGAGCCATCACGAATCGTGCTCGTGTGCTCGCGAACCGAAGGCGCTCTCGTGGCGCGGTCGTGTTCATCGTCGCTGCCACGCTCGGCCTCCTCGCCCTCATGGGCGTCTACGCCATTAGTGGCGCCGCTTCGGAGGTTCGCTCGAGCGGCTACGTGCGACAGGCCACGCAGGCGCACTACTTGTCGGAATACGCGATGGCGGCAGTCGCCGACCACGTCAACTCGAGCAACGCCGATTTTCTGGTCAACAACCAGTTGCTCGCGCAGGCCAGCAACCCCTTCCCCCCGACCACCGACTGCCTCTCCGTGCCCACGTATGCGTCGGCTTCGGGACTTGCCAAGGCCTGCGTGCGCGTGGGGCAAACGGAGCTCGAGGCAAGGAAACTAGGTGGCGGGAGCCCCGCGTGGGGTGGCCGCCCCCTCCTTACGGAGCACAGCCTGGGACAGCCTGGAAAAAGCCTCATGCAAGGCCGAATCTTTGCTGAATTTTCCAATCCCACGCTCACGCAGCCTCCTCCCGGCTTCGATCAGAACCTGGGACTCAGCTTCGCACGCATCACGGTGACCACAGGAGGCTCGGTCGAGCCGGCTGGAAACGCCGCCGCCCGAACCCTCGAGATGGGTCGCGCACGCATGATCATCGGTCCGGTTCGCCGGAACTAGGCAGAGGAACGAGGACAATCCAAATGGCAAACCGCACTCCCACTCTCGCTCGCTTTGCACGACGCGCCTCGCTCGCTTGGGGCACTCTCTCCGTCCTCGCGGCTTCGGTCGCCACGCTCGCTCCGTGCACCGCACGGGCTCAGGGCAAGTCGCCCATCCAAGCGGCGCCGCCGAACGTGCTCCTTTTGGTGGACACCTCGGGCTCGATGGAGCGCATGCCGAACGGCACCATGCCCGTGTGTACGCCCGGCGTGGCCGGACAAGATCCGAACCGCTGGGGCTCGATCGTCCAAGGCCTCACGGGCAGCGTCCAACCCTTCTGGAGCTGCGGCCGCATGCACCGTGACGGCACGGCGCCCACGGGCGACGACATGAACCGCGCGTCGTTCCTCAGAGCCTATTGGGAGACCGCGGTGCACGGAGCCCTCGCTCCTCAAGCGCAATACGACGACGGTTACGGACTCCCGCACCATCGTCCGCTTTCGGGTACCGGCAGCGACGCGTGCGGTGTCTTTCCGGACCTCAGCGAGGGTACGCTGCCCGGTTATTCGACTCGCGTGTTCGACACGCAAAAGCTGGCGACTTACCCGTGGAAGCCCAACGGCTCCGGCTACTACAACTTCCCCAACGGCAGCTCGAACAACTGGAAAAACCCATCGGCTGCGAGCGGAAGCAAGTGCGTCTTCGAACAGAACGACGACGGTCAGATCGATGCGGCGTCGAGCTACGCACGGTTCGGCTTGATGACCTTCGACAACGACAGCGGTTTTGGGACCGGCGAATTCATGGGCGGCGTTCACAACGCCACGGTTGCGGGCTTGAATTTGGTTCCGGCGCCCCTGAAGTCCGCCGTCGGCGGAGGGTGGACCTTCCTCTATTCGAACAGCACTAGCGCGGGCCAGACCGAGGGCGTTTCCGAATCGAACAGGAATGCCTTTTTCCCGATGTTGGGTCGTATCACGGGTTGCTCGGACGACATCCCCATGGCGGTGGGTGCACGAAACCAACACGCCCCCTCGTGGGAGGGACCGTTCGTCGAGTTCCCCTCGAGTGGGCTCAATCCTGCCGACCTTCCCTCGCACAACGCGAAGGTGCAAACCGCCATTCTCGCAGCACGTCCGTATGGTGGCACGCCCATCGCCGGCATGATGGCGAGCGCCTACGATTATCTGCTCCGTTGGGGTGCGAGTGACTCGGCCAATCCGCCGAAGCTCGATCCCTACGTCGCTGGCGGCTGCCGTGACCAGTTCGTCGTGCTCCTCACGGACGGGGCGCCGAACCTCGACCTTCGCACCCGTGAGCTGTGCAGCGCGGGCGTGGCGGGCAACATCGTGGACTACGGCGGAACGCCGGGCACGACGCCCGAAGCCACGACGCCGAACCTCACCGCATTCTGTCCGTTCTACCATCCTCAGCGGACTGCGGCTCGGTTGAAGTCGGACGTCCCGGGCTCGATGCGCCCCATCTCGACGATCGTCGTCGGGTTCGCCGTCGGCCACGACACGACCGTCGCCCCAAGTGTCGCCAACGATGGCTTTCCAGGACCGGTGGTCGCCAAAACGTGCGCAGCGTGGCGAGCCTCCGTGACGACCTCGCAGGACCTCGCGAACGCGTGCAAGACTCAGTTCGACAACATCGCGGGGACTCCCGCAACGGCAGCAGGCCTCACGGCGTGGGAGTCCACGAGCGCGCGCGCGTGCTGTGAGCTGAACGACATTGCGCTCGCCGGCAGCACGACTGTCCCTCCCCAAGGAGCCTACTTCGCCGAGTCCGAAGGCGACCTCATCGGCGTCTTTGCAGAGGTCCTTGGCGCGATCGGGAGGCAAACGTCCACTCGTGCGGTGCCCGTCTACTCCAGCGCCGCGACCATTGGCACCGGAGCAAGCGCTATCACGCAAAGCTCGACGTTCGTACCGTCTTTCCAGGCCGATCCGGCCCGCACGGCACCCAACCAATTCGGCAATACGTCCTCGTCCCACATTTGGACCGGTCAGCTCCAGCGCACGCGTGACATCTGCACGGGAGGAGCCGCCGCTCCGGTCGCCATCACGCAAGCCGCAGGCGACGACTACCAGCACAACCTCCAGGCGAGCCTCGATCGCGACCGCTACTTCTTCACCGCAGTTCCCGAGAAGGTCGGCGGCCACATCGACGCGAACGAATCGGTTCGGCCCTACGGGGCCACGTTGAACGACGGCGTCGTCCAGATTGGCGGAGTCGAAACGATTCTCACCCGCGCCGCGGTCGGCAGCTCGAGCACGTTCCAGACCGCACTTGGCTCGAGCAGCTCGGACGTCGAGGACCTCTTCGACGTCGACAACAAGTTCTGCAAAGACATGACCCTGTCGGGTGGCGTGAAGCTGAAGAAGCTCACGAGCGGGCCGAGCTGCGCGCGTGTCATGTGGGGCTTCGCCACCGCGGCCACTCCGGCGGATTTGCCCGACTCCAGCAACGGTGTCGTGGGCGCTTATGCCGCGCGTTGCCCAATCGGGGGCGGACAAGGCCAAACGGCCGACGTGAAGGCCTGCCGGTCCCTCGGCGCCATCATTCACTCGTCCCCCGCCATCGCTGGGCCGCCAGCATCGCTCCTGCGCGATGAAGGCTATCGGAAGTTCTCGGATCTCTTCGCGAATCGAAAACATGCCCTCTACGTCGAGAGCACCGATGGCCTGCTCCACGCGTTCGACGTGAACTACCCGGGCCGGGCGGGCTCGACCACCACGGGCGAGCTTTGGGCGTTCGTGCCTCCGGCAGTCCTTCCCGAGCTCAAAACGAACTTCCCCGGCGGGCAGGTGGCCCTCCTCGATGGCTCGCCCGTCGTGAAGGACGTCGTCTTCGAGCGCTCGGCCGCGCAGGTCGGTTCGGATATTCCTTGGCACACCGCGCTCGTGGCGGGCCTCGGACACGACGGCTACTTCGCGCTCGACGTCACGGCCGACGGCCAGATTCCGAACGCGACGGCCTATGTGCCGGTCACCGATGGAAACATCAACACCCTCAACACGGGCGTCCTTCGCTCGGCCGCAAAGCCGCCGGGACCTCACTTCCTTTGGCAGCTCACCACGACCGAAGCCGCGGGTGGGAGCGAGAAGGGCAAAAAGAAGGGCAAAAAGAAGAAGGGCGACGACAAGAAGAAGGACAAGAAGAACAAGAACAACGTCGAGCTCTACGGGCTCTTCGGCGATCGCGTGGGTACGCCCGCCATCACCACTGTGTTCATCAACGATCCTTCGGACCCAACCGGGGACAGCAAGCCGCACGAAATCGGCGTGGCGATCCTCCCGGGCGGCATTGACTCCGACGTTCCCACTTCCAGCTCGGCTCCGAGCTGCCCACGGCGAAGCACCACGACGCCGTACGCGGGCGGCGAGGCCGTGATGAATCCACGCACCAACGTCCGCGGGTGGTCCGGCAACTGCGCCGATGCCGTCGCGGGACGAAGCGTCACGATCGTGCGCCTCGACAACGGGCGCATCATTCGGCACTTTGCGCGAGCCTTGCCTGGCGACGACGACGTTCCGCGTCGTTTGCTCGGGGGCGGCGACAGCGCCGTTTGCCCCGCAGGCGGAGGCACGGCATGCCGCGTGATCAACAGTCCCTTCGATGCCCCGGTCACCGGCACTCCGGTGGTGTTTCCGAACGATCCGGGCAGCATCGGACAGAAGGTATTCGTGGGCGATGCCGACGGGACTCTCTTCCGTATGGACATCTCGAACCCGGATCCGGGCAAGTGGAAGGCCGAGCTCTTTCTCGATACCCGTGGCACGGGCTTGGGCGTGAGCTTCACGGGTGACAAGCCCATCGCCGTTCCACCGGTGGTTTCCCTCGGAGAGAAGGGCAGCCTCATCATCAACGTGGCCAACGGCGACCAGGAAGATCTTGGAACCATTCCTGCCAACGACCACCACGTCGTTTGGTCGGTGACCGAAGTTCCCGGAGCGTCGGGAGCACGTCCGCAGCTCAATTGGTTCTTGCCTTTGGACGGCGGCGAGCGTGTCACCGGACCGATGGTCGTGTTCGACAAGACCCTCAACTTCTCGTCGTACCGAGTGAACAGCTCCGCGAACGTCTGCCAAGACGGTCAGGCGCGCATCTACGCCCTCGACTACGTGAAGCCGAAGACCGCGGGCAACCTCGCCGATGGTGGCGACTGGAAAATTCCAGGGCTCCCCACGAATACGCAGTTCTCGTCCGAAGGCATCGACCTCATTCCCGGTGTGTCCGTTCGAGCAAGCCAGGCGTGTGCACAAGCCCAGACCACCCAAGACTACTTCGGTGGTGCGCGAATGGGGGCCATGCTCACGACTCCGACGTCCTACGAGCTCGTCGCCAATCGCTCGAAGCCCAACGCGGTCGCCGGCCAGAACGCGGTCACCCAATTCAAGAAGTCCCTGTCCCTTCCCCGCACCCAGACCATCGTCGACGCGTGGGCCTCGGTCGTGGAATGACGGAGTCGGTATGAAAGCGCTCGTGTCCTCTCGTCGCTCGAAAGGCGCCTTCGGGAGGTCGAACCTCGGATGGCTCGTGGCCTCTGCGTCGTTGGTCTTGGCGACGGCTTCTTGCGGGAAAGAACCCGATCCTCCGCCACCCGCCCCCACACCAAAGGCGCTGCCAAAACCTGTCGACCACCTCGCCGCCGGCGAGTTGGTCGAGAGCGACGTCAAAGCGTTCGGGCTCCCCTTGCCCCGAAGCTTCCAGGTAACCACGCGGCTCACCCTGCAGATGTCCGGAGAGATCGCGGCACAGCCCGAAGATGTCGCGAACTACTTTCGCGCGCGTGTCGGAGACGGCAAGATCACGGTCGGGACGACCTCCACCACATTCTCCCACGTTCGTCCAAAAGCCGACCCCAAGCGCACGCTCGACGTACGCGTGGAGAAGGCGAAAAACGGGACCCGCGTGGACGTTTTCGAGGTCATCGTGGTGGACGAGGGACCTCCGCCCACCACGCAGGCCGATGCGTTGAAGAAGGTCGGACTCGGCCCGAACGGTCGCCCCGACCCCCAAATGCAGTAAGGCGCCCGGTCGAAATTCGTGTGTCAGCTTCCGTCGAGACCGACGCGAGGCTTTTGCGCGATGAGCGAGCAGCGAGCACCGGAAGCCTACTCCCGTAGTCCGAGGAGCGGAGCGACG
>JAYUKI010000844.1:0-3309 GCA_043764595.1 Myxococcales bacterium | reverse complement strand
GAGCAGGAGCAAGAGCGCCATCACCACGAAGGTGTACGGACGACGTAGCGCGAGACGAACGAGCCACACGGAGGGGACCGAGCTTCCTTTCGACGCGCCCAGCGCGAACCGCAATAAGTGGACGGTCCGTCTAACAATGTCAAGCGACTGCCGAGGACGGGCCTTCGGTTGCACCGCCTGGTGGGCGGCCGCCTTCGTGGGCACGACGAAAAAGGCGCGAAGGGTCGGCCCTTCGGACGAACGTTCGCGCCTCCTTCGGCCTTCGCCGTCAGTGGTTCACGGAGTGAAGCGGCGGCGCCCGATCTTGTTCTTTTCGGCCTCTTTTTTGGCACTCTCGACCACGTCCTCGACGCGGAAGGCGAGCTCGACCGTCTGGTTTTTCACGTAGAGATCGTAGAGGTCGGTGTAGTGCGGCGAGCTCGGATCGAAGACCTGCCCTCCAGGAATCACGTTCCGCGCGACGGGCCCTTTGACGGGGTCCATGTCGGCGACGAACCGAATCGAAGCACCCGAGCCGTACGAATAGTCGTCGTCCTCGATGCCGTGACCCGCCACGTCCACCGTGCCGTCCCCGCCGTGCCGTCCCACGCGCTTGAGCGCGAGAGACTCGAGAGGAAGGAAGAACTGCGGCGCGAGCGTGTGCATGTTGCCCCAGCGCCACTTCGAAGCGTCGGCGCCCTGGGTCTTCTCGGCGAACATGAACGCGATGGCGTCGAGTGTGGCCTTCGCCGTGATGAATTTCTTGGTCTCGACCTCGGGAGTCCGAAGATCGTCGAACAGCGCTTCTTTGGTCTTCAGCGTGCTCGGGTTCGTGAGGAGCGTGGCCAAGAGCTTGAGCGTGGGCGCACGCGAAAAGGTCACGCCCAGCTCGCCGAGCTCGTCCGAGAGGGTGCCTTGCGCGAGCCTCGTGGTGAACGCGGCCATGATGGCCGTCGCCTTGGAGTCCGAGATTTGTTTTGGCGTGGCATCGGATTCGGTACCGGCCGGCGTGTCGAGCGACCATCCGTCGACCAAGGTCTTGGCTTCGGCCAAGAAACCCTTCACGGCGGGCGACGCCGAAGCCACGAGTGGCGCGAGATCCGCGTGGGTTCCGGGCGTCGCGATCTCGGCAAGCAACACGTCGACCGAGGAGGTGAACGCGGGCTTCCACACTTTGCCCCAGCTCGTCACGGCGTCGGCTTGGATGCTGGCCATTCCGTCACGATCGAGCTTCTTTCCTGCGCTGAACGTCTCTTTGATGCGCGTCGTGATGCGCCCCGCGCGCGCACCCGGATCGTAGTCCGAGCCCATGTAGAGCGGGAATCCTCCGACCTCGGGCTCGTTCGCCGGATCGTTGTCCGTCGTGGTGCCGAGTGGATCGGCATTGGCCGTCACGAGGTATCCCTTGTCCGGATTTTTGGAGTGCGGGGCGAGCTTCGAATCGAAGTAGCCGTCCCACTCGGCCGTTCCGTCGCCCGGGAGCACTTTCCAGGGCTTCGTGCCTTTGGGCCTGCGCGGAACGCGAATGGCTTGGGTCCACGCGATGTTGCCCGTGTCGTCGGCGAGGACCCAGTTCTGTCCGCCGTAGGCAAAGTCCTTCTCGAGCGCCTTCACGCTCTCGTCCACGTTCTTGGCGACGTTGATTCCGAGAATGGCCCTTAGCAGCGGCGCCGACTCGTAGCCCGTGTAGCGAATCGAGAGCTCCTCGCCTCCGAGCGGCTCGATACCGGAACCCGTGATGCGCGGCACGATGGGGCCGTGGTGGGGCACGTCCCAGAAGGTGACCTTGGTCTCCTCTCCAGGGCGCCCGAACGCGCTCGACTTGAAGGTCTCTTCCCGGGCGACGAGCTTCACTTCCGCGCCCTTGAACACGACGCACTGGCCGCCACCGGCCGCACACGGAACCACGGTCTCGCGGTAGACGTCGGTCACGTCGACGTAGCTCACGGTGCTTCCCCACCCCACGTGCCGATTCATGCCGAGGGTCACGAGGGGAATGCCCGGAAACTGCGCCCCCATCACGTCGAAGCCGTCTTTGGTGGAGAGGTGGCTCAAATAGAAGATCGCCGGGTTCGACAGCGAGAGGTGCGTGTCGTTGGCGACCATCGCGTGCCCGCTCTGGGAGTTTTTTGGCGCGACGACCCAGTTGTTCGAGCCGCGATCCGGATCGCGCCTTTTGTCGAGGCCAATGCCATCGAGGGTGGCGAGGTCTTTTCGGTAGAGGGCCAGCGAGCCTTTGGTGCTCTTGCCTTTGGACGGCTTTCGCATGGCCGTGGGCGCGCCCGGCACTTCTTTCCAACCGTCCACGGTGAACGTCGGATCGAAGGGCAAGAAGCGCCAATAGTCTTCGGTGAAGCCTACGCGGAGGGCCTTTTGCGGATCCGCATTGCCCACGAGCTTGGCGGTTTCGGCCTTTTCCCAGGTCGTGCGAGCCACGTCGGTGGTCGCGTCGAAGGCGAGCTGGAAGGCTTGGAGCTCACCGAGAACGAGCGAATCGAGCTCCGACCACGGAGCGATACTGGCCACTTGGTAATAGCCCTCGAGGCCTCCCTTCGGGAGCGGGTATTTGCCCGATCGCGCCGCGGTCTGCCACGCGTTCACGCCCGCCGTGAAGCTCTTCAACGTCGCCACGAGGAGCTTGTCCGTGGCGTCGCTCGAAGCGAGAAGCTTCTTCCAGCCGACTTCGGCCGTGCCGCGCAGGTGGTGCGAGCGGTAGCGAATGTCGCTCCCGAGGGCCGCGGCGCTGAAGTCGCCCACGATTTCAGCAAGCGTTCCGGAAGCTTGTCGCCGCCCGAAGTCCATCTCGAGCCAGCGGTCCTGCGCCATCATGAAGCCCTGGGCGTAGACCGCGTCCGGGATCGTGGCCGCGTAGACGTGCGGGATTCCCGCGGCGTCGCGAACGACGTCCACCGGAGCCGAGAGACCCTCCCCTTTCAGCTCTTCGGCAATGGGAAGCGCGTCGAGCGGGTTCGGCGGCGGCCCCCCATCGGGCGGGCTCGCGTCGGAGGTGGGCTGGGGAGGAGGCGTGACCGCAGGAGCATCGTCTCCATCGCACGCGGCGAGAACGAGGAGCGCAAGAATGGGAAGTGTGGGACGTCGCATGAGACGAACCCTATCGGCCTCGAACGTCGCGTCAATCGCGCGCCGCGTCGACGGCGGTCTTGTTCGAGGGGCGCAGCCCCTCGAGCTCCTGCCAGAGGTACGGGCCTGAGAGTCCTCGCCTTCTCCGCTTCGCTAGAAGTCTGCGGGGGTCTCGACCTCGCAGACTCGGCCTCGACCCGGCCCGCAGACGTGGCGCGCCTCGAGAGGCGTCGACTCGTGGCTTGTGCT